>NZ_LJJX01000031.1:0-93339 GCF_001421075.1 Frankia sp. CpI1-P | reverse complement strand
GTGCTGGTCATGGACAACCTCAATACCCACGGCATCGCCTCGCTCTACGAGGCCTTCGACCCCGCCGTCGCGTTCGCTCTCGCCGGGCGCCTCGAGATCCACCACACCCCCAAACACGGCTCCTGGCTCAACATCGCCGAGATCGAACTGGCCGCACTGACCCGCCAATGCCTCGACCGCCGCATCGACGACCTCGACGTGCTCAACACCGAACTCGCCGCCTGGCAGACAGCCGTCAACNCCGACCAGCGCCAAGTCCACTGGCACTTCACCACCNCCNACGCCNGCACCAAACTCCGCCACCTATACCCCAAACATTAGTGGCGACGGTCTACTAGAGCCAGCCGTTGCGTTTGAATGACCGGTACAGAAACAGGCATGCCGTCGCCATCACGGCAAGGACCGCCGGGTAACCCCAGGTCTGGCGCAGTTCGGGCATGTGCTCGAAGTTCATTCCGTAGATCCCGGCCAGGGCCGTGGGAACGGCGGCGATCGCGACCCAGGCGCTGATCCGCCGCATGTCCTCGTTCTGGGCGATCGTCACCTGGGTCAGGGTGGCCTGCAGCACCGACGACAGCAGCTCGTCGAAGTGTTCGATGCGCTCGCTGACCTGCTCGAGATGGTCGGCGACGTCCCGGAAGTACCGCCGCATCGCCGCATCGACCAGCCGCGGGCCGTCCGTCGTGAGCGTGCGCAGCGGGCCAGCCAGCGGCTGGACGGCGTGCTTGAGCTCCAGCAGCTCGCGCTTCAACTGGTAGGCGCTTTCCGTGGACGGGATCTGGTCGCGCCGGAACACGCCGGCCTCGATCTGGTCGACGTCGACCTGGATCTTCTCCACGGTGTCGACGTAGTTGTCGACGACGCTGTCGCAGATGGCATGCAGCACCGAGGTCGGCCCGTGCCGGAGCATCTCCGGGGCGGCCTCGAGTCGGCCCCGCAGCCTGGTCATCTCCCCGTGCTGGCCGTGCCGCACCGTCACCACGAAGTCCTCGCCGAGGAAGATCATGATCTCGCCGGTGGTGACCACCTCGGAGGTATCCGTCACCTCGGTGTGCGCCACATAGCTGGCGGTCTTGAGCACCACGAACAGGTGGTTCTCGTACTGCTCGAGCTTGGGCCGCTGGCCGCCGGTGACCGCGTCCTCCACGGCGAGCTTGTCCAGGCCGTACTCCTGCGCGATGGCGGCGAGCTGGTCGTAACTGGGCTCGAACAGGCCCAGCCAGGCGAAGCCGTCGCGTTCGGTCCGCGCCACCCGCAGCGCGTCGGAATGATCGACGTCCATCGTCACGCACTGCCCCTGGCTGTAGACCCCGCACGCCATCACCCGGCCGTCGGGCGTCGCCGGCAGCTCGACCCGCGGCGCCCGGCGGCGCTTGCGGCCGACCCGGACCAGCGACACCGGCCGGCTTAGCGCGCCGGCAAGCCGGTGCGCGTTCGCCGACGCCTGCCCCAGAGCGTCCTCCAGGGCGCCGAGCACCGGATGCTCGCCACCCACCTGGCCGGGCACGCCCGGGTGACCGCCCGGTCCCGCGCGCATCGGCTCCGCGCTTGCCGCGTCGTCTCGCACCATCGCCTCTTTTCCCTCGCCCGCTTTCCCGCCGCTCACGTTGCCAGTTACCCACGTTCCCGAGTTGCCACGTTCCCGGGTGCCTACGTTCCCGGGTGCCTACGTTCCGGGGTGCCTACGTCCTCGCGCTCGGGTGACCCGTCGCCCGGGGCTCCGGCCGCTCGAGCACCCGGCCGCCCACAGTCGATGGTCGCCGCGCGTTGCCGCGATGCGCCGGGCGGCCCGCGCGCCGTGGGATCCCGTTCGCCGACGTGGGCGGCCTCGTGGTCGAGGACGAGACGCGCGTCGTGTCCGATCCTGACGAGTTCCTCGCCGTACCAGGCTGATCCGCGACGCGGCGGGGGTGGACGGGCGGTCCGCAGGCTGATCATCCGCGCACTAGGCTGATCGGCCATGGTGAGCGATGACCTGCCGCAGCCCGTGCGACTCGACGCGCCGATCGCCTCGGTCGTCATCCACCCCCGGGGCNCCCGGATCATCCGGCGGGGCCGGGTCCGACTGCCCGTTCCCGTGGGTGACGGGTCCGCGGGGGCGGGCGTCCGGGTCGAGCTGGACGGCCTGCCCTGGGAGCTCGCGCCCGACTCGGTCCGCGTCGGCGGCCGGGGACCGGGCCGGGTGCTCGGGGTCGACGTGGTCGCCCGTACGCACCCGGAGCCCGCCGACACCGCCGGCGCGGATCTCGCCACGCGCCGGCTCGCGCTGGCCGCCGAGCTGTCCACCATCGCCGACGAGGATGACGCCGAGCAGGCACGGCGGGGCTTCCTCGACATCGCGACGCGCACCGCGGCCGCCGCCCTGGCACGGTCCTGGGCCTCGACCCCCGCTGCCGCCGAGGGGTTGGCCACCGCCGAGGACCTGCTCGCGGCCCGGATCGGCGAGGTCCACACCCGCCGCCGCGCCCTCGCCGAGCGCCGGGCCGACCTCGAACGGCGGCTCGCGGCGCTCGACCGGACGATCGAGGCCCGGCAGGCCCCCCGCGTCCCGGACACCCGCACCGTCGTCGTGAACCTCGACCTCGATGCTGGCGACAAGGCCGGCCGGAAGGCCGCCGACGAGGGAGTCGAGGTCGAGCTGGAGGTGACGTATCTGGTCCCGACCGCGGGCTGGCGGGCCGGCTACGACGCTCGCCTCGAGGGGGAGCGGGTCACGTTGACCTGGTTCGCGTTGATTGCCCAGCGCAGCGGCGAGGACTGGCCGGACACGGCCGATCTCGTGCTCTCGACGGCCCGCCCGGCCGCGCACGCGGAACTGCCCGAGCTCACCCCCCAGTTCGTGGACCTGAGCCAACCGCCGCCGCCCCCGCCGCCGGCTGCGGCCCCGACGCCGGCGATGTTCGCCGCCGGTGGGCCGCCGCAGGGCCTGTCCCGAGGTCGGTCGAAGGCGAAGCAGGTGAAGGTCCTGAGGACGGCGGTGGCCGACGAACCGGAGATCGACTTCGCCGGGTCGGCGACGTACCGGCCGCCCCGACAGGTCGCGATCCCGGCCGACGGCGACCGGCACCGCCTCACCGTCGCGGTAATCGAGTTCGGCGCCACTCTCGATCATCTGACCGTTCCCAGGATCTCTCCCGACGCCTACCTGCGGGCCACCATCACCAACACCTCGCCGCACACCCTGCTGCCCGGCAAGGTCTCGATCTTCCACGGCGGGGACTTCGCCGGCAGCGGCACCATCGGCACGGTGCCGCCGGGGGCCGAGGTCGAGCTGCATCTCGGCGTCGACGACCGGGTGCGGGTCGAGCGCGAGCTGGTCCACCGCGCCACGGGACGCCGCGTGGTCGGCGGCAACCGGCGGATCGAGGCCGGCTACCGCATCGAGGTGACCAACCACACCCCCCGGCCGGTCCGGACGGTGGTGCGCGACCAGATCCCGGTCTCCCGGCACGAGAGCGTCACCGTCCGGGACTTCCAGGCACGGCCCGAACCGGACGAGCGGACCGACGTCGGCCTGCTTTCGTGGACGCTTGCGCTCGATCCGGGCGCGACCGGGCGGGTGGAGTTCTCGTTCCGGCTGGAGNATCCTCGCGGGATGGAGCTGACCGGCTGGCGCGACTGAGCCGTCCGGAGAGGCAGTGCTGCCCGGAGAGGCAGTGCCGTCCGGAGCGGATGCCGCTCAGGTGGTCGTGTCCGCCGGGGCGCGCAGCCGGCGGGTCCACGCGCCCTCGACGATCTCGCCGCGGGCGTCGATGATCGCCCAGTCGACGACGTCGGCGCTGCGGATGCGCAGGGGTCGGCCCATCCGGATGTGCGCCACCGACGGGTGCGCGCCGTCGTTCAGGCTGCGCCCGCCCAGCAGGGTCGCGTGNTGCCAGTTGGACACCAGGGCCCAGGGCCATTCAGCCCCNTCCGGGACCGCCACCTGATGGCGGATGATCAGGGCCCCCAGGGGCGGAAGGTCATGGCCGAGAAACCGACGCCGGACGTCGACGAGGCGCGAGCGGGCGGCGAAGACGGCCTGGTCCCGGGCCATGGGGACATTACTGCCAATCATGTCCNCAATAGTAGTGGAATCCTTCCTTACGGTAGGCATCGATGTGGGCGACCGGCACCTTTTGTGATGCTCTCGGTCCCCTTGCGTGAGGACCGTCGGGATGCGGCCCCGGTCGCGAAGGCGTAGCTTCACTGTGCCAGTAACTCTCCGCTACGTTTCGACCCATCACGGGTGAGGTGATCATGGCTGAGACGTTGACGACCCTGGTGGACGCGGCGCACGAGGATGCTGTCCATCTCCTTGAACTGTCCCGCGACGGNCGCGACGCGGCCTCCCCCCCGGACGCGTCCCCCACCGATCCGCGCCAGGCGCTGCACGCCAGCGACGCGGCGGTGGCGGCCGTCTCGGCCCACCTCAGTGCGATGGAGGCAGTCGTCTACCCGGAGATGGCCCGCCGGGTGCCGGGCGGCCGGGCGCGGGTCGCGGAGCTGGGCCGGCTGGCCCGCCGGTGCTCGTCGGTGATGCGCGGCATCGAGCAGTACGTGCAGGGGGATCTCAATCGCCCGGCGGGCAGCGTCGCCAGCCTGCGGCGAGACCTCGCGGCGCTGCTCGCCGAGCACGCGAAGGCAGAGGACGAGCTGCTGCGTGAGCTCACCGAACGGCTCTCCGAGGCGGACCGCCGGCACCTGCTCGACCGCTTCGCCGACGCCATGCGCCACGCCCCGACCCGACCCCACCCGCATCTCGGGCACGGTGGGATCTTCGGCGGCAGCCTGGCGGTCCGGCTGCTCGGCAGCTTCGACCATCTGCTCGACGTGATGGATTCGCGCGAGGTGGCCGGCGCCCCGGTGCGGGCCCCCGCGCCTGCCGGGCTGTGGGGCTGGTACCTGCTCGGCCGGCCCACCTCGCCCGCCCCGGAGTGGCCGGCGGCGGATGAGCTCGCGCCGCCAGCCGACCAGTCCCAGTCCGGGTCCCAGTCCGGGTCCGAGAGCGGGTCCGAGAGCGGGTCCGGCCTGCGGCGCTGAGCCCACCGGCGCTCGCCCATCACGGGCCCGGTGTGGTCGTCCCCACGGAACTCCGGCGGATCGAGCACCGCCTGGCCTGACCCGATGGTGAAATAGTCCTAACCTCGCTCTGGTAGCGGCCGTGGCGCGTAGCGCGTTCGGCGTTCCGTTGCGCGCGGTCACCCCTGGGCATGCCATGCTTCGGGTCCAGGATGGGCCTAAATGGCCCGCGTGTCGTGCACTGCCGAGGAGATGTGTCAGGAACCGAGAGCACCGCGGTCCGGGTGCCAGGAACGGAACCGGCGGATGTGGTTTGGCCGATACTCCTCGTCGAGGACGATGACGCGGACGCCTTCCTGGTGTCCGAGCTGTTCGACGAGGTTGCGGCGCCGGTTGAACTAACCCGGGTGCGCACGGTGGCCGAGGCGGTCCGCCGTAGCGAGCAGGTCGCCTGCGTGCTGTTGGACCTCGGGTTGCCCGACAGCGAGGGCCTCTCGGCGCTGCGCCGGCTGCTGGCGGTGGAGGCGGGCGCGCCGGTGGTCGTGCTCACCGGTCTGGTCGACGAGTACCGGGGCGCCCAGGCGGTCGCCGCCGGAGCCCAGGACTACCTCGTCAAGGGCCAGGTCGATGGGCGGGATCTGGTGCGTGCCGTGCGCTACGCGATCGAGCGCAAGCGCGCCGACACGGCGGCCCAGGCGCTGCGCGAGTCGGAGCTGCAAGCGGACGAGCGGGCCCGGCTCGAACGGGGGCTGCTGCCCCGTCCGCTCTATGACGACCGCCGGCTGCGCCACGCCGCCCGCTACCGGCCTGGTCGGCAGCAGTCGCTGCTCGGCGGCGACTTCTACGACATGGTGTCCACCCCCGACGGGACGGTCCACGTGCTGCTCGGCGACGTCTGCGGGCACGGCCCGGACGAGGCCGCCCTCGGGGTCAGCCTGCGCATCGCCTGGCGCACCCTCGTCCTGGCCGGGGTGGCGGAGGCCGACCGGCTCGGGTATCTCCAGCGGGTGCTGGTCAGCGAACGCGAACACGAGGAGATCTTCGCCACCGTCTGTGCCCTCTCGATCGCGCCCGACCGGGATTCGATGCGGATGCGGCTGGCCGNCCACCCACCGCCCGCGCTGCTGCACCCCCGGCTTGCCGCGCTGCCCGGTGACGTCGTCGGGCCGGCGCTGGGCATCCTCGACGAGGACCTCACCGAGGATGTGCTGGTCGAACTCGGCCCGCGGTGGGTGCTGCTGCTGGCGACCGACGGCCTGCTGGAAGGTCGGGAGGGGCCGGGCGGGGAGCCCCTCGGCTGGGAGGGCGTGCTGCCCGAGATCGCCCGGCTCTGGCCCCCGGACGGGCCGGACGGCCTGCTCGACAGCCTCATCGACCGGGTCGAGGCCCGCAACGGCGGCCCACTCACCGACGACGTCGCCCTGCTGCTGCTGATGTGGGGGGCCGACTGATGGCAAAGCCCCGTGGATCTTCCGGCCCGGACGGCCCGTCCGGGCGGTTCGGGCGGTTCGGGTTGGCGTTCGCTCGAAGCTGGCGGTTGNGGCGCCGGCTTGGGGTGACCTACACGGCCGCGGCGGCGGCCCTGCTCATCATCGTCGGGCTGGTCGTGTCGTCGCTGGTGCGGCTCGACAACGCCATCCACACCCGCAGCGACATCATGGCCCCGGCCCTGCTGGGCTCCGCGCAACTCGTCAGCAGCCTGGTCGACCAGGAGACCGGCATGCGGGGCTACCTGCTCCAGGCCCGCGAGGAGTTCCTCGAGCCCTACGACAACGGCCGCCGCGAAGAGAGCGCCCAGCTTGCGGACCTGCAACGCCGCCTTGCCGAGCGGCCTGACCTGCTCGGGAAGCTCACCACCCTCCAGGACCGGATCCGGGCCTGGCACCGCGACTACGCCGACCCGGCCATCACCGCTGTCCGCGACCGGGGACCGAAGGCGGCGACGCTGCTGTCGCCAGAGCTCGGCAAGCGGCGCTTCGACGCGGTCCGCGCCGCGTCCGACGACCTGGAGTCGGCGCTGCGGACGAAGGCGATCACGGCCCGGGACAACGTCGGCGACGCGCTGCGCTTCCTCGTCCTCGCCCTGGCGATCGGCGCGCTGGTCCTGGTCGTCCTGCTGGCGGCGATCGCGCGGGCGTTGCGGGTCTGGGTCACCCGGCCGATCGAGCAGGTGGCCGGCGACGCGCGCACCGTGGCCTCCGGCCGGCTGGACCACGTGGTCAAACCCGCGGGGCCGCCCGACATGATCGCGCTGGCCAGCGACGTGGAGTCGATGCGCCAGCAGCTCCTGGGTGAACTGGGGGTCGCGCGGGCGGCGCGCATCGCGGTGGAGACGCAGGCCGAGGTCCTGCAGCGGTCCAACCGTGACCTGGAACAGTTCGCCTACGTCGCCTCGCACGACCTGCAGGAGCCGCTGCGGAAGGTGGCCAGCTTCTGCCAGCTGCTGGAGCGGCGCTACGGCGACAAGCTCGACGAGCGGGGCACGCAGTACATCGCCTTCGCCGTCGACGGCGCCAAGCGGATGCAGCAGCTCATCAACGACCTGCTCGCCTTCTCCCGGGTCGGGCGGACCACCGAGGGCTTCGTCGACATCCCNCTCGGCGACATCCTCGGCCGGGCCACGACCACCCTCTCCCTGACGATCGAGAGCCTGCAGGCCGAGGTCACCGCCGACGAGCTGCCCGTCGTGCGGGGGGATCCGGTGCTGCTCGCCCAGTTGCTGACGAACCTGATCGGCAACGCGCTGAAGTTCCGCGGCGACGAGGTCCCGCGCGTGCATGTCAGCGCCGTCGAGCGGGCAGAGGAGNGGGAGTTCGCCTGCGCGGACAACGGCATCGGCATCGACCCGGAGTACGCCGAGAAGATCTTTGTGATCTTCCAGCGCCTGCACGGCCGGGACGTGTACGAGGGCACGGGCATCGGGCTGGCCCTGTGCCGCAAGATCGTCGAGTTCCACGGCGGCAGGATCTGGCTGGACGCGACCGTGGATCACGGCACGACCTTCCGGTTCACCCTGCCGAAGAGGTCCCTGCCGGCCTCGATGTCCGAGCCGGCCGCGCTGGTCGACGCCGTCGGCCTGCTGTCCCCGCCGTCGGCGGCGTCGGCGGCACCGGCGTCCGCGGATGAACCGCCCGCACCCGCACCGTCCACCCCTGCCCCCGCCCCCAGCAGCGCACGGCCATCCGGAGGATCATCGTGAGCGAATCGCTCGTTCCTGTCGAGGTGCTTCTCGTCGAGGATGATCCCGGGGACGTNCTGATGACCCGGGAGGCGTTCGAGGATCACAAGCTGCGCAACCATCTCAACGTGGTCAGCGACGGTGTCGAGGCGCTGGCCTACCTGCGCGGCGAGGGGGAGTACGCGGGCGCGCCCCGCCCCGACCTGATCCTGCTCGACCTGAATCTGCCGCGCCGCGACGGGCGGGAAGTGCTGCGCGAGGTCAAGGCCGACGAGCGGCTACGGCGGATCCCGGTGGTGGTGCTCACCACCTCCGAAGCCGAAGAGGACGTGCTGCGCAGCTACGACCTGCACGCCAATGCCTACATCACCAAGCCCGTCGACTTCGAGCGGTTCGTGGCGGTGGTGCGCCACATCGACGACTTCTTCGTGACGGTCGCCCGCCTGCCCGGCCAGTAGACCCACCTGGCCCGCCGCCCGCCGCCCGCACCGCCGGGTGGCACGGCGCCGGTGGGACATCTCACCGGTGGCGACGGTGGCATCGCCGATGCTGGCCGACTGCGGGGTGGATGACCTGCCGGGCGGCGCTCCTCCCGCCGGTGCCGGGCGGTCCCGGGCGGGGCAAAGGTCGGGGAATCGGTGCGCGGCGCCCGTCGCGGTGCGCCCCGTCACGGCCGGCGTCGCCTAGAGTGCGGCTCATGGCGACCGGACCGGAACCCGCCCAGCGCCGCGCCCGCGCACAGCGGCAGGCGCTCGCGGATCTGCTCACCGACCTCGGCCCGGGTCATCCCACCCTCTGCACCGGGTGGACCAACCACGATCTGGTCGCGCACCTCGTCACCCGGGAGCGGGTGCCCTGGGCCGCGCCCGGCCTGGTCATCAGCAGCCTGCACGGCATCACCGAGCGGGCCGAGCGGGCCACCATGCGGGCCCATCCCTATCCCGAGCTGGTCGAGACCTTCCGGGCCGGACCGCCGTGGTGGCAACCGACCCGCGTCGGNCTGATCGACGATGCGGCGAACTTCGTCGAGTTCTTCGTCCACGCCGAGGACATCCGCCGCGCGGACGCCGGCTGGGAGCCGCGCCCGCTGGACGACACGGGCCGCGACGCGATGTGGATGGCCCTGTGGCTGATCGGATTCGCCGGGTTCCGCCGGGCCGGCGTCGGTGTCGTCGCCGAGCGCACGGATCGGCCAGGCCGGCGCACCCTGCACGCCGGCGAGCCGACCGTGGAGATCATGGGGCCGCCGGAGGAACTCGTCCTCTACGCGTTCGGGCGGGTCGAGGCCGCACGGGTCGAGTTGCGCGGCGCCGACGACGACGTCGAGCTCCTGCGCGCCACCCCCGTAGGTCTTTAGCGCGCCGTCCATGAACGTTGTACCGGGTTGGTGACACGCCGAGCGGCGTCCGCCCGGACGAGGCGGTCGGTGCGGGACGAGGTCACGCGACCGTGAGTACGATCTTGCCTTGGATGTGCCCACGGGCGGCTCGTTCGTGCGCCCCTCGAGCATCCGCAAGCGGAAACGTGCTGTCCAGGGCGACGCGCAGCGTGCCCGCATCGAGCAAGGATCCGAGTTCCGCGAGCTGCGAGCCGTTCGAGCGCACTTGGGTGCCCGAGATCGTGACGCCCAGCTTCGCGGTTTCCGCGGGGTTGTAGCCACCGAAGAACACCGGGTACAGTGCGCCGCCGCGCCTGAGCGTGCGCAGGAAACGACTGCTGTCGGGACCGCCGACGNTATCGAGAACGAGATCAACGTTGTGCGCGACTTCCTCGGGACGGCTCTTGGTGTAGTCGATGAACTGGTCGGCGCCGAGCTCGCGCAGGAACGACTCATGCGCACTCGACGCCACCGCGATGATGCGTGCACGCTTCCATTTTGCTAGCTGCACCGCGAAGTGCCCCACGCCGCCCGCGGCGCCGTTGATGAGCACCGTCGTGTCGGCGCCGAGTGCCATCGGGCGATGCTGCGTCGCTTGAAACGGCGACAGCTGATCGTGCCCGAGCTCGATCAGGAACTGCCAGGCGGTGAGCCCTGCCATGGGCACCCCTGCCGCCTGCACGTGATCGATGCGAGCCGGCTTGCGTGCGAAGTTCGACGCGGGCGCAGCCACATACTCGGCGTAGGCGCTGGCCTCGAGGCTGGGAAAGCGAAGGAGGCCGAAGACCTCATCGCCGCGGGAGAGGCCATCCACATCCGCGGCGACGGCCTCGACGACGCCCGACACGTCCGTCCCCGGAATGATGGGCAAGTGCAAAGGCGGCCTTATCTCAGGAGGCACGTTGGGCATTCCTTCGCGCACGTACCAGTCGGGGGGGTTGACGCCGACCGCGTGCACGCGAACGAGCACCTCGCCCGGCTTCGGCGCGGGAATCGGCACCTCGTCGTAACGCAGCACCTCGGGACCACCGTGCTCGTGCAGCCGAATCGCCTTCATCGTGCTCGTCGGCATCGCTTCCCCTGTTCAGCGCAGCTGGGTACACTTATCGGAGCACTGCTCCGAATATATGGAGCACTGCTCCGATTGTCAAGGTGGGCACTATGCGAGCCGACGCCAGGAAGAACTACGACCACCTACTCGCCGTCGCGCGCGCCGTCGTGACCGAGCAAGGCGCCGACGCATCGCTGCGCGACATCGCCCGCAAGGCTGGCGTCGGGCTCGGCACGCTGTACCGTCACTTCCCGACGCGAGAGGCGTTGCTCGAGGCCTTGCTCCGCACCGGCTTCGACGAGCTGACGGCAAGGGCGGGCGACCTCGAGACGTCGGGCTCGCCCGAGGATGCTCTCGTGTCGTGGCTACGCGACTTCGTCGCGTGCGCGCACACCTATCGCGGCGTTGTGGCGTCGATGATGGCCGCCATCGCGGACGCGCAGTCCGCACTCCATGCTTCGTGCGTCACGATGCGCGCGGCAGGCACGCGNCTGCTCATCCGAGCTCAGGCCGAGGGCATGGCGCGGACCGACATCGATGGCACTGACCTGTTTGCGCTGGCCGGGGCGCTCGCCTGGCTCGGCGACCAACCCTCGCTCGCGCCACGCGCCGATCATCTCGTCGGTGTTGTCGCGAGCGCGATCCTGACGGATCGAGCGAGCAGCGATGTCGGGGGGAATGCCGCCCGCGGGCCCGCCGCTGACGTTGTCGAGCACGCGGACAGGTGAACCTGGCCGTGGGACGGCCGCGATTCCCGCCACATCGCGACGGTTGGGTGCCGGTGGGGACNACCCGGGCTGCGAGGCTGGTGGGATGGCCCTGCAGATTCGCCTGGCCGCGCGGGTCGTGCTTGTCGACCCTTCCGACGCGGTGCTCCTGCTCAGGTCGCACGATCCGACCCTCGACGACGCCCCGCAGTGGTGGCATGTGCCCGGCGGCGGCCTTGACGAGGGGGAGAGCACCGAGCAGGCCGCGGTCCGGGAGGTGTTCGAGGAGGTCGGTTACCGCCTGGCCGACCCGGGCCCGGCGGTCGCCACCCGCCGGGCGTCGTTCACCTTCCTGGGCCGCACGTTCCAGCAGTTCGACACGTTCTACGTCGCGCGGGTCCCACACCGCCTCGAACTCGACCCGTCGTCCTGGACGGAGACCGAACGCGGGTCGCTCCTCGGCTGGGCCTGGTGGACCGTGCCCGAGCTGCGGGCGACGGAGCAGACCGTGTATCCGACGCGCCTGGTCGGCCTCGTCGAGGGTTGGCTGCGCTCGGGACCGCCGGCGGCGCCGATCCGACTGTGACGCCCCGCCACGCGGTTCACCACAGCGAGGCGTAGGTGGCGGCGGCGCTCGGGTTCTCGTTCGGGCCGACCAGGGACGAGTGCACGTTGCCGGCCTCGGAGTTGTTGAAGTACGTCTCGTAGGCGAGCACGTCCCGGTTCGCGGCGAACGTCTGGTACATGTTGCGGATGTAGACGGGGTTGTCCCCGCCGGCCTGCCCGGCCCGGCCCGCGCCCGTGTCGGACTTGGAGACCAGCCCCCACTCGGGGACCGAGAACTGCTTGCCGTGCACCCGCGCGAACGCGATCACCGAGCACAGGCCGGTCGGGTCGGCGCACTGCTGGGCGAAGGCCGCGTCGGTGGTGCTCGCCGGCCACTGGTCGTAGCTGTCGATGCCGATGATGTCGACGTACTGGTCACCCGGGTACACCGACCAGGCACCGCCGCTGTGGGCGTTGAGCGCCCAGTCGATCCGGGCCTGCGGGTCCGTCGAGCGGATCGCGCCGACGACCTGCCGGAAGCAGTTCACCCACGTGGTGGCGCTCGTCTTGGACACCGACCAGGGGAACCAGTTGCCGTTGAACTCCCAGGCGAGCCGGATGATGCTCGCCGGGCGGCCCTTGCCGACCAGCCAGCGGCCGAAGTCGGCCCAGTGGCCGGAGTAGGCGCCGCTCGCGCACGAGTTCATGTCGCCGCCGCCGGTCGGGAAGAAGGGCTGCGAGATGACCCAGGTGCCGTTGAACGTCGAGAACTTCTCCGGCCCGCTGCCGACCCAGGGGTTGGTGATGGTCTGCCAGCTCGACCGGTCGGCGAAGGTGAGCACGGCGTTGACGGACGAGCCGCGGAAGCTCTCCCACGCTCGCACCTGGGTCATCGAGCCGGCGGAGACGCCGCTCATGCCGCCGGGCACGGAGCCGCCCCCGCCGCCGACGGGCACGACGGGTACCTGGGCGGCCGGTGGCTTCGTCGTTGGCTGCGTGGTCGGGATCGTCGGCTTGGTGAGGGCCGGTACCGCCGGCTTCGCGGCGGTCGTGCCGGTCGGCGCGCCCGCGGCCGATTGGCTGGGAGACGACGGCGATGCGGCCGTGACGTGACTGCGGCCCGTGCCGCTCGGCCGCGCCGACGCGCTGGGCGTCGCCTTCGGGTCGCCGCCGCGATGGCGCGAGTTCACGTGGACGGCGGCGGCCTCGACGGTGGTGGAGCCGTTCTCGCCGGCCGAGTCGTGTGCGGGGGCGATGTTCCAGCCGAGGGCGGCCGCCAGCAGGGCCAGGACGCCGAGTGAGGCGATCCAGGCGGGATGGTGTGGGCGGCGGCGTCGACGTCGGGAGCCGGCTCGGGCTCTGGGCGGGCTGGGGTTGCCCTCCGATCGGTGTTTCACCGCGGGTATCCCTCCGTGCGTGGCGGTGGCGTCGTCAGAACCCCCCCGGGTCCCTGCTTCGGCGTCGAAGCTGATGACCTCCGTGTCGCGCAGCGGCCTGAGATGTATGGATCGGCTGCCGGGTTACCCCCTCGGTGCCCCGACTGGCTGCCTAGTTAGATACGACGAGACCCTACACGGACGGAATTCGAGGCGTTGTCCCAGCTCGGNCGCTATGGGTGATTCGTCCGCACTGGTGGCTCTCGAGCCATGTGTGTGCCTTGTGTGAGCCGTGGGTTTGATGGGTCCGGTGGCCGCTCGGGGACCCCCGGCTGTCCGCTGGTCCGGCGGTCCGGTGCCCGGGTCGTTCCGATCGCGCCGCGTGGTGTGGAACGTATGGTGGGCAGAGGTTCCGGTTGTGTCACAATGTGCGCGCGGACTGGGGCGCCGTGGTGGTTCACGTCGGTGACCCACGGATTCCGCAGGGATCGGGAGTCATGGCCGGCGCGCGTCGGCGGCTCCTGGTTTGGTGCCCCGGTGGTCATGCCAGCCAGGCGCGGCGGCGGCCGGGCTTCGGCCTGGACGCCCCGCCGACATCAGGAGCNCACCGTATGTCCCAGCCACCCGAGTACCCGCCGGGCGGGTACCCGCAGGGCGGTCACGACCAGGGTGGCCACCCCCAGGGCCAAGGCGGCTACGGCCAGGGTGGNCAGGGCCAGGGCGGCTACGGCCAGGGTCCGGGTCCGGGTGGCTACGGCCAGGGCCAGGGCGGCTACGAGCAGGGCGGCTACGAGCAGGGCGGCTACGGCCAGGGTGGCCAGGGTCCGGGTGGCTACGGTCAGGGCCAGGGCGGCTACGAGCAGGGCGGCTACGGGGCTCCGGCGCCTGGCTACGGACCGCCGCCCGGTGGGTACGGGGCGCCGCAGGGCTTCGGCGGCCCGGAGGGCTACGGAGCGCCGCCCGGCTATGGGGCTCCCGGGGGTTACGGCGGCCCCGGCGGATTCGGCCCGCCGCCGCCGTATGGCCGGCCGATCTCGAACTACCTCTGGCAGTCGATCGCCGTGACCATTCTGTGCTGCCTGCCTGCAGGGGTCGTGGCGATCGTCTATGCGACCAAGGTCGACGGTNGCCGGCAGATGGGCGACGTCAACGGGGCGCTCGACGCCTCGAAGAAGGCGCGGATGTGGTGCATCATCTCGGTGCTCGCCGGTGTGGCGTCGTTCGTCATCTTTCTCATCGTGGCCCTGGTCGGCGGTTTCGACAGCAGCTCGAGCACGTCGTACTCGACGCTCGGGCCGGCCGCGGTCTGAGGGCACTTCGCGGTGTCCAGTCCGCCCGGTGGTGAACGTCCGGATCCCTCCGGCGTCGGCCCGTCCTCGGCGTGGAACCAGCCCGTCGGCGACCCCGGCGATCCCGGCGACTCCGGCGATCCCGGACACCCCCGCTACGCCGACAGTCCCGGGACCACCGGCTGGCCGGACGGGTCCGGTCAGCCAGGCGGCTGGCCGCAGCCGGAGCCGGGCGGCGCCGTCGCGACGCCCGCCGCGGACCGGCCCATCCGGACCTACCTGTGGCAGTCGCTCGTCGCGACGCTGCTGTGCTGCCTGCCCACGGGGATCGTGGCGATCGTCTACGCCACCCAGACCCAGACCCGGCTGCAGACCGGCAATCTCGCGGGTGCCCGGGAGGCGTCGGGCCGGGCCAGGCGCTGGTGCATCATCTCGCTCATCGCCTTTGTGGTGGTCCTGCTGGTGTACGTCGTCGCCATCGTGATCACCGTGGCGATCGTGTCGCGCAACAACTGATCTTGCCGCCGTCCCGGTCCGTGGTCTCGCTCACCGGGGCGGGCGGGGCGGGACGGCCGCCCCCGGCGACCAGGCGGGATGCTCCCGGGCGGCCCACCAGACGGGCACCGTGCCGGTGCGCATCCCGACCAGTGCCACCGGGTCGTGGGCCGCCATCCACAGGTGCCCGACGACTCCGAAGAACAGGCCGTAGGCGAGCAGATCGTGCACGAACGTGGCGCCGGTGCGGTAGCCGACCGGAATCGGGCCCAGCGGCCCGGCCCCCCACTTCATGATCACGCCGGTGCCCAGCATCACGAGGGCGCCCCCCGCGACGAAGGCGGCGAACAGCTTCTGCCCGGCGTTGAACTTCCCGACGCCGGCCGCGATCCGGGCCCGGGCGGCGGCCCGCCGCCAGGAGCCGAACCGCAGGCTGGCACGCAGCCAGGCGCGGTCGGCCGCGGTGAACCGGTTGAGCGCCCGCAGGTCGCGGCGGTAGCCGGCCGAGGCGGCGGCGGCGAGCATGGGCACCGGCAGGGCGAGCCCGGCGTAGAGGTGAACGGTCTCGACGAGCGGGCGGCGACCGACCAGGCGGGCCAGCGGCGGTAGGTAGAGCGTGGCGCCGGTGAGCAGGCAGCAGCCCATCAGGGCCGCCGTCCACCAGTGCACCCACCGGGGCACCCGGCCGAACCGGCGGACCAGGCCCGCCGCGGGCGCGGGCAGGTCGGCGGGCGCCGGCGGCGGGTCAGACGGCTTCATCGGCCCGACCGTTCGACCGGCCGACCCAGCCGTCGACGTCGTACCCCTGGCGTTCCCAGTAGCCCGGAGTGACCGCGTCGACCACCTCGATCTCGCCCAGCCATTTGATCGACTTGTAGCCGTACATCGGCGCCACGTACAGCCGGACGGGCCCGCCGTGGTCGTGTGTCACCGGCGCGCCGAGCATGGTCAGGGCGACCAGGACGTCCGGTCGGGTGGCCTGGTCGAGGGTGAGGCTCTCGGTGTAGAGGCCGTCGAAGGACCGGAAGGTCAGCGCGGTGGCGGCGGGCTGGGCGCCGGCCGCCGCGAGCAGGTCGCGCAGCAGCACGCCCGACCAGTGCACCGCCCCGACCCGCCAGCCCGTCACGCACTGGAAATCGCGCACGAGGGTCGTCTGCCGCATCCGGCCGAGGTCGGCCAGCGTCAGCGTCAGCGGCCGATCGACCAGGCCGTGCACGCGCAGCCGGTAGTCGTCCGGGCCGAGCCTGGGGACGCTGGAGGTCACTGTGTAGTAGCGGAAGCCCCCGATGGGCACGAAGTCGGACAGCCCCGTCGGGTCCTTCTCCCGGATCGGGGTGACCACCCGCTCGACGGCACGCTCCACCGGCGCTCCGAACACGACCCCCGCGGCACCGAGGGTGATCATGCTGAGGACGACCCGTCGTCCCACCGGCGAGCCATCGGATGCCACACCATCCAGTGAACACCGCCACCGGCCCGGCCGGCCGCCGCGCCCGAGATCGACAGCGTTCCGTAAGCCCCGGGCCGCCGTCAGCCCGGGCCGTTGCGACCCCCGACGGCGGCCAGGACGCTCAGCAGGACGACGCCGGCGGCGGTCGCGGCCAGGCACCAGGCACGGCAGCGCCGGGAGGCCAGCCGCGCCCCGGCCACGTCGCCCCGGGCGAGCCGGTCGCTGGTCCGCAGCGAGTACACCAGCCCGAACGCCCCGACCGGCGCGCACAGGATGGTCGCCACGATGGACAGTCCGAGGTGGTTGCGGACCCGCACGGCCCGGTGGCTGGGCGCCCGCCGCTGCGGCAGCCGATCCCCGCCGCTCGCCCGCGTGCGGGCCGGCGGCCAGACCCGGGGATCCCGCGGATCGGGTCGCGGATCCGGCCCGCCCCGGGGCCCGCCCTCGGACTGGACGCCGTTCCCGCCTCGGGTACTGCTCGCGCCTCGGGTACCGCTCGTGCCTCGGGCACTGCTCTCGGTGCGGAGGCCGAAGCCGATGCGGAGGTCGAAGTCGGTGCCGGGGCCGGAGGCGGAGGCGGTGCCGGAATCGGAGCGGATGCCGGAACCGGTGCGGAGAACGGAGCCCGTGGGGGTGGCGGCTGCGCTGGCCGGCCGAACCGGCGGATACGCCGACCAGGCTGCCCGGCGGTGGGGATGGGTGCCCGGCCCCTGGGACCGGCTCGTCGGGTAGCCGGTCGAATAGTGGTGGCCGCTGGAGAAGAAATGGTGGCCGGTGGNGTCCCCGCCGCCCGCGACCCGGTGGGTGGAGCGCCGGGCCCGGACGTCCGCGGCTGGCGAGGTCGATGCGGCTGGTGGGTCCGATGCGGCTGGTCGGGTGGATGCGGGCCGCGGGGTGGCGCGTGCGTCCCGGTGCGGGCGGCCGGGGCGGCCGGTGCGGGCGTCGTAGTCGCCTCGCCACTTCTCGAGCAGCTCGTGCGATGCGACGATGAGCTGCATCGCGCGGATCGAACCGGGATGCCGGCTGCTCGGGTTGTCCGGGTGATGGGCGCGCACCCGGGCCCGGTAGGCGCGGCGGATCTCGGCGCGATCGGCGGAGCGNCTCACACCGAGGACGGCGTAGGCGTCGGTCCCGTCGAGTTCGCGCAGGAGCCGGTCGAAGGGGCTCACCGGGCAGGGCG
This sequence comes from Frankia sp. CpI1-P, assembly GCF_001421075.1. Lineage (NCBI taxonomy): Bacteria > Bacillati > Actinomycetota > Actinomycetes > Frankiales > Frankiaceae > Frankia > Frankia sp. CpI1-P. The sequence goes on along the minus strand of NZ_LJJX01000031.1, from coordinate 75,688 downwards.
ATCGCAGCCGGCGGAGCGCCGCTGCCGTGTCGGAGGCGCCATCCGATCCCCTGTCGTCGTCGGCCGGGCACGTTAGGTGGTTATTATAGGCTTTGTCTGGCCCGCCGTCTGCTCTCATTGCATATGTGTGATCAGGCGGTGACATCCCGGCGCGACAGGGTGATCGCGCCCAGCAGGGCAGCCCCGAGCGCGTAGGCCGTCCCGACGAGCAGCGCCGTCCCGTAGCCGGCTTCGCTGACGCCGCCCTGGCCGATCGCGTCGAACACGAGGCCGGGCAACACCCGATTCGATGCGCCCCACGACTCCTGGATGATGTGCTCGATCGGGAACGTCCAGGCGACCCCGACCGCCAGGGTGAGCGCGGTCGAGCGCAGCACGAGCCCGAGCGCCGTGCCGGCCACCCCGAAGAAGGCGGCGGCGACCAGCGCGTTGAGGTAACCCGAGGCGAGATGCCGGACACCGTCGGCGCTCCACCAGGCGGACGTGTCGATCCCGCGCAGCGTCGCGACGACGTACCCGACGCCCACGCTCAGGACGACCGCGCAGATCAACGCCACCGCGGTCAGGGCCAGCGTCAGCGACATCCGACCGGCCAGCCAGCCCAGCCGGCGGGGTTCGCGCAGGAACAGCGTCCGCAGTGTTCCCTGGCTGTACTCGAGGGTGATGGTGATCGCGAAGACGAGGAAGACCAGCAGCCCGGTGAAGGTGCTGCTGCTGGTGAGGCCGAGAGCCATTCCGCCCGCCGTCGACACCTGTCCGGTGGTGACGTCGAAGCCTCCCGAGCCGCCGGCGCCGGCGGCACCGGGTTCGCCGGCATCGGCCAGGCCGAAAAGCAGAGCGGTGGACAGCACGCTGAGGACGGCGAGAATCGCCATCGCGACGGCGGTGCTCGGCCGCCACAGCTTGATGAGCTCGGCGTGGAAGGAACGTCGGGCTGCCAGGACGAGGTTCATCGCGAGATCTCCGGGTCGGTCGTGACGGGCGTGGGCGGCAGGACGGCGGCGTCGGCGCGGGACTGCGCGACCAGGCTCTGGTAGCGGTCCTCCAGGCTGGGTCGGCGCGGCGAGATCTCGATGAGGGTGATGCCACGGTCCGCGGCGGCCCGGTTGATGNCGGCGAGCAGGCGAGCGTGCTCCCGGGAGTCCNGCGCCATGCTCAGGCTGGCGACGACGTCGTGGACCCGGCGGACCGCCGGCACGGACAGGCCGGCGAGCAGGTCCGCGACCAGCGCGACGTCCTCGTCGTGTTCGGGGCGCAGCACGACGTCGTGCGCGCGGGTGGCCATCAGGCTCTCGGTCGGGCCCTGGTACGCCAGCCGGCCGCCCTCGACGACGATCAGCCAGTCGCAGATCTGCTCCACCTCGGCGAGCAGGTGCGAGGAGATCAGTACCGTGCGGGTGCGTCTCGGGCCGCCGGACGCGGCGGGCGCACCGGACGGGGCCTCCGCCAGCGTGCGGATGAGCTCGCGCATCTGGCGGATGCCGGTGGGGTCCAGGCCGTTCGTCGGCTCGTCGAGGATCAGCAGGTCCGGGTCGGCGAGCAGGGCGGCGCCGATGGCGAGCCGTTGCTTCATGCCCAGCGAGTAGGACCGGACCCGGTCGCCGCCGCGGCCGGCCAGGCCCACCTCGTCGAGGATGCCGTTCACCCGGGCGGGATCCTGGCCGCCGAGTACGGCGAGCGCGGTGAGGTTGCGAGCCCCGGACAGCGCCGGGTACAGCGCTGGACTCTCGATCAGCGCGCCCACCCGGGGCAGGTAGGCGGCGGGCGTGTGCAGCGGCCGCCCGAGCACGGTGCCCCGCCCGCCGCTGGGGCGGACCAGGCCGAGCAGCATCCGCAGCGTCGTGGTCTTGCCGGCGCCGTTGGGCCCGACGAAGCCGGCGACGACCCCTTCGGGAACGGCGATGTCCAGTCCGCTGACCACGGTGCGCCGGCCGTACCGTTTCGTCAGGCCGCGGACGTCGATGGCGAGACGGCGATCCGGGTTCGCTTCGCCCAGGGCCCCGCCGGGCCGGTGGACGGGGACCTCGATCGGAACGTGCGGGTCGGCCGCCGCGGTGCGCCGGCCTGTGGTTGTCGTCATGCCGATCAGAGTGCCGGCGCGACCGGGGGACGTCGTCCGTCGACGGACGACACCGGCGTACGCAAATGAGCGTGGCCCAGCGGTGTTCTCGGTACGCGCAGACGCGGGCCCGGTCCAGGCCGGGTCGGCTCAGACCAGGCCGGCTCAGACCAGGCCGGCCTGGTTGGCCAGGACGGCGAGCTGGGCCCGGTCGCGGGCGGCCAGCTTCACCATCACCCGGCTGACGTGGGTGCGGGCCGTCGCGGGGCTGATCACCAGCCGGGCGGCGATCTCGTCGTTGGACATCCCATGACCGACGAGGCTCATCACCTCACGCTCACGTACGGTGAGCCCACTCAGATCCGGGGCCGTCACGGCCGGTCGGCGGGCGAACGTCTCGATGACGAGCCTGGTCACCGTGGGCGACAGCAGCGACTCGCCCGCCGCCACGACCCGGATCGCCCGCAGCAGGTCCGCGGGCTCGGTGTCCTTGAGGACGAAGCCCGAGGCACCGGCGCGCAGGGCCTCGAAGACGTACTCGTCTACCTCGAAGGTGGTGACGATGACGATCCTGGTCGCGGCCAGTCGCGGGTCCGCCACGATCGTCCGCAGCGCCGCCAGGCCGTCGACCACCGGCATCCGGATGTCGAGCAGCACCACGTCCGGCCGGGTGGCCCGGACGATTTCGACGGCAGCCCGGCCGTCCTCGGCCTCGCCGACGAGGTCGAGATCGTCCTCGGTCTCGATGAGGACCCGCAACCCGAGCCGGACCAGCGGCTGGTCGTCGGCGATCACGACCCGAATCACGCGCGGACCTCCGCCTGCTCGCGGCGCAGCAGCGGCAGCTCGGCCCGGACCTGCCAGCCGCCGTCGGATCCCGGGCCGGCCGACAGGACCCCGCCCAGTTCCGCGGCGCGTTCACGTAACCCTGTCAGTCCCTGGCCACCCGGCCGCTGGCTGTCGGGGAGTGCGTTGTCCGCCCGCGCTGATCCGCCCGCGCCGAACGGTCCGGACAGGTCCGAACGTTCGGCGGGCGAGGGCCGGTCGGACGGCTGTGACGGCTCGGGCCGCTCGGGCCGGTCGGACGGCTGTGACGGCTCGGACGGCTCGGGCCGGTCGGTGACGTCGAGGGCGAGCCGGCCTCCCGCAGTGGCCAGGGCCACCCGGACCCGGGTGCGGCCCGGCGGCGCGTGGCGCAGGACGTTCGTCAGCGACTCCTGGATGATCCGGTAGGCGGCCAGGTCGAGGTCGGCGGGCAGCCCGGTCAGTAGGTCGCCGTCATCCTCGGTGACGAGCTCGATGGGAACACCGCAGAGTCGCACCTCGTGCAGCAGGGTCGGCAGTCGGCCCAGCCCGGTCAGCGGCGGCTCGGGCAGCGGGCTCGCACGGGCCGTGACGAGGGAACCGACCGAGCCGGCCCGAGTGGCCGCGTGCGGGCGGTCGTCGGCCGCGCCGGTGCTGCCTGCGACGGTCCCGCCGCCGATGGTCCCGCCGCCGACGGTCCCGCTGGCGGCGGTGCTGTTGGCGGTGGTGCTGTTGGCGGTGGTGCTGACGCCGTCGCGCTGGCCGTCGCCGACGACGGTTGCGCCGCCCTGCTGGCCGGCGCGGGTGAGGGCGAGGGTGGAGCGCAGCTCGTCGAGCGCGTCGACGCTCGTGCGGCGGATCGCTTCCAGGGCTACCTGGGCCTGCTCGGGCCGCNGGTCCAGCACGTGCAGGGCCACCGCGGACTGCAACGAGATGACCGACAGGCTGTGCCCGACCACGTCGTGCACCTCGCGCGCCATCCGCAGTCGTTCCTGCTCGATCCGGCGTCCGGTCGCCTCCTGGGCGGCCTGGGCCGCGGCGAAGCGGTTCAGCCGGATCAGCGCGCCGACCAGCGCCGGCGCGCTGCACAGCGTAACCCCGCCGACCATCTCGAACACAAACCCCCAGCCGCCGGTGGCGTAGCCGCGGGCATCGCCCACGGCCGACCCGGCCAGCAGGGCGACGTTCGCGACCAGCACCGCCCGCCAGGACGTGCGCCGATCATGGTGCAGGCCGACGGACAGTGCCGCCACGACCAGTGGAGTGACCGCCGGGCCGTGCGGGTAGCCGGCGGCGAAGTACGCACCGAGCAGCAGGCTCGTCGAGAGCAGCATCACCAGCGGGACGCGGCGGCGTAGCAGGACGGTCCCGGTGAGCAGGATGAGCAGCACGAAGGCCGGCGCGTCGAGGGCCCGGGCGGGTGGGACCTGGTCCTGGGCGGCACCGTTCGACCCGCCGATGACCACGGCGGCAGTAGCGACCAGAGCCGTGACGTCACACACGGCACGCGGGGNCCCCCAGCGTCGCGCCCCTGGGCGACCGGGCGGCGGCGAAGGGCGTGCGAGCGCCAGCGCCCGTCCGGCCGCCGACCTGTCCGTGCTCGTCATTGACATTGACGGTAGCGAGCCGGTGGCGTCGGGACATCCGTCGGTGGACGTACTCGACGTACCTGTCCCGACGTACCTGCCGTGACCGACCTGTCCCGACGTACCTGCCCCGACCTACCTGCCGCGGCGTGCCGACCGCGAGGCGCCCGGCTTGTTACGCTCCCGACCGGATCCGGTCGCCGCCGGGCCGGCCGTAGACTGCGCCCACGGCGGCGACCGGATCCGGTGGATGCCGTCGGCGGGGAGGCCGCATGCTCGTGTCGGGAACGCCGCCGACGTTGCTGTCGCTGTGGTATCTGGCGGCCTGCCTGGCCGAGCGGGGCGATCGGCTGGAGTACCGCCACCCCCTGGTCGCGGTCCGCAACGCGAACAACCTGGTCGTCGGCGGCCTGGACGTGGTGCGAGGCGAGCCGGTGGCGTCGGCGGTCATCCGCGGGGATGGCTGGTGGTCGCGCGCGGTGCTCGGCACCGCCGCCGCGGCCCTTCCGCCGATCGACGGCCAGGTGCTCACCGGGCTGTGGGCGACTTTCCAGGGCAAGGCGGGCGCGGTCGCGCTGCTGCCGTCCGAGCTGCGCTATGCCCGGATCGAGGCGGCGGCGGCTCGGGCGGGTATCCCCGCCACCCTCGCCGGCCGGCTGTTGAGCTGGTCCGACGCGGTCGTGGAGCACTTCCGCCGGCAGCCGGTGGCCGGATGATCATCGCCATCGAAGGCGTCGACGGAGCCGGCAAGAACACGCTGACCGGCAGGCTCGTCGCCCGGCTCACCGACTCCGGGCGCAGCGTGGCGACCCTCGCCTACCCGCGATACGCCGCCGAGCCCCTCGGCCCGGCCATGCGCGGGCTGCTCGGGGGCGACGCGCGGCTCGCCCCGCTGGCCGCCCTCCCCCGCGCCACGGCGATGATGTTCGCGCTCGACCGGGCGGCGTCGCGGCCCGAGCTCGACGCCCTGACCGACGCCAACGACGTGGTCATCCTCGACCGGTACATCGCGTCGAACGCCGCCTACGGCGCGGCGCGGCTCCCGGCGGCCGAGCGGGCCGGCTTCCCGGCCTGGGTCGCCGATCTCGAACTTGGCTCGCTGGCCCTGCCGGCCCCCGACCTGCAGGTGCTGTTGCGGGTGCCGGTCGCCAAGGCGCGGGCGGGCGCGGCGGCGCGGNCCGGCGACGACCCTGCCCGGCCGCTGGACGCCTTCGAGGCCGACGGCGGCCTGCAGGAGCGGTGCGCGCGGATGTACGAGGACCTGGCGGCCCGGAACTGGATCTCACCCTGGTTGATCGTCGACCGGGACAGCGCTGTCGGCATCATCGAGGGGTGGCTCGGCGCGCTGCTGCGCTGATCGCGTCGGCGGGCCGGCGGGCCGGCGGGTCGGCGGGTCAGCAGTCGACGAGGCAGCTCGGCAGGACGATCGGCGGCACCTGCACGACGACGCCGGAATCGGCGCGCGAGCCGTGGCCGCGCGGCGCGGGTGTCGGGGCGTGGTTCGACCCGGACGGGGCCACCGCGGTCAGGGCCGGCCGGCCGGTGCCCGCGGTGCTGCCGGCACTCGGGCCGGCGGAGACCGGGTTCGGCGCCGACGGGTGCCGGACGGTGGCGGGCCGAGGCGGGGACACCGAGTCCTTGCGCCCGCCCGACGGCGAGGTGGTGCCTCCGCCGGCCGCGACCGAAGCGGCGGCGGAGGGGCGGCCCGGGAGAGGCCGGCCGGGAAGGGGCGCGGCGGTGGTGCCGCCGGTGGCGGAGGGGGTCGGCTGTCTGGCGCCGACCGCGTCGTCTGGCGCGGCGGCGCCGCGCTGCCCGATCAGCACCGCGACGGCCACGGTGGCGATGGCCACGATCCCCAGCGCGAGTTGCGGAAAGGTGATCCGGTGGAGGCTCCCTCGGTGCACGCTCACGCGGGCTCCATCCGTCGACGGCGGCGACGGCCGGACCGTAGCACGTGCCTCCCAGATCGGGACACTATCGCCTGATCAGGGCACTACGGACACTCGGTGAAGCCCGCCCGGACGGCTCCGGTCAGACGGCGGTCAACGCCTCCGCGCGCCGTGCCAACCGGGCCTGGGTCTGTTCGAACTTCGCCTGCTGCTGCGTGGCGGCCGCATCGAGGCCGGCGAGGAAGGTGGCGACCTCCTCGCGGNCCCGTTCGCCCTCGGCGTCCAGTCCCGTCAGGTCGAAGAAACGCCACTGGCGCAGGATCGGCGTCACCACGTCGTCATGGTGGATGCGCAGGTTGTAGATGCCGGCCCGGGCGATCTGGATGGCCTTGCGGCCGAAGTCGCGGATGCCGACGCCGGGCATCTCGAAACCGAGGATCTCGTCCCGGATGGCCTCCACCGTCCGGGAGGGGGCGATCTCCAGCGCGGCGGCCACGAGGTTGCGGTAGAAGATCATGTGCAGGTTCTCGTCGGCGGCGACGCGGGCCAGCAGCTTCTCGGCGACCGGCTCCGCGCAGAAACGACCCGTGTTGCGGTGGCTGACCCGGGTCGCCAGCTCCTGGAAGGACACGTACGCCATCGACTGCAGCGGCGTGATGCCGGGCCGGTCGAAGCCCCGGCTCATCTGGTACATGCGGTCACGTTCGAGGGCGACCGGGTCGACCCCCCGGGTGACCATCAGGTAGTCGCGCATCGCGATCGCGTGGCGGCCCTCCTCGGCCGTCCACCGGTGCACCCAGGTGCCCCAGGCGCCGTCCCGGCCGAAACCCTCCGCGATGACCCGGTGATAGCTCGGGAGGTTGTCCTCCGTGAGCAGATTGACCTCGAAGGCGATCTGCGCCGCCTTCGCCAGGGATGACTGGCCGGGCTCCCAGGGAACGGTGTCGAAATCCCGGCCCAGGCTCCAGGGGACGTAGTCGTGCGGCATCCACTCGGTGGCGATGCCGAGATGCCGGTTCACGTTCGCCTCGGCGACGGGCTCCAGCTCGCGAATCAGCTCGGTGTCCGTGAGTGATCTCATTGGGAGACTGTTCCAGACTGGACGCCCGTCAACCATGTCCCACGGGTGTGGATTCCCGCTCGCGAGACTGTTCCGGCCGGCCAGTTCGCCTGCGCGACCAGGACTTTCACCACCGGGCCGAGGGCGGGCCGGCCGACGTGCGTTTCCGGTCCCTTCACATGGAACTCTCACGATGCTCCGATGAACTCGACATCCGGACCGGACCCGGACCAACCCGGACCCGGGCCGGCCGGTGGGCCGCCGGGCCCCGGCCACGGGACATCGAGGGAGCCGGACATGGTGGCAGCAGCTCCGCGGGTGCTGGTCGTCGACGACGAGCCCAACATCGTCGACCTGCTCCGGATGGCCCTGCGCTTCCACGGCTTCGACGTCCTGACCGCGGCGACCGGGCGGGCCGCGCTGGAGCTCGCGGTCCAGGCCCGGCCGGACCTGATGATCCTCGACGTGATGCTGCCCGACGTCGACGGCTTCGAGGTCTGCCGGACCCTGCGGGCCGGCGGTCAGAGTGTGCCCGTCGTCTATCTCACCGCCCGGGACGCCCACCGAGACAAGATCGCCGGCCTGACCTACGGCGGGGACGACTACGTCACCAAGCCGTTCGCGGTGGACGAGCTGGTCGCCCGGGTGCGGGCCGTGCTGCGCCGAACGTCCCCGCCGCGGCCCGAGCCCGCGCCCGACCCGCCGGCCATCCTTCGCTTCGCCGATGTCGAACTCGACCCGGACACCCACGTCGTCCNCCGGGCCGGCGAGCCGATCGAGCTGTCGCCGACCGAGTTCACCCTGCTGCGATACTTCCTGACCAACCCCAACCGGGTGCTGTCGCGGGCGCAGATCCTCGACGCGGTGTGGAGCTACGACTTCGCGGGCGAACCGACCGTGGTCGACCAGTACGTCAGCTACCTGCGGCGCAAGCTGGGCCGGCACGGGCCGTCGCTCATCCACACGCAGCGCGGCTTCGGCTACGCGCTGCGCCTGCCCGCGGCGGGGACCGACCGGTGACCCTGCGACTGAAGCTGATGGCCGGGCTGGTGGCGCTGTGCGCTCTCGGCCTGACCATCGCCGGCACGGCGAGCGCGTTCGCGCTGCGCTCCTACCTCTACGACCGCGTCGACCAGCAGCTCGGCCGCGCCGAGGTGCTCGGCCGGCTGCCGGTCGGGACCCTGCTGACCCGCCCGTCGATGCTGGACCGGGCCGGGGTGCAGCGAGCCCTGGGCCCCACCGACTACCTGGTGGAGATCCGTCGGCCCAACGGCACGGTGCTGCGGGTGGCCGGCTCCGCGAGCCCCCCGCCGCCGGCCACCCCGCTGCTGGACGTCGTCGGACGGTCCGGCGTCGGACCATCCGACGTCGGACGGTCCGGCGCCGGCGGTGCGGGCGGTGTTGCCGGGACCGGGCCGGGCTCGTCGCGGCGCCCGGTCCCCTTCACCGTCGTCTCCGATCACGAGCGCTACCGGGCGGTGCAGCGCACCTTCTCGGGTGGCACCCGGGTGCTCGTCGCGCTGCCGCTGCGGCCGGTCGCGGACACGGTGCGCCGGCTGGTGCGCATCGAGCTGGCGGTCGGGGCGGCCGTGCTCGCCGCGGTGGCCGCCCTGGCCTGGCTGTGGCTCACCCGTGGCCTGCGCCCGCTGCGGCAGATGGTCGACACCGCGGCGGCGATCGCCGGCGGCGACCTCGACCGGCGCGTGCCGGCCGGGCCGCCCAGCTCCGAGACCGGGCAGCTCGCCGCGGCGCTCAACGCGATGCTCGGCCAGATCCAGGCCGCGTTCGCCGCGCGGGTGGCCTCCCAGGAGCAGGTGCGCCGGTTCGCCGCGGACGCCTCGCACGAGCTGCGCACGCCGCTGACGTCCATCCGCGGCTACGCCGACCTGCTGCGCGCCGGGATGGTGCCGCCGGACGAGGCCGACCAGGCGCTGCGCCGCATCCAGCAGGAGGCGGCGCGGATGGGCGACCTCGTCGACGACCTGCTCTATCTCGCCCACCTCGACGAGCAGCGGCCGATGCGGCGGGCCGCGCTCGACCTCGCCGACCTCGTCCGCGACGCCGTCGCCGACCTGCGCGCCGTCGCCCCCGACCGCCCGGTGCGCGCCGAGCTCCCGGCGAGCTGCCCCGTCCTCGGCGACCCGGACGCACTGCGCCAGCTCGTCGGCAACCTGCTCACCAACGCCCGCGTCCACACCCCGCCCGACGCGGCCATCGAGGTGCGCCTGCGCGACGTGCCCCCACCGGCCGCCGGGTCCGCAGGATCACCCCACCCGGCCGGGCCGGGTGGATCGGGGGGCCGTCCTGAACCTCCGCCAGGTTCCGGCGGGCCGATGCCGCCCGGCGGCGCCGTGCTCGACGTGATCGACCACGGGCCGGGCCTGCCGCCCGAGGTCGCCGACCACGTCTTCGACCGTTTCTACCGGGCCGCGGACAGCCGGGCCCAGGGCCGGGGCGGCAGCGGGCTGGGCCTGTCGATCGTCGCGGCGACGGCGCAGGCCCACGGCGGCCGGGTCGAGGTCACCAGCGCCGTCGGCGCCGGCAGCACCTTCCGCCTGATACTGCCCCCGCAACCGGTCGCAGAGAGGCACGAGATCAGCAGCTTCCGGGTGGCACCGTCGGCCTGACCGCGCCGGATGGCGCCGGGGCCGCGACGTCGTAGAGGCGGGCGAGGGCGGCCGCGGCGCGAGCCAGGGCGGCGCGTAGCTCGGGGGGATCGAGTACCTCCAGCTCGGGGCCGAGTGCCAACAGCTCGCCCTGCGCGTGGCGGACCGACTCGATCGGCAGCCGCGCGCGGACCCATCCGTCCGCCTCCGGCGGCCCCGCGCTGTCCCGGATGCTCCGGCTGACGGCCGGTGGCAACCGGTGCGGCGCCAGCGCGAACCCGGCCGGCGACAGGCGCACCGTCGCCGTCGCCCGATAGACCTCCGCCTCGTAGCGGGCTGTCCAGGCGGCCCAGTAGGCGGCGAGGTCGAAGTCGGGCGGCCGGTCGAAGCCCTCCCCTGTCGGCGTCAACGACAGGATCTTCCCGACCCGGTACACCCGCGGCCCGGTGGGCACGCCGTCCACTCCGATCTCCTCGCCGTCGCGGCTGCCGTCCGCGTCCAGGGGCACGGCGGCGACCAGGTACCAGATGCCGCTCTTGAGCACGACGCCGAGCGGGTCGAGGACGCGATCGACCTCCCGGGGGGCCCGCCAGCGCCGGTAGGTGACCCGGAGGCGGCGCTGCGCCCAGACCGCGTCGGCCACCTCGGCGAGCAGGGGCGTCTCCTCGGTCGCCCGGAACCAGCCGGGCGCGTCGAGGTGGAAGCGCTCGCGCACCCGGCCGGCCCGCTCGCGCAGCGGCTCCGGCAGCGCCGCCAGCAGCTTCAGCTCGGCCGCCGCGAGCATCGCGCCGAGGCCCAGCTCGGCGGCGGCCCCCGGCATCCCGGCGAGGAAGAGCGAGTCGGCCTCGTTCGCGGTCAGTCCCGTCAGCCGGGTCCGGTAGCCGGCGAGCAGCCGGTAGCCGCCGGTGACCCCGCGGTCGGCCAGCACCGGGACGCCGGCCTGCGCGAGGGAGTCCAGATCCCGATGGACGGTCCGGACGGACACCTCCAGCTCGTCGGCGATCTGGCGCGCCGTCAGCTTGCCGCGCGTCTGCAACAGCATCAGGACGGACAGCAGGCGGCTGGCACGCACGCCCGCATTCTCGCGCGCCAATCCTGACAGAGGAAGTCAGGTATCCCGCCCAGGATGGGTGGCGCAGGCAACACCAGCAGGTCCGAGAGGAGATGACCATGACGGGAACGGAGACGGTCGCCGGCACTGTGGCTGAGGAGCCGGCCGCTGAGGAGTCGGCCGCCGAGGAGTCGGCTGCCGAGGAGACGGTGGTCGAGGCGGGCGTGACGCCGACGGTGTGGGCCGGGCTGATGCTCGACTGTCCGGATGCCCGGGAGCTCGCCACCTTCTACGGCGAACTGACGGGCTGGGGCGTCGGCGGCGCCGACGACGAGGGCGCCTGGGCCTACCTGACTCCGCCGGGCACCACGCTCACGTTCGGATTCCAGCGGGTGGCGGACTACCGGCCGCCGCGCTGGCCGGACCAGGAGGTGCCGCAGCAGTTCCACCTCGACTTCCGGGTCGCGGACCTGCCCGCCGCGATCCGCCGGGCCGAGGAGCTCGGCGCCACCCAGGCGGAGTTCCAGCCCGGCGGCGAGCGCTGGCGGGTACTGCTCGACCCCGCCGGGCACCCCTTCTGCCTGTGCCCGCCGGCCCCCCACCGACAGGGCTGACGCCGAGTCCGGGGTGATTCCCCCGCGCGCCGACGCCGTTGCGCGGGGGAGTCAGCCCATGGTGCGGGCGCCGTCGAGGGACTCGCGCAGGATGTCGGCGTGCCCGCAGTGGTGGGCGGTCTCGGCGATGAGATGCAGCAGGACCTGCCGCACCGACCAGCTCGCGCCGGGCTCGAACCAGGGCGCCACGGGCAGCGGGTGGGCGTCGTCGAGGTCCGCGACCTCGGCGACGATCCGTTCGGTGCGGCGGGCAACCTCGTCGAAGCGGTCGAGCATGCCGGCCAGCGTCTCCCCGGGCAGCAGCCGGAAGCCGTCGCGGAACTCCTCCTCGCGGGCCGTCATGTCGCCGTCGAACGCCGCGGCGCCGACGAGGACGAAGTTCAGCCACCGCTGTTCCACGACGGCGACGTGCTTGACCAGGCCGGCGAGGGTCAGCTCGCTGACCGTGGTGCGCCGCGAGGCCTGCTCGTCGTCGAGGTTCTGGACGGTGAACCGGAGGAAGGCGCGGCGCCGGGCCAGGTTCGCCAGCAGGTCCGCGCGCTCGCCGGTGAGCGCGGGCGGGGCGGGGTCCGCCGCCTGCTCGTCGGTCCCCGTGCTCGCAGTGGCTCTGGTCGCGCTCTCCATGGCGGGGCCCGCGCTGGTCGGGCTTGCTGTGGTCGAGATGGNTGTGGTCGAGATCGCCGTGGTCGCACCGGTTTGCGTGGTGGTCATCGCCTGTCGCCCTTCGTTGTCTGTCTGATGAGGTCACGCTAGGGGTCATTGCGGTCAAGTCCTGACCTCAATCGGATGGCAGGCCTTGGCTGGATGGGTCGCACAGCTCGTGGCGGGCGGGGGCCGGCTGGACGGCGTGGCCCGGTTCCGCAGGGAACGCCATGATCACCGAGGGTGGGTGCGGAGGCGTGGTCCGGTTCCGCACCATGATCGGTGGAACCGGAATCGGGGCCCGGCTGTGGGGTGCGGTTCCGCGGAACACCGGAATCGCTGGGGTCTAGGCCGGGGCTGCTGGGCCGGGGCTGCTGGGCCGCGGAGGCGAGTCCGCGTTCACCATGCTGACGCCCTACTGAGCGTAGGGGACTTACTCGTCTGGGTCTAGGACAGGGCGTAGACGCGGCGGGCGTTGTCGGCGCAGACGAGCCGGGCGATCCGGGCGGCGTCGGCGGCGGTCCAGGCATCGTCGTCGACGCCGTCGGCGAGGAAGGCGGCCAGGCCGCGGCGGAACAGGGTCGCGCCGAGCAGGAACAGCTCGCCGAGGGCGTAGGCGTCGGTGGAGAACAGGAACTTGCCGAACGGGGCGAGTTCGAGGGCCTGCGCGATCAGGCCGATGGAGCCGCGACCCGTGTTGTTGATCGCGAGCCCCAGGTCGAGGTGGACGTTGGCGAACACCTGGGCGAGGTAGGCGGCCTCGCGGTGGAACGGATAGCAGTGCAGCAGCAGGACGGCGACCTCGGTCGGCGCGATCGCCCGCAGCAGGCCGGTGAGCAGCAGCGGGTTGCCGCGGGCGAGGTCCAGATCGGCGTCGCCGTAACCGACGTGGATCTGTACCGGCAGCCGCGCCTCGACCCCGCACCAGATCAGGAACGAATGCAGGACGGGGTCGTGCAGCCGGATCGCGGCGCCGCCCCGGATCTCGTTGATCCAGGTACGGGTGGCGGCGGCGACCTCCCGATCGGTGGGTCGCCGCGCCGGCAGGGCCAGTCCGGCCCGGTAGGCGGCGACCGACTTCACCGCGACCGTCGACGGGGTGCGTTCCGCCAGCCGGGCGCGCACCGTGTCGGCGAGGTGGGTGACCCCGATCTGTCCGGTGAGCACGTCCACGGCCGCCCGTTCCGCGATCCGTTCGAGGCGCACGACGTCGAGACCCCGCCCGCCGGCGAACCCGGCGAGGTCCTCGGCGCCGGTCAGCGGCTCGGGCTGGAAGCCGGCGTCGACGCAGAAGGTGCTGATGCCGGACGCGCCGAGCAGCCGCCGGTGCACCTCGGCGTGGCCGAGCTCGGCCCGCCGCTCCAGGTAGGTCTCGGGGTCGGCGTGCGGCGGAAGGTCGAGCGCCGGGGCGCACCAGCGCCGCAGGGCGAGGCCGATCTGGCTGTCGAACAGCGTCGTTCCGGGTGGACCGGGCCGATCGGCCTCGGTGAGCATGCTCTCGAACTCCGGGCGGGTGAGGTCACGCCGGACGAGGCCGTGGCAGTGATGGTCGACGAGCTCGAGGTCGACGAGTCCGTGGTCGACGAGCTTGAGGTCGACGGGCCCGTGGTCGACGGGCCCGTGATCGACGAGGTCGGGTCCGCCGACACCTCCGGAGCGCCCCATCCCTGACTGATCCCCACGGGACGGCGCGGTCATGCCTGGCCACGGCAATCACCTTGAGTAACCATTCTCTGTGCGCGGCGCCTGTGGATAACATGTGGATTACTTTGGCCTGCCTGGGGACAGTCGAGCCGAACATCAGTGATGTTGGCGTATTTTCAGATCTTCTTGCCGAGGCGAAAGCTGTGGACAACTCCTCGGACGGTCGCCCGATGCACAGTGGGCATCTCCGGTGGGATCGCAACTCAATCTTACTGTCAGTGACAGTCGGACCGGTGTGGGCGGGGTCTCGTCCGGCGTCTCNCCCGACATGGAGTCCGCTGACGCGCGAGCATGGTGCCAGGCGAGAGCCACCCGTGGTCGGATCCGTGGGGAAGGCGACATCCGTGGGACAGCGATATCCGTGCCGCACGCGGCCTCCGCGGGAAGGCCGATCATGAACGACCCTGCGTGGGACCGCGCCGCGCCGCGGATCAGCGCCACCGGCGGCCGCGAGCGCGACCGGCTCGCCGCGGCGGCCCGGCATGCGGCGACGAACCTGGAGGTCCGCGGCGTCGTCTGCGTCGCCTGCACCTTCGTCGACAACAGCGGCATCACCCGGATGAAGGGCGTGCCGGTGGGCCGGCTGGACGCGGCGGTGGTGTGGGGCGTCGGCGCGTCCCCGGTGTTCGACGCGTTCGGCGCCGACGACGGGATCACCGCCGGCCGCGTCGCCGGTGGTCCGGTCGGCGACCTGCGGCTGCATCCGGACCTGGACCGGCTGACCGCGCTCGCCGCCCAACCCGGGTGGGCGTGGGCGCCGGCGGACCGCCGTGATCAGAGCGGTGTGCCCCATCCCCAGGACGCCCGGGAGCTCGTCCGGGTCGAGACGGCGCGCCTGGCCGCACGCGGGCTACGGGTGGCGATGGCCTTCGAGATCGAATGGNCTGTCGCGCCGGCCGGTGCCGACGGGTTCACCCCCGCCGCCGGCGGCCCCGCCTACGGGATGACCCGCGTCGCCGAGCTCGGCGACTATCTCCGCGACGTGGTCGCGGCGCTGACCGACGAGGGGCTCGTCGTCGAGCAGATCCATCCCGAATACGCGGCCGGCCAGTTCGAGGTCTCGGTCGCCGCGCAGGACCCGCTCGCCGCCGCCGATACCTGCGTGCTGGTGAAGGAGACTGTGCGCGCGGTCAGCGGGCGCCACGGCCTGCGCGCCTCGTTCGCGCCGAAGGTCCTCGCCGACGGCGTCGGCAACGGCGGGCACGTCCATCTGAGCCTGTGGGGCGAGGATGACGGCGAGGACGGGGGCGGCGCGGCGCCGGGCGCCGGGTGGAACGGCGGTAGTCGGGTCAACCTGATGGGGGGCGGGGACGGCCCGGGCGGACTGACCGCGGCCGGCGAGGCGTTCACCGCCGGGATCCTCGCCCGGCTGCCCGCGTTGATGGCGCTCGGCGCGCCGAGCGTGGCCTCCTATCTGCGGNTGGTGCCGTCCCAGTGGGCGAGTGCCTATGCCTGCTGGGGGTTGGAGAACCGGGAGGCTGCGCTGCGGATGATCCCCGGCCCGCCGGCGGCTGCGGGCCGGGCGGCGAACCTGGAGATCAAGTGCTTCGATCTCGCCGCCAACCCCTACCTCGTGGCGGCCGGGCTGCTCGCCGCCGGGCACGCCGGCCTGGACGGCGAGGCGCGGCTGCCCCCGCCCGTCGACGTCGACCCGGCCTCGCTCGACCCCGCCGAGCGGACCCGGCGCGGGATCGTCCGGCTGCCGACCGACCTCGGCCTGGCCGTCGCCGCCTTCGCGGCCGACGACGTCCTGCGCCGCGCCTGCGGTCCGGCGCTGCACGACACCGTCGCCACCGTCCGGCGCGCGGAGATCGACCGGTTCGCCGATGCCGACGCGGCTACCGTCGTGGCCGCCACCCGCTGGCGCTACTGATCCCGCCGGGGCTTCAGGTGAGGCGGTGCAGCCCGGCGGTCTGGAGGGCCCGCTCCAGGTCGTCCACGCCGAACGCCTCGACCGGGCCGAGTGCGCCGACGTGACGAACCGTGCCCGCGGCGAGGTGCCCCGCCATCCAGGCCATGATCCGCCCGGTGAACGTGTACGGGTCGTGGCCGGCCAGCGCGACGGTGGCGAGCTCCCGGCCGGCGCCGTCGCGGGCGCAGGCGATCACCCGAACCCCGGCGCGCGCCCGGCTCGGGGCGTCCGGGCCTCGCCCGCTGGTCGACCGGGCGGCGCGGGCCAGCGCGCCGAGCGCCGCCCGCGTCGGCGGCAGGCGCCGCAGCCCGGCCAGCGGGAACGACAGCGCCTGCGCCGCCCGGGCGCCGCCACCGCCGCCGAAGTAGGTGGCGACGTCGGTCAGCGCCGGCGCCAGGCGGGGCAGCGTGATCGCCTCCCCGCCGGACCACAACACGGCCCGCCGGGCGCGCCGTGCCGCCCGGCCGGCGTCCACGGCCCGGTCGGCGGGGGTCGAGAAGGTGCGCGCCTCCCGGGCGAGGGGACGCTGCACGAGCCGGCCGCCGCGCAGGGCGAGGACGCCGTCGCCGAGCGCGGCCAGCAGCGTCGCCCGCGTTCCGCTGCTCATCCCCGTCGGGCCGGTGACGAGGTAGCCGACGTCGAGCCGGCGGGCCGCGCCGCCGGCCTGGTGCAGGGCCAGCGCGCCGGCCAGGTTGCCCGGCACGAACTCGAAGCCGGCGCCGGGCAGCAGCGCGCACCCGGCCGCCGCCGCCTGCGGCCCGACGTCGGCGAAGACGTGGCGCAGGAACGCCCCTTCGCCGGAGCAGTCGACGTAGTGCGCCCCCGCCGCGGCGGCGGCCGCCACCGCCGGGCGGCCGAGCTGGTCGAACGGGCCGACCGTGGAGACGAGCACGTCGCCCGCGTGCAGCAGCCGGCGCAGCGCCGCGGCGTCCCCGGCGTCGGCGACGGCGGTCGGCAGCCCGTCATGGCCGGCGGCGAGCGCGGCGACCCGCGGGCCGGCGCGGCCGGCCAGCACCGGCCGGTGCCCGGCCGCGACGAGCGCGGCGGTGACCAGCCGGCCCGTGTAACCGGTCGCCCCGAACACCACGATGGTCCCCGGCGGCGCGGAGTTCGGCGGCGCGGAGTCCGGTGGCGCGGAGTTCGGCGATTGCATGAAGTTCTCCGGCCGCGTGGGGGCACCGCCCGCTGCGGCCGCCGCCGTGCCGTGGTCCTTCATAGCGCCGTCCTTGTGGTGACGTTTGTCTGAACAGTCGAACGTGACCCCCGACACGTT
The DNA here is from genome assembly GCF_001421075.1 of Frankia sp. CpI1-P. NCBI lineage: Bacteria > Bacillati > Actinomycetota > Actinomycetes > Frankiales > Frankiaceae > Frankia > Frankia sp. CpI1-P. The sequence continues at coordinate 58,488 of NZ_LJJX01000031.1, read as the reverse complement.
GCTTTGGCGCGTGGGAGCGTCGGCCCCTCACAATGATGCGCACCCCGTCCGAGGAGGCGCGCGTGCGTAAGGTTCTGGTCGCAAATCGCAGTGAGATAGCCGTCCGCGTCTTCCGAGCCGCACAGGAACTAGGGCTGCGCACCGTCGCGGTCTACACGCCGGAGGACGTCTCCGCGCTGCACCGGACGAAGGCGTCCNAAGCCTACGAGCTCGGCGGGCCGGGCCATCCGGTGCGGGGCTACCTCGACATCGACGCGCTGCTCACGGTGGCCAAGCAGGCGGAGGCGGACGCGCTGCACCCCGGCTACGGCTTCCTGTCGGAATCGGCGGTGCTGGCCGAGGCGTGCGCGGCGGCGGGCGTGACCTTCGTCGGCCCGCCGCCGGCGGTGCTGCGGCTGACGGGAGACAAGGTCGCCGCGCGCGACGCGGCGATGGCGGCCGGGCTGCCGGTGCTGCGCGCGTCGGCGCCGCTGCCGGACGGGCAGGGCGCGGCGCAGGCGGCCGAGGAGGTCGGGTTCCCGCTGTTCGTGAAGGCCTCGGCGGGCGGCGGCGGGCGGGGCCTGCGCCGGGTGGAGCGGGCGGCGGACCTCGCCGACGCGGTGGCCAGCGCCTCCCGGGAGGCCGCGGCGGCGTTCGGCGACGGGACCGTGTTCCTGGAGCAGGCGGTGGATCGCCCCCGCCACATCGAGGTGCAGGTCTTCGCCGACTCCTACGGCAACATCATCCACCTGTTCGAGCGGGACTGCTCGGTGCAGCGCCNCCATCAGAAGGTCGTCGAGATCGCCCCGGCCCCGATGCTGGACGAGGCGATCCGGGCGAGCATCTGCGCGGACGCGGTTCGCTTCGCCCGGCACGTCGGCTACGTCAACGCCGGCACCGTCGAGTTCCTCCTCGGCGCCGACGGCCGGTACACGTTCATGGAGATGAACCCGCGCATCCAGGTCGAGCACACGGTCACCGAGGAGGTCACCGGCGTCGACCTTGTCGCGGCCCAGCTCCGCATCGCCGACGGGGNGAGCCTCGCCGACCTCAATCTCGGCCAGGAGCAGATCACGCTGCGTGGCACCGCGATCCAGTGCCGGGTCACCACGGAGGACCCGGCGGACGGCTTCCGGCCCGACACCGGGACGATCAGCTTCTACCAGTCCCCGGGTGGCCCCGGCGTCCGCCTCGACGGCGCGACCTACGCCGGCGCGGAGATCAGCCCCTACTTCGACTCGTTGCTGGTGAAGCTGACCGCGCGGGGCAGCACGCTGGAGAAGGCGGCTCGGCGGGCGCGCCGGGCGCTCAACGAGTTCCGGGTCCGCGGTGTCCGGACCAACATCGACTTCCTGGGGCGGGTGCTGACCGACCCCGACTTCCTCGCCGGCGGGGTGACGACGTCGTTCATCGACGAGCGCCCGGAGCTGCTCCTGCCCGGCCGGGGCACCGACCAGACCAGCCGGACGCTCGCCCGCCTCGCCGAGAGCACCGTCAACGGGTTCCGGCGACCGGCGACCGCCCTGGTCGACCCGCGCTCCCGGCTGCCCGAGCTGCCGCTGCTGCCCGACGGTCAGGGGGTGCCGATCGGCCCCGGCTCGCCCGCCTGCCTCGGGGCCGGGGCCGGGGCCGCCGGCGTCCAGGGGTTGCCCGGCGCGGGCGTCGCCGGCGTCGGGGTGCCCGCCGGCTCGCGGCAGCTGCTCACCGAGCTCGGCCCCGCCGGCTGGGCGGCGCGGCTGCGAGCCCAGGAGGCGCTGGCCGTCACCGACACCACCCTGCGTGACGCCCACCAGTCGTTGCTGGCCACCCGGCTGCGCAGCTTCGACATCCTCGCGGCGGCGCCGTCGTTCGCCGCCCTGACGCCGAACCTGCTCAGCCTGGAGGCGTGGGGCGGGGCGACGTACGACGTGGCGCTGCGGTTCCTGGCCGAGGACCCGTGGGAGCGGCTCGCGGCGCTGCGGTCCACCGCGCCGAACCAGTGCCTGCAGATGCTGCTGCGCGGCCGCAACGCGGTCGGCTACACGCCGTACCCGGACGACGTGGTGCGGGCGTTCGTCGCCGAGGCCGCCGCGACCGGCGTCGACATCTTCCGGATCTTCGACGCGCTTAACGACATGGAACAGATGCGCCCGGCGATCGAGGCGGTCCTGGAGACCGGCACGGCGATCGCCGAGGGCACCCTGTGCTACACCGGCGACCTGTCCGACCCCGGCGAGCAGATCTACACCCTCGACTACTACCTGCGTCTCGCCGAGCGGCTCGTCGCCGCCGGCGTGCACGTGCTGGCGATCAAGGACATGGCCGGGCTGCTGCGTCCCGCCGCGGCGGCGACGCTGGTCACCGCTCTGCGTGAGCGGTTCGACCTGCCCGTCCATCTGCACACCCACGACACCGCCGGCGGCCAGCTCGCCACCCTGCTCGCCGCGTCCGCGGCCGGGGTGGACGCCGTCGACGCCGCCGCCGCGCCGATGTCCGGGGGCACCAGCCAGGTGAACATGTCGGCGCTGGTCGCCGCGACCGACCACACCCCGCGGGCGACGGGGATCGCGCTGTCGGCGCTGTCGTCGATGGAGGCCTACTGGGAGGCGGTGCGCGACCTGTACGCGCCGTTCGAGGCGGGCCTGCGGGCGCCGACCGGGGCGGTGTACCGGCACGAGATCCCCGGCGGGCAGCTCACCAACCTGCGCCAGCAGGCGATCGCGCTGGGGCTCGGGGAGCGCTGGCCGGCCGTGCAGGAGGCGTACGCGGTCGCCAACGAGCTGCTCGGCAAGCCGATCAAGGTGACGCCGACCAGCAAGGTCGTCGGCGATCTGGCGCTGTTCCTCGTCGGTGGCGGGGTGGACGTCGCCACACTGCGGGAGCATCCGGAGCGCTTCGACCTGCCCGCGAGCGTGCTGGGCTACCTCGCCGGGGAGCTCGGCACGCCGCCGGCCGGGTTCGCCGAGCCGTTCCGGGAGCGGGCGCTGGCCGGCCGCCACCCGGCGCCCCCGTCCGCCGACCTCGACCCCGCCGACGCCGCCGAGCTCGCCGTCCCCGGCGCCCGGCGCCGCGCGGCGCTGTCCCGACTGCTGTTCCCCGGCCCGTGGAAGGACTACCTGGCCGCCGCCGACAGCTACGGCGACTCCTCGCTGGTCCCGACGGAGGCCTACCTGTACGGGCTGCGGCCGGGCGCGCCGGTGGCCGTCACGCTGGAGCCCGGCGTCGAGATCATCATCGAGCTGGAGACGCTGTCCGAGCCGGACGACGCCGCCATGCGAACCCTCTACCTGCGGGTCAACGGCCAGCCCCGCCCGGTCCGGGTCCGCGACAACTCCATCACGGCGACGACGGCCTCGGCGCGGCGCGCCGACCCGGCGGACGCGAACCAGATCGGTGCCGGGCTGCCCGGCATCGTCACCTTCACCGTCGCCGCCGGGGACGCCATCACCCAGGGCCAGAAGCTCGCGGTGGTCGAGGCGATGAAGATGGAGGCCGCCGTGACCAGCCCCGTCGCCGGCACCGTCGGCGAGCTCGTCCGCGCCAGCGGCGACTCCGTCGAGGTCGGCGACCTCCTGCTCGTCGTCCGCCCCTGATCAGAGGGCTCTCGACTTCGCACCCGCAGGGCCCGCCGCGCGATCCCGGCGGCGGGCCCTGCGGGTCGGGTCCGGCCTCACCGGGCCCCGGGCGTCGCCGGGCGCGGGCGGAACACCCAGGCCCGCAGCAGCAGGAACCGGATGACGGTGGACAGCAGGTTCGCCAGCACGAGGACCGTGACCTCCAGGCCGCGGCCGGGATGGTCGCTCGCCGCGTGCAGCGTCGCGAGCGAGCCGCTGGTCAGCCCCAGCCCGATGGCGAACACCACCAGACCCTGCAGGTGGTGGCGGCCGGCCTGGGCCGCACCGGAGAGCCCGAAGGTGAGCCGCCGGTTCGCCGCCGTGTTCGCCACCGCGGTGATGAGCAGCGCCAACAGGTTCGCCGCCTGCGCGCCGGTGGCCGTCCGCAGCAGGACGAACAGCACCAGGTAGGCCAGGGTGCTGGCCACGCCGATGACGGCGAAGCGGACGAGCTGACCCGGCAGCCCCCGCGGCACTCCCGGCACCTGCACCCCTCCCGCCGCCCCGCCGCTACCGTCCATGCCGCCGCCGTTCACGCCGCTACCGTCCCCGCCGTTACCGTCCCCGCCGCCGCCGGCGAGGCCGGCCGCGGCGGTCAGCGGGCCGCGGCCGAACTCCCGGCGCAGCTCGGCCAGCGGCAGCGCCCCGGTACCCAGCGCCCGTAGCAGCCGGACGACCCCCTTGAGGTCCGCGATCGCCGTGTTGAGCACGTCGACGCGGCTGTCCGNATCGTCGATCCAGTCGACGGGCACCTCGTGGATGCGCATCCCGGCCCGCTCGGCGAGGACGAGCAGCTCGGTGTCGAAGAACCAGCCGGTGTCCTCCACCAGGGGCAGCAGCGCCGCGGCGGCGTCGGCCCGGATCGCCTTGAAGCCGCACTGCGCGTCGGAGAACCGGGCGGCGAGCGTCCCGCGCAGGATCAGGTTGTAGCAGCGGGAGATCACCTCCCGGCGTGGCCCGCGCACGACCCGGGAGGTGCGGGCGAGCCGGGTGCCGATCGCGAGGTCCGAATGCCCGCTGATCAACGGCGCGACCAGCGGCAGCAGCGCGGCGAGGTCGGTCGACAGATCGACGTCCATGTAGGCGAGCACCGGCGCGGGCGACATCGCCCAGGCCGCGCGCAGCGCCCGGCCGCGGCCCTTCGCGTCGAGATGCACCGTGCGCACCCCGGGCAGCTCCTCCGCCAGCGCCAGCGCGATCCCGAGAGTGCCGTCGGTGCTGGCGTTGTCGGCGATCGTGAGCTGGAACGGGTAGGGGAACGTGTCGCGCAGGTGCGCGTGCAGCCGCCGCACGCAGGGGGCGAGGTCGTCCTCCTCGTTGTAGACCGGGATGACGACATCGAGCACCGGGCGGGGTCGGCCATCGTCCTCCACCGCCGTGCTGGCGTGCGTCTGCTCCACGGGAACGCGCTGCGTGGGGGCACCGGTTCCGGTCGCCGAGGAAGGCATCCACGTCGTCATGCTCCTCACTCTCGGTCGGCGAGCTGTGTCACCCGTGTGCCCATGCTGTGTGCCGCCNGTGAGACTCCAGCCTTCGCCCTGAGCAGAGCCGTCGGCACCCCCACCAGAGTGGCGCACCACGCCCGGACACCGCGTGCCGCGGCCGGAGCCACTTCCGTCGACCTATAGTGATCGTGTAGCCTTCGAACGCATCACCGTCGATCCCGAGCGTATGGGCGGCCTTCCCTGCATTCGTGGCCTGCGAGTGACGGTAGGTGCGGTCATCGGGCAGCTGGCGGCCGGTAGATCCATCGGCGAGGTCCTTGTGGACTATCCCTACCTTGAGCACGCCGATGTTCTGGCCGCGCTGGCCTATGNGGCGGCGGCGGTCAGCGAACGAGAGCTACCACTGGCCACTTCGGCGTGAAGTTCCTCATCGACGCGAATCTGTCTCCTCGCGTCGCGGTGAGGCTTCGCGAGGGTGGTTACCCGGTCAGTCACGTCATCGATTCTTCTTCTTGCGAACCTTCCGCTTCTTGCGAACCTTCCGCGGGTTGCCGATGATCTGTGGGCCGGCGCGATTGTGACGATCGTCCGCGATCGGATGCGCGTGCGCCCGCTGCCCTTCCGCCCGGTGGATTGAATCTTCGTGCTCCGAATGTGGGCGCCTTGTCGGGTATCTGCCGCGACGCGGCGAAAGCCTGACCGGCGACGGCCGTGTGCTCCGGGCCTGGGGGAGGGCCCGGAGCGCACGGCCGGTCTGGTGATGACGACGGATCAGGTGGTGCGGGTGGTGGTGGTGGCGGCGGAGGTGCCGGTGCTCGCCTTGGGGGCGGTCAGGTCGTAGAGGGTGACCCCGCCGACCGTCTTCTCGGTGAAGGTCTCCGTCACCCAGGTGGCGATCGCCTGCGAGGAGTTGCTGCCGCCGTTGGCCTGGCCGAAGCCGCCGCCACCGATGAAGTAGTGAATCTTTCCTTCGGTCACGTACTTCTTGAACTGCGCCAGGGTCGGCGACGGGTCGCTGNCGTTGAAGCCACCGATCGGCATGACCGGTTCGCGGGTCGCGAGCTGGTAGCCGGCGGCGCTGTTCGAGCCCACCGCGGCCGCGACCCAGGTGTAGGAGTCGGCGTCCTGCTTGAACAGCTTCACGATGGCGTCGCTCGGCTTCGCGGCGTCGAGCAGGCCGCCCATGCCGCCGCGCATGCCGCCCCGGCCCTGGGTGGTGCCCGGGCTGCCCGTCGCGCCGTTGCCGGTGCCGCCGCCGGTCGTGCCGCCGGGGAATCCGGGGAATCCGCCGGTCTGGCCGCCGCCGGGGAAGCCGCCCTGGCCGCCGCCTGGGAAGGTGCCGGTCTGGCCGCCGCCCGGGAAGGCGCCGCCTGCCTGGTTGCGGCCTGTGCCGCCCGGCTGGCCGTTCAGGCGGCGCATGAAGCCGCCCGGGCCGCCCGGGCCGCCGAAGCCGGCGCCGGCCGGGCCGGCCGAGGGGATCGAGCCGGTGTGCGGCGTTCCGGCGGTGGCCACCGCGTACGCGCCCGGACCGAGCAGGCCGGCGACGAGGGCCACCGCGGCGACCCCGATGGAGGCCCGGCGGGGCAGCCGGACGGTGGCGAGGAAGCCGAGCGTGGCGATGATGCCCGCGACCAGCACGGCGTAGCGAATCCACGGGTGCCAGTCGGCGGTGCGGTGCAGCAGCGTCCACGACCACGCGGTGGTCGCCGCGATCGTCGCCGCGCCGGCCAGNGCGGCGGCGGGGTGACGCCGGTGCCGCCACAGCAGGACGGCTCCCATGCCCACCAGGGCGCCGACCGCCGGGGCCAGGGCCACCGTGTAGTAGGCGTGGAAGATGCCCTTCATCTGGCTGAAGATGATCCCGGTGACGAGCAGCCAGCCACCCCAGAGTGCGAACGCGGCCCGCAGCCGGTCGGTGCGCGGTGCCCGTCGGGTGATCCACAGCCCGGCGACCAGCAGAATCAGCGCGGCCGGAAGCAGCCAGGAGATCTGACCGCCGACCTCCGAGCCGAACATCCGGGTCCAGCCGGTCGAGCCCCACATGCCGCCGCGCCCGCCGCCGGGGCCACCGCCGCCCGGGAACGGCATCCCGCCGGCGGCGCCGTTCGCCAGCCCGGCCGCACCGCCCGTGCCCGTGCCGCCGCCCGGCAGCGCCGCGGCCGCGCCGTTCTGGAGTAGGCCGAAGCCGCGGCGGCCGCCGGCTCCACCGCCGCCGACGCTGCCGGTCTCGTTGCCGGTGAGCCGGCCGAGCCCGTTGTAACCGAGGGTGAGCTCCAGCAGGCTGTTGTGCTGGGAGCCGCCGATGTACGGCCGCGACGAGTCGGGGACCAGTTCCACGATCGCGATGAACAGCCCGGCGGGGATCAGCAGGCCGAGGCCGCCGGCCAGCGTCTGGCGGACCCGGCGCCAGAACGACGTCGGCGCGCAGGCCAGGTAGACCAGCGCGAAGATCGGCACCACGACCAGCGCCTGCAGCAGCTTCGTCAGGAACGCGAAGCTGACGAACACGCCGGCCAGCACCATCCAGCGGGTGCTGGCCTGCTCCACCGCGCGCAGCGTCGCGTACGCGCCGGCGACGAGCAGGAGAACCAGCAGCGCGTCCGGGTTGTTGAACCGGAACATCAGCGCCGCCACCGGGGTGAGCGCGAGCACCGCGCCGGCGAGCAGCCCCGCCCCGGCGGAAACCTGGCGGCGCACCGTCGCGTAGAGCAGCCCGACGGTGCCCACGCCCATCAACGCCTGCGGGACGAGCAGGCTCCACGAGTTCAACCCGAAGATGCGGGCCGACAGCGCCATCACCCACAGGGAGGCCGGCGGCTTGTCGACGGTGATCGAGTTGCCGGCGTCCGAGGAGCCGTAGAAGAACGCCTTCCAGCTCACCGAGCCCGCCTGGACCGCAGCCGAATAGAAGGCGTTGGCCCAGCCCGAGGCGCTCAGGTCCCACAGATACAGCACGCCGGTGCCGACCAGCAGGACGATCAGCGCCGGGCGGACCCAACGCGGGTCCGGCTCTGCGGCGGCGGGCGGTGCGGTGTCCTCGGTGGCGGGCCCGAGAACGGTGGGCGCGTCGTGGTCCGTCGGCGCGTCGTGGTCCGTCGGTGCAGCGGGGTCCGTCGGTGCAGCGGGGTCCGTCCTGCTCCACGGCAGCCGGCGACGGTGTCCCTGAGCGCGCCGACCCCCGGCGTGCGGAATCGGGTCGGTGAGAGTGGGCGACATAAGGGTCACCCTGGGCCATCGACCTTTCGAGTCCTTGTGCTCTGCCTGTGCGCAACCTGTGAAGCTCGGCCTGGGGCCGTCTCCACCTCACATCGCCGACGGTCCTGGCAGCGCGGTCAGGACCGGGGTCATGGTCGCCGGGGTCGCCGGCTCGCCCTGTGCCGAGACCGCGGCCGACCAGCGCGGCAGCGCGACGACGAAGGCCGTGCGCCCGGGTCGGCTGGTCGCCTCCACCCGGCCATGGTGGGCCTCGACGACGGCGGCGACGATGGCGAGACCGAGCCCGGTGCTGCCCGCGGCCCGGGATCGGGAGCTGTCCCCGCGGGCGAAGCGCTCGAAGACCTCGGGCAGCAGGTCGGGAGGGATGCCGGGGCCGTCGTCCACGATGGCGACGGTGACCTCGTCGTCGGTGACCGCCAGGCTGGCCGTCACCCGGGTACCCGGCGGGGTGTGGGCGCGGGCGTTGGCCAGCAGGTTCGCGAGCACCTGGTGCAGCCGGGCCGAGTCGCCGGTGACGGTGACCGGCTCCTCGGGCAGGTCGAGCGCGAAGCGGTGGTCGGGGGCGGCGACGTGCGCGTCGCTGACGGCGTCGACGACCATCCGGGAGATGTCGACCGGCTCGTGCTCCAACGGGCGCCCGGAGTCGAGCCGCGCGAGCAGCAGCAGGTCCGAGACCAGGGCCGTCATCCGCGCGCTTTCCGACTCGACCCGGCTCATCGCGTAGGTGACGTCGGGGGGGACGGGCTCGCGGGTGCGCCGGGTGAGCTCCGCGTAGCCGCTGATCGCGGCGAGCGGGGTGCGCAGCTCGTGGCTGACGTCTGCGAGGAACTGCCGCATCCGCGTCTCGCTGGCATGCCGGGCCGCCAGCGCCGCCCCGATGTGACCGAGCATCCTGTTGAGCGCCGAACCCACCTGGCCGACCTCGGTCCTCGGGTCGGTGTCGACGTCCGGCACGCGGATCGACAGCGCCACCTCGCCCCGGTCGAGCGGGATCTCCGCGACGCGGGACGCGGTCGCCGCGACCCGGCGCAGCGGTCGCAGGGTCACCCGGACGATCACCGTGCCGGCGAGCGCCGCCGCGGCCACCCCCGCCAGCGCGACCGCGCCGGCGATGGCGGCCATCTTGGTCAGCGTCGCGTTGACCTGCTTCATCGGCAGGCCGGTGACGACGGTGGTGCCGTCCGCCTGGGTGCGGCTGAGCAGCCGGTAGTCGCCGGCGTCCGCGAGACCGCGAGTATGCGTTCCGTTGTCGCGCGGGACGGCCGCGACGGCGGCGGCCTGACTGGCGGAGAGCACCTGCGCGGAGTCGGCCGAACCGATGTAGGCGCCGTAGATGCCGGAGTCGTCGATGACCGCGGCCAGCATGCCGGGCTCGACCGGCCCGGCGAAGAAGCGGCTGAGCAGGGTGCGGCCGCTCACGCCGTACAGCGTCTGCACCGCGGCCGTCGTCGTCCCNGCTGTCGTCGTGCCGGCCGCCGTGGCGCCGGCCGCTGTTGTCTTCGAGACCGCGGGGGAGATCACGCGCACGGATCCCCCTTGAGCCGTGACTGCGCGTGCCGAGGTGGTGCCGGTCGTGCTGCTCCCGCTGGCCGTGGTGGCCGTGGTGGCGGCAGGCTGCCAGGAGGTTGTCGTGCCCGAGCCCGTGCCCGAGCCCGATCCGTAGCCGTAGCCCGGCGCGGGGATCGTGCCTGATCCGGAGCCCGATCCGTCGCCGGGGAGCTGCTGCGGCAGGGGCGTGTCGAAGAACCGCGACGGCGGGGGGCGGTCCCACCGCTTGCTTGCCTCGTACAGCCGGTGGTCGAGTTGGTCGAGCAGGACGCCGCGCAACGCCACCGCGGTGACGAACACGATCGCCAGCGACACGGTGGCGAGCAACACCATGAGCAGCGCGAGCAGCCGTGTCCGCAGTGACCAGCGGGACGGGGCTACCGACCAGCCGTGCCGGTCGCGGTGCGCGCGCCGACGACCAGCGCGCGCCGAGGGCCCGACCTCGATCGTCGGGTCGGCGGGCTGCACGGAGGCCATCGTCGCGTCAGCTCCGGCGGGTGCGCCAATGGCCCCCGCCCGGTCCGCCGGACCGGTTGGGCCGGCCGGTCTCGGTGGCTTCCGGCGCGAGCTGCGCCGCCCGTCCGAGGTCCGCGCGGCTCTGCATCACGCCGGCTGCGCCCGCACCGGGGACGGCCGTGGCCGACCCGGCGCCCGCGCCCGCGGCGGTGCCGAACGCGCCGGCGCGGGCCGTCGCGGAGCGAGGCATGGCGGAGGGGCCGTCCGCCCGAGCCGCCGGATGGTCGGCCTCGGCCGGTCGCAGCACGTAGCCGGCGCCGCGCATCGTGTGAATCATCGGCGGGCGGCCGGCGTCGATCTTCTTGCGCAGGTAGGAGACGTAGAGCTCGACGACGTTCGCCTGCCCACCGAAGTCGTAGTTCCAGACGCGGTCGAGGATCTGCGCCTTGCTGAGCACCCGGCGCGGGTTGCGCATGAAGAAGCGCAGCAGCTCGAACTCGGTCGCGGTCAGGTGCACCGGGACGCCGCCGCGCGCCACCTCGCGGCTCTCCTCGTCCATGGTCAGATCGCCGACGACGAGCCGCGCGCCCTGCAGCGCCTCGGTCGTCCGCGCCGCGCGGCGCATCAGCCCGCGCAGCCGGGCGACGAGCTCCTCCAGACTGAACGGCTTCGTCACGTAGTCGTCGCCGCCGGCGGTGAGCCCGGCCACCCGGTCCTCGACGGCGTCGCGCGCGGTCAGGAACAGCACGGGGACGTCCGGGCTCTCCGCCCGCAGCCGGCGCAGCACCTCCAGCCCGTCCATGTCGGGCAGCATGATGTCGAGCACCACGGCGTCCGGCCGGAACTCGCGCGCGAGCCGCAGCGCGCCGCGCCCGTCCCCGGCGCTGCGCACCTCCCACCCCTCGTAGCGCAGCGCCATCGACAGCAGCTCCGCCAGCGTCGTCTCGTCGTCCACCACGAGTACCCGCACCGGTTGCATAGGGGACAGCTTCTCCCGAATGCCTAGCCGTTACCTGAGTCCCACCTGTGAACTTCCTGTGAGCGGCCGAGGCGAGGCGGCCGGATCGGTAGGCGCAGCACCTCGGTCCAGACCCGGCGGGCGGCGAGAGCGTCGACCTGACCCCGGTGGCCGCAGCTACTAGCCGTTTGGCCGCGACGAGCTTTCCGTGAGATCTCGTGCAAATCGGACAGAGTGACCGTATCGTTGCCTAGTGCATCTAGATGACGCTTTAAGCGGTTTGACGATGCTTCGGAGGGCATCGGCTCGGGGCGTCCCGCTACCGCACCAGTCGTTGACGCTGCTGTGGGCGGTGGAGCGCATCGGGGATGGAGTGCGGCTCCGTCGCTGGTCGGAAGTCCGCGACGAGCTGGCGGCTGCGCTGGTCGCGGGCGGGGTCGAGAACCGTGGACGAGTAGCACCTGAGTATCCCGTGGTGGCGCTGAGGCATTCCCCGCTCTGGGAGATCCGCGCCAGCTCAGCAGCGCCTGCGGCACACAGCTCGCAGCCACGCCGGTGGCTGGATCGGGAGGATCCCGAGTTTGGACTCTCTGCGCCCGCCTTTGAACTGCTACGAGACGAGCGCAACCGTGAACAGTTCGCGGCGGCGCTGCATCGTCTCCTTGACCGGGCGGCAGGTCCCGCCGGCCCAGACGCTGGCTTCTGGGAGATTCAGCCGGGGGTTGTGGTGGTCCGTCGCGACGTCCACGCGCAGTATGGCGGTCGACGGCAGGGCGGAATCGGCCCGTCCCGCTCCACTCCCAATGTGCTGCTCTTCACGGACCCGATACGGGGGNGGTCACACGGCTACTTCGACGGGTGGGGCGACGATGGATGTTTCCACTACACCGGGGAAGGGCAGCTCGGTGATCAGCGGATGGTACAGGGGAATCAGGCCATCCTGGGGCACCGGAGGGACGGCCGCACGCTTCGTCTTTTTCGCGTCGTGCGGGATGGCGTTGAGTATCTCGGGGCGTTCGAGATCGATCCCGATCGCCCGTGGTACACGAGCGAAGCGCCAGAAACCAACGGGGGGCCGCTGCGGACGGTCATCATGTTTCGGCTACGTCCGCAGGGGCCGGTGCAGTCGATCGATGCAGACCTCCCTGAGACTCCCACGACGATCAGCAGGGTCACCTCCGTCCCGGTGGAGGCGTCGAACGCTGAACAGTACGCAATGACCTCTCCGGCTGAGCCAACCACCGCCTTCCGGCGCGAAGCCGCGCTCGTCGGTGCCTACAGCGAGCATCTTCGATCCCTCGGCCATGAGGTGTGTCGAAAGCGGATTCTTCCTCCCAATGAACCTAGCCCCCTGTTCACAGATCTCTTCGACGAGACGACCGGCGAACTCATTGAAGCCAAAGGCACCGTCACGCGAGAAGCCGTTCGCATGGCCATCGGTCAGCTCATCGACTACCGCCGTTTTTTTGAACCACCGCCCCGCTTGGTCCTCCTGGTGCCCAGGAAGCCGCGTCCCGACCTCCTAGATCTGTGCTCCGCTGCAGGTGTTTCGGTGGTGTGGGGATCCGACGCCTCCTCGACGCCGACCTGGACGANCAACTAACCGCTACCCCCGGGCGTCACCGCCGGCGAGGGTACGCGCGCGCGCCCCGAACGTCCTAGGCCAGCCCGACCTGTCCGGTGGCGCTGTTCGGTAGGTCGTGGGGCCCGACCGGGCTACCAGTCGGCGGACCGGTCCACGACGGTGTCGGCGGCGTCCCGCGGTGACGATGCCGACGTCACACGGCTGTCACCCAGGTGACAGTGGGTACCCCTGGAGAGCACGCTGTGGTCTGTCGGGAGGACGACCTGGGAACTGCACCCCAAGGGGGGGTTCACCCGCGCAAACTGGGTAGGTGCTCCGCATGGCTCGACACCGTCGTCCTCAGTCCGCCCGCCATGGCGTGCGCCCTCGCGTGGCGCGTCGGGTGGTACTGCCCACAGCCNCTCTGGTCACCGCGGGAGTCGTCACGGTGGGAACTGCCTTCGCCTGTACCGGGTCCTCATCCGCCACCGCGAGCACCGGGGTGATCGTGGCGCCCGTCCGCGACGTCGCCGCCGAGACCGTCGCCCCCTCCGCGCGCGATGCCGACGCCATCGACAAGGCGGTGCGCACCAGCCCGTACACGGCGCAGGTTCCGACCAGGAACTACGAGGTCGCCGGCACCCGCCTCGCGAGCAGCGATCCGAGCTGGGCGTACACGGAGCTGCACCCGACGGTCGCGGACCTCGATCGGGCGGAGGGCGTGCTGCACCGCACCGACGGCGGCTGGAAGCTCGTCCAGCTCGGCACCTACGAGGTGGGCTGCGGTGTCGCGCCGACCGCCGTGCTCGACGACTTCGGCCTGCAGTGCCCGCCCGCGGACGCGACGGACGACCTCGCCGCCGCGGACTCCGCGCGTCCCGCCTGAGCCTTCTCGCCGGGCCGGTCGCCTGACGTGGTGGTGCGGGCGCTCACCGCATCCGCGCAGGCCGTCTGTGCCGTCTCGGCGCGGCATGGAGGATGCTGCTTGCCGTCATGGCTGCGCCCGGCACCAGGCCGGGGCCGTACCAGCGGGAGGCGAACCGAGTGCCCGTTACCGAACTTGATGTACGCACGGCCGACGGTGTGATGGACGTGTACCTGCACACCCCCGACGACGGCGGGGGCACGACGCCGCCGGTCGTGATCTTCTACCCGGACGCCGGCGGCGTCCGGCCGGTCATGCACGACATGGCCGCCCAGTTCGCCTCGCGCGGCTACGCGGTGGCGCTGGTGAACTTCTTCTACCGATCCGGCAAGATCTCGTTCGACGTGGGCAAGGTGTGGTCCGATCCCGATCTACGCGCCGAGTTGATGGCCGTGATGGGCAAGGCGGCCCCGGCGCTGGTCGTGCAGGACACCGCGGCGCTGCTCGAGGTGCTGGCCGCGCGGTCCGACGTGCGGGCCGACAAGGTCGGCGTCGTCGGCTACTGCCGGGGCGGGCTGATGGCCTTCACCGTGGCCGGCGCCATCCCGGACCGGGTCGCGGCCGCCGCGTCCATCCACGGCGGTGGCATCGCCACCGAGGAGCCGACCAGCCCGCACCTGCGGGCGGACGACCTCCGCGCGGCGCTCTACTTCGGCGTCGCGGCGAACGACCAGTCCTGCACGCCGGAGCAGCAGGAGCTGCTCACCGCGGCGCTGGACAAGGCCGGCGCCCGCTACGAGCTGGAGCACTACACCGCCNCCCACGGCTTCGCCGTCGCGGACAACCCCAGCTACGACGCCGCGGCCGCGCAGCGGCACTGGGAGCAGGTCACGGCGCTGTTCGCGCGGGAACTGCCCACCGGCTGACGCGCCGGCCCGAGGTTCCTGGCTGAGGCGGGGTTCCTTGCCCCTCTGGAGGGTTCTGCGCCTGATTCGTCCCTCTGGAAGGGCAAGGAAACGGCCGGCGCGCGGCGTTACGGCGTGTAGATGATGTCCCAGAGGCGGGCGGTCATGTCCGTGCTGGTCGTCGCGAGCAGCAGGCCGAAGGGGGCGAAGGCACAGCTCATCACGGTGCTGCTGTGGCCGGTGAGGGTGGCGATCGCCGCGCCGGTCGAGACGTCCCACAGCAGGGCCGTGTCGTCGGTGCTCGCCGTCGCCAGCAGCCGTCCGTCGGGGGAGAACGCGCAGCTCTGCGCCGAGCCGGGCAGGGTCGCGACGGTGCTGCCGCTGCCCGCGTCGGTCAGCCGGGTGCCCTCGTTGCCGGCGGTCGCCAGCAGGCTGCCGTCGGGGGAGAAGGCACAGCCGCCGGCGAAGTTCGTGTGCCCCGGCAGGTTCATGATGGCCTCCCCGACGGAGACGTCCCACAGCAGCGTGGACTCGGCGCCCGCGGAGACCAGCAGCCGGCCGTCCGGGGAGAACGCACAGCCGTAGACCGTGCCGCGGTGCCCGTTGAAGGTGGCGATGTTCTTGCCGGTCGACGAGCCCCACAGCCGCACGGTGCGGTCGGTGCCGGTGGTCGCGAGCAGGGCCCCGTCGGGGGAGAAGGCGCAGCCGTAGACCGGGCCGCGGTGACCGGTCAGCGTCACCGTCTGCCGGCCGGAGGCGACGTCCCAGATCCGGGCGGTCTTGTCGCTGCCGGTGGTGGCCAGCAGCTTGCCGTCGGGGGAGAACGCGCAGCCGTGCACGACCAGGCTCTTGCGCCCGCTCAGCGTCAGCGCCACGCGGCCGGTCGCCACGTCCCACAGCCGGGTGCCGTCCTTGCTGGTGGTGGCGAGCAGCGCGCCGTCGGGGGAGAAGGCGGCGGAGGTGACGTCGCGTTCGTGGCCCTTGAGCGTGGCCCGCGCGGTGACCTCCACGCGCAGCGACGGGCGGCTGCTGCGTTCGAAGCCGCGCAGGTCCGCGGCGCCCGCCGACCCCAGCGGCGCCGGTCCCGAGGGCAGGGTGGTCGCGAGCCAGTCGGCGTCGCGGACCGGCGTGCCCGGCTCGGCGTGGGTGTGGATGAGGCTGCCCGGCGCCTCGACGGCCAGGTCGAACAGGGAGCCGTCGGTCAGCCGGACGCGAGCCAGCACGGCGCCCGGGTCGAAACGTTCGCCCGGTTCGACCAGCCAGCGCACCATCGTCGCCCGCCCGCCGGGGATGTCCCAGCGGGCCGGCTGCTCCACCGGGTTCGGCCGCGCGGCGGTGGTCCGCCGGGTCGACACCGACGACNCCCAGGCCGCCGCGCCGAGCACGACGGCGAGCTCCGGGTCGACCGGGGAGAACAACTGCTGGCCGGGCCAGTCGGTGCCGACCCCGAGCCGGCCCTCCAGGACGTCGGTCACCACCGGGATGCGTGAGCTGCCGCCGACGAGGAGCACCCCGCCGAGCTTGTCCGGCCCGTACCCCGCACTCTCCACCAGATGCTGGCAGCAGGCCATCGTGCGCGCCAGGGTCGGCGAGGCGAGCTGGGCGAACCGGTCGCGCTGCATGCTGACCAGCAGGCCGGCCGGGCTGAACACGTCCTCGACGACGGCGATGTCGGTGAGCTGGTGCTTGACCGCGCGGNCGAAGTCGAGCAGCTCGTGGCGGGTGCGGCTGGCCGTGGTCTGGTACATGTCGCCGATGCCCGGCGGGTTGAGCAGCGGCTCCAGCCCCGGGCCGTAGAGGCCGAGGATCTCGTCGAAGAGGATCTGGTCGAGGTCGCGCCCGCCGCAGTCGTGCAGCGCCGCGTGCGCGATCATCTCGTGCCGGCCGTTCTCGCCGACCGAGACCAGCGCCCCCTCGAACGTCCCGCCGCCGAGGTCGTAGACGAGCATCAGCGAACCGGGCTCCGGCTCGGCGCCGACCAGCGGCGACCAGGCCGCGGCGACCGGCTCGGCGAGTAGGTCCACGTCGACGAAGCCGGCGGCCTCCGCCGCCGCGATCATGAGCCTGCGCAGCGGGCCGGCCGGGTCGTAGCTCGCCGGCACGGTGACGACGGCCCGGGTCAGCGACTGCCCGCCGAGCTGCTGCTCCGCCTCCGCCTTCAGGGCGCCGAGCACGGCGGTGACCAGCACGTGCGCGGGGTAGCCACGGCCATCCAGGGGGACGGCGCCGTCGCGGGCCAGGTCGCGCTTGATCTCGCCGCGGTAGGCGGCGGGCCAGATCCGCTTGCGGCGTTCGGCGAGGGTACCGACGATCAGGTTGCCCCCGTCGGCGAACACCGACGCCGGCCAGCTCACCGAGCCGCTGGCGGGTTCCCGAACCGGTTCGATGCGGCCTTCGACGGCAAGAGCCGCCCGGGCACTGCAGGTACCGTAGTCGATCGCGAGGATCGGCTCGCCCACGGCACCCCCTGTCCACGTTTCTGGTGGGCAGATCGTAGCGGCGCCGATCGGGGCAGGCGTCGACACCCTCGTCAAACGGCAGGATAACGGGACCGTCCGTCCGTATCTGGTCGCGGCCCGTGGTTGCGCTCCGCCGTGGGCCGTCGTGCGCAGGGTGGCCCGGCCGTGGCCGGTCGGGTGCCGGCGGGTGCGCGGTGACCAGGGCGCGGTGACCAGGGCGCGGTGGCTGGGGCGCAGCGCGGAACGAGCGGCGGACTGCCGGCCTCCCCCGAAAAGGCCGGCAGTCCGCGGAACCACGCCGGTGCGCCCCCGACGCGGCACCTGGCCGTCTCGTCCCCCCGACGAACTGGCCTGACCCGTCGCACCGGCGTGGTCCCAGGACTCATCCTGCGGGATGCCGACGGCGCAGACCATCCCCGATTCATCGGGGGAAAAGCGCCGGCGCAAGCCGTCGAAGTCCGGTTTCCCGCTGGTTTTCCCCCGTCGTCCTGTCTGTCGTCGTCCTGTCCGTCGTCGTCACCGGTCCGGTCGGGACCTCCACCGGGCGNGGTGCCAGGCAGGCCGGCGCAGGTCCACAGCCGCGCCGTCCAGCGCCGAGATCTGCCGCGCGACCAGCCGGCCGAGGTCGGCGGCGAGGCCGTCCGGCAGCGCCGAACCCTCACCAGGGACGGCCTGTAGCCGCGCCACCACGGGCCCGACCTGGAGAATGCTCACGTGCCCGGCGCTCGGGGTGTCGCGGACGACGTGCAGCCGGACCTGCCCCGAGCCCCTCCCGCCGGTACTCGGCCCAGCGCCGCCCGCCCCGGCCATCGCCGGGTCGTCGCCCCCGCGTGCACAGCGTGGGTCGTCTGTCGCACCTGCGAGCGGCGGGGTGATCGGTGGTCCGAGCAGCTCCCGGGCGAGCTTGCCGGCCCGGCGCCGGCTCGGTAGCAGCCAGCGCGTGTCGTCGAGCCGGTAGAGCTCCGCGTCGGGCGCACCCAGCCAGACGGCCTTGCCCTGGTGCACCGTCCGGCCGCCGGACGGCGGGGCCGCGGCGTCGGGCGCCCTGATCCGGCACATTCCGGGTGGCAGCGCCGCCGCGTCGAGGAAGGAGGCGAGGAACACGGCACGCAGTCGGTCCGCCCGCGTCCGGTCCCCCTCCTCGCCGCCGCCACCCATCCTGACGAGGGTGTGGGCGCAGGAGACGTCGGGCAATCCCACGAAAACCGGGGGACGGGGCAGAGAAACTCTCGGCGCCGCCGGGACGCCGACCCAGGCGTGGCGCGCTCAGGACGGTTCGGGCGGCGATCGGACGGTTCGGGTGGGGATCGGACGGTTCGGGCGGGGATCGGTCGGGCTCAGTCGAAGCCGAGCTCGCGGGCCCAGATCGCGGCGGCGGCGCTCGGGGGGATCGTCGGCGGGGCGTCGGGATGGCTCGCGAGGTACTTGGCCCGTGCCGTGCGCAGGTAGTCGGCGACGACGCTGGTCTTGACGTTCATCGCCCGGGCCGCTTCCTTGTGGGACAGCCCCCGGCACCCGACGAGGACCATCACCTCGGCCTCCCGCGGCGAGGGCCGGTGCAGGCGGCGCCGGCGGCGGGCGGCGTCGAAGATCCGGGCGAGCAGGCCGTGTGCGTCGGGCGCCGCGAGCCCCCACTCGGCGCACAGCTCGTCGAGGTGATCCCCCTGGGCGAGGCCGCGCAGCAGGTTGCGTTCGTCGGCGCCGATCTCGCCGCGCGACAGCGGCCGCCGCTGCGCGTCCTCCAGCAGGAAGCCGGCGAGGCGGGCGGAGACGTGGTAGCCGCCCGCGGCGACGGCGGTCACCGCGGCCACGAACTGCTGCGCCGGCGCCGTCTTGTCGACGAACCCGCGGGCCTGCGCGGCGATCGCGTCGAGCACCTCGTCGGGCGTCGCCACCCCGGACGTCGCCAGGACGGGCAGGCCGCGGGCGTGCAGGTCGGCCACGGCCGCGGCGCCGGAGATCCCGGGCAGATGCAGGTCGCAGACGACCACGTCGGCCGTGGCGCCGCGGTCGAACGCCTCCAGGCTCGGGGCCGGCGCGAGGACCGAGAACCCGGCGCCGGCGAAGCGGGCGGCCAGCGACTCGGTGGCGATCGGATGGTCGTCGATGATCGCCACCGAGATCGGTCGGCGTTCGGCGCTCACCGCGGGCCCGCCCGCCCGGGCCCCGGGGACGGCGCGCCGTCGTCGGACGGGGACGAGGGCGTCCCACCACCGGGCGGCGTGGGCGGGGCCGGCCAGCGCAGCGTCACCTTGACGCCGTCGCCCGGTCGGGCGGTGACGAGCGCCTGCCCGCCGTGCCGGCGCAGAGCCTGATAGCTGCCGCTCATCCCGCCGCCCGGACGGACCGTCGCCGGGTCGAACCCGACGCCCCGGTCGCGGACGACGACGAGAACCGCGTCGGCGCCGCCCTCGACGAACAGGCTGACCTCGTCCACCTCGCCGGCGTGCCGCACGATGTTGCGCAGCGCCTCCCGGGTCGCGGCGACCAGCGCCTCGCGCACCGGCACGGGCGGCTCGCCCTGGATCGCCACGAAGGGGACGAGCGCGAGGCCCTCGTCGGCGAACGTGTCGACGACCGCCGACATCATCGCCTCGAACCCGGTCTCGCCCGGCTCGGGCGTCCCGCCGTCGCCGTTGCCGTTGCCGTCGCTGCCGCTGCCGTCGCCGTTGAGGACCCGTGGGTCCAGCCCGCGCGGGTCCATGATGATCCGCCGGGCCCGCTGCGCCCCGCGGCGGGCCTCCCGGACCAGTGCGGAGGAGGGCAGGCCGCCGCCGGCGACGTGGTCGACGATGGGCAGCAGATAGTCGTGGATCTCCCGGTGGGTGATCTCGCGCTGGCGCAGGCTCTCGGCCTCCCGTTCCTGNTCCACGGCGAGCCGGCCGGCGGTCCTGGCGGCGTCCTGGGCGGCCGCGGTCGCCGCGGACAGCGTCCGCAGCTCCCGGGCGATGAGCATCGCGACGACGTACCACAGCGCGAAGCCCAGCAGGTCCGAGCCGAGCTTGAGGGAGACGTCCGGCAGCACCGCCAGGCTCCACGCCGTCATCAGGGTCACCACCGCGGCCACGGCGAGCAGCCCGAGCCCCAGGCCGAACCCGACGCCGGCCGAGGCCACCAGGCTGAACGGCACCAGCTCGGTCATCAGCTTGTTGCGCTCGTGCGGCTGCGCCGCGCGGGAGCCGACCAGCATCAGCGCCACGCAGAAGGTGACGTCGGTGAGCACCAGCCGCCGGGACAGCCGGTCCGGCCCGTGCCACGCCTGCCAGGCGAACCAGCTTGCCTCGCCGGCGGCGGCGACCACGATCAGCACGNCGAGCCANGGGTGACGCAGCCGGTCCCACCCGAACAGCGGGATGACCACGAACGTCGCGCAGGCGGCCCGCGCATACCCGACCATCCGCGACATGCGCTGCTCGGTGCGGTGGACGACGGCCCAGGGCGGATTCGCGGATCCGTCCAGCCCGGTCATAGGTCGCAACGGTAGTGACCGAGCGGTGGCGCGGCCACCCCCCGCGTCTGATCCGGTCGTGTGCGGTGTGCGCCGGGCGTCGCGTGGGCACCGCCACGAGATGGACACCATCTGCCTCATCCCTGCTCCGGAGCCGGGCCAGCGCGCGGCAGGGGGCACGGCGGTCCTGCCGCCGCCCGGCCCGGGCCCGTTTCCGACGCCTCCGGACCCCGTCCCGCCGACGCCCGTCCCCGATCCGGTGCCGCCGGGCCCGGGACCCGATCCGGTACCGCCCGGTCCGGGGCCCGACCCGGTGCCGCCCGGTCCCGGCCCGGATCCTGTCCCACCCGGCCCGGGCCCCGATCCCGTTCCGCCGGGCCCCGAACCGGACCCCGTCCCGCAGCTCGTCCCGCAGCTCGGCCCCCCGCCGGTTCCGCCTCCGATGTGACCACGGGCGGGCTGTCACCGTGGGTCGGCTGTCACCGTGGGTCGGCTGGGCCCACGGACCGGGGATCGGCGCGAAGGCTGGTGGCGGAGCGGGTACACCCAGGTCATGACGCACCGACCCGAGGGCATCCCCGCCCCCAACCTGGCCGACGACGACCTCGTCCGCGAGCTGCGGCACCTGCATCGGACCCGGCACGACGCCTTCATCGCCGGCAGCGAGNACGCGTTCGAGACTCATACGGCGCGCATGCTGGAGCTCGAACGCGAGTACCTGCGCCGCTTCCCGCAGGCCGCCAGCCCCGATCCGCGGCGCACCCGGGCCGGCCGGCGCCGCGCGGCCGGCGTCGCGGGCTGACCGGCGGGCGTCGCGGGCTGACCGGCGGGTGTCGCGGGCCGGCTCGGGCTAGGCGCCGGTCAGCGTGTCGACGTAGATGTCGAACAGGCCGTCCGCGTCCGGGGCGAGGTACGCGTGGCCGCCCGTGGCCCCGGCCAGGCGCTGCAGGCTGGCGAGATCCGCGCCGGGATCGCAGGCGATGACGATGAGCTGGACGGGCCGGTGCGGATCGGCGGCGGCCCGCAGCGCGGAGACGGCCTGGTCGAGCGTCGGCTCGCGGCTCGTCGCCGCGCGCCGCCCCGGCTGCTTGCCGTCGGCGTGATCGTCGCCGCCCGTGTCCGCGTCGCCGTCGGTGAACAGGACGACCTGGTTGAGCCGGCCGGGGGCGAACCTGGCGGTCAGCTCGCGCACGGCCGCGACGGCGGTCGAGTACAGGTCGGTGCTGCCGGCGGGTTGCAGGTCCGCCGGCGCCGCGGTCAGGTCGTCGCGCTGGGTGCCGGCGTGGCCCGCGGCGTCCAGCCGGGCGAGCGGGGCCAGTTCCCGGTGGCCGCCGGGCAGTTCGGCGGAGGACTGCCAGAGGCCGACCTCGCTGTCGTGCGCGAACAGCCGCAGGCCGGTCAGCGCCGTGTCCGTGGCCGCCTGCAGGCGCGTGCGACCGGCGTCGCCGGTCAGCGGCAGCGCCATCGAGCCGGACGTGTCGAGCACGGCGAGGGTGGCCCCGCGTTCACGGCTGTGCCGGAAGAAACGGCGGGCGGTTCCGAGCACGCTGTCCGAGGCGTCCGTACTGGCGAGTCTCGGCGGGGTGGAGCGCACGCCGTCGGTCGCGTTGAGGGTCGCCGACAGCCCGCCCGGGTCGTCGCGGCCCGCCAGTTCCGTCGGGGTGCGGAAGCCGGCCGCGGTCAGGGCCCGCCGCCCGGCGTCGCCGCGCAGGTAGGCCGCGAAGGCGTCCGCCGCGGCGCGCCTGGGCGCCGAATCCGTCGTCCGCTTCAGGACGATGTAGGGAACCGTCGCCGTGAACGCGCCGTCGGCGGGATAGGAGGCGACCAGGGTCGTCGCGGACCTGGGCCCCGTCCGGGCCGCCAGCGCCCGGTTGTAGGCGATGACGTCGGACTCCAGGGCGGGGAAGGCGGACGGCGCACTGCCGGCGGCGCCGTTCTCCGTGCCGCCGTCGCGGACCGAGTCGAACAGCTGGTGGTCGTACTGCGGCAGCCAGTCGATCGCGCGTTCCAGGTGCAGCACCGTGGCCTGGGCCGCGCGGTCCTGGTCGAAGGTGCCCGGCGTCATGTCCGCGGGAGCCAGCCGCCGCGCCGCGCCGACCGTGCCGATGACCGCCCGCAGCGCCGCCGCCGAGTTCTCGGGGTTGGCCATGGCGAGCCGGAACTCGCCCCAGCGGGGCTCCCCGCGGCCCGGCCAGAAGGCGGTCCCGTCCGCGTCAGCCGCGAGATCGGCCCAGGTCAGGTGATGTTCGGGCCAGCCGAGCCGCTGTGCCATCAGCCGGGGCATCGCGATGACGACGGGAGAGCCGGCGATCGTCGTCGCCCGTGCCGGCAACTGCTGCGCCGCGGTGTTCGACTCCTGCCCCAGCTCCAGCCAGTCCGCCGACTCGGGGATCCACACGTCCGGAACGGTCGAACCGGGCGCGTTCGGCCGCGACAACGCGTCGAGCGCCCGGTCGGACGGTGTGGCGGACACGTCGAAGGCCACACAGGGCCCGTCCTGGTCGGAGTGCGCTCGGCTGAACTCGGCGGCCAGCCGGCTGATCGGCGCGGTGAGGGTCGGGGCGGTGGTGATCGTCAGCGTGGTCCGGGCGGTGCCGTCGGCGCACTCGTCCGGCGGGCCGCCATGCCAGACGGACGCCGCCGCGAACCCGACGCCGGTGACCGTGAGGCCGCCGAGGACGAGCAGGGCGGCACTGCTGACCGCGCCGAGACCGACCCCGCGGGCCCGCCAGCCCCGCCGCCGCCGCCCGTCGGGGCCGACCCGTCCGGGCTGCGCGGGCCGCCCGGGCCGTGCGAACCGCCCGCGCGGTGACCTGCGGACACGCCCATCAGGCCGGCGCGGCCCGGCGCCGCGACTGCCTCCACCTGGGGACCGATGACGGGCGCCGGACACACAGACGTCCTTTCACGGGAGGCGCCGCGCCTGTTCCGAACCCGCCGCCACCACGATGATGTGACTACTTCTCCCGCCGAGCCCACCGCGCAACGGTCGACCGCGCTCCCCGTCGTCCCCCGCCGATTCGGGAATCGGGAGCGTTGTGCCTCGTATCGGTTTTCGTGCCGCCGATACTGCCCAGCCGCGGGCCGGTCGTCAGCTCATCTTGGAATGCCGGGGCTCGGCGTTGTTCCTCCGTTTCTTGCGTCGTCGGCATGGTGTCCTACCAGCCCGGATGTTCGCTCCGCAGCGGACGGCCGCGGCTCACGCGTCGGCAGCGACGAGATCGGCGTAGGCCGGATGGCGTTCGATGAACGCGCGGATGTAGGGGCACTGNGGGACCACGGCGAGGCCCTGCCGGCGAACATCGTCCAGCGCCGCGGTGGCGAGGGCGGAACCCACTCCCTGACCGGAGAACTCCGGACTCACCTCGGTGTGGATGAAGATGATCCGATCCGGCCGCTTCTGGTACTGCACGAAACCGGCGACCTCGCCGGTGGGCGTGAGTGCCTCGTAGCGGAAGCGTTCGGGATTATCGGTGACAGACAGGTCCATGGGGGCATCCTCCCCGATGNCGGCGAGGTCGGCAGGGGTGTCGACGTCCGCGGGGGTGCCGAGGCCGTCGCAGGCGACCCGGCCGACGGCGTCGGGATGGGCGCGCAGCCAGGCCCGCGCGCCGACCTCCCCGCGGGCGAGGCCGGCGACGTCGGCCCAGACCGCCCGGCGCAGCAGGACGGGATGGCCCGGCCGCCCGCGGTAGGTGGCGGTCAGCGCCGCGTACCGCCGGTACGCGCCGGCCGGGGCGGCGGCGTCGATCAGGCGGCGGACCGCGGCCGCGGTCAGGCCGGGCTGGTCGACCAGCGTCACGACGGCGGCGTGCGCGCCGGTGCCGGCGAGGGCTTCGAGCCCGGCCCGCAGGGAGCCACCGATCCCCTCGGCCCAGCCCTCCGCCCGCACCAGGCGCGGACCCGCGGCGGCGAGAGCGGCCAGGGCGGCGCCGGCCTCGTCCGCGGCGGCGCCGACGACGACCACGACCGGCGCACACCCGCCGTCGGCGAGTAGGCGGACGCCCCGCGCGGCGAGGGTCTCACCGCCGAGCTCCACCAGCGCCTTGGCGCGCCCCATCCGCCGCCCCGCCCCAGCCGCCAGCAGCAGGCCGGCGACCGTGGGCGGGCCAGCATCCTCGGGTGGGATCGCGTCCGGTGCGGCGTCCATCGAGGTCAGGACTATCCCAGCGGGTGGGGGGACGCCGGTCAGCCGGCGGGGCCCAGCACCAGGCGGGGCCGGATCCGGCGCTGGAGGAAGTCGAGGATCCGCACGTCGAAGACGGCGTTGTCGTCGCCGGCCACCATGTGGTGAGCCCCGGCGACGTCGCAGTACTCCGCGTGCGGGGCGAGGTCGAGGAACCGGCGGGCGTCGTCCTCGCCGAGCACGTCGGACTGGCCGCCCCGCACGAGCATGGTCGGGATCCGCAGCCTCGTCACGATGGCGGACAGCTCCTCCAGCGGCGTACGTAGCCGCAGCCGCGGGTCGTGGCCCTCCGGCGGGAAGACGAACGCCGGATCCCAGTGCCAGTACCAGCGTCCGTCGGCGAAGCGGAGGTTCTTGCGCAGCCCGGCCGGGTCACGCGGGCGCTCCCGGTGCGGCAGGTAGGCGGCCACCGCGTCGGCGGCGTCCGCCACGGAGGCGAAGCCGTCCGGCGCGGCCCGCATGAATTCCATGATCCGTCCGGTGCCCCGGGGCTGCAGGAACGGCGACACGTCGACGAGGACGAGACCGCGCGCGACGTCGGGGTCGCGGCCGACGGCGGCGAGGGAGGCGATCCCGCCCAGCGAGGCGCCGATGAGCACCGGCGGCCGGCCGAGGGCGCGGCGCAGGGCGAGCACGTCGTCGGCAAAGGCGTCGAGGGCGTAGTCACCCTCGGGGGACCAGTCGGAGTCGCCGTGGCCGCGCAGATCCACCGTGAGGGTGTACCAGCCGTCCGCACCGAGCCGGCGGGCGGTGCGCCGCCAGGAGTGACGGGTCTGGCCGCCACCGTGGAGTAAGACCACCGGAGGATCGGTGTCGTCGCCGTAGGCGTCCGCGGCGAGGGTCAGCCCGCCGCTGGGGATGCGCAGGGACGGGCCGGACGTCGCCGAGGCCAGCCGTCCACTGTCGGAGTTCGTAGGCACGTAGGTCAGTATGAGCACACTGTTCGCCCGGGCGCCCCCGTGCCGCGCCCGGCGACGGGTGCTGGGCGGTGTGCGGTGTGCGGTGTGCTCAGACCTTGGTCGGCGCTGCCGGCTTGCGCTCCGGCCGCCAGGCGGTCACCAGCAGCAGCGCGGCCCCGCCGACGCCGAGCAGGATCGCGATCAGGCCGCCGGCCCAGCCGTCGAGCTCGATACCGATCGCGTGGTCCAGGGACGCCTTGCCGGGGCCGAGAATGCCGATTGCCGCGCAGACAACCGCGATCATCAGGACGTACTCGTAACCCTGGCCCGGCTTGAAGATGAAGAAGCCGTTGTTGCGGTGCGCCGTGATGCCCGCGACGACCATCGTGCCGATGATGCCGCCGGCGCTGAACGGGGTGAGGAAGCCGAAGACCAGCCCGAATCCCGCGGCGAGCTCGACGAGCCCGGAGGCCCAGGCGTGCACGATGCCCGGACGCAGCCCCATGCTCTGGAACCAGCCGGCCGTGCCCTTGATCCCACCCGGCCCCCAGACGTGGTTGTAGCCATGGGCGACCAGAGTGAGACCCACGATGACCCGGAGCACCAGGGCCGCGGTGTCAGGCGATGTCACGTGTCTCCTCCTCGGGACGGGCTACCTGGGTGGACGGCGTGGCGTCGCACCGCTGCCGCAGCGCAGACAGTATCGGGTTGCCGGCGAAGACACGCTAATTGCACTAGGTTCGATCTATTGCCTCTTGTTCGGCCAGGGCGGATGGGATCCGTGCTGGTTCCCGATGGGCGAGCTCTGCGGATGGCCGGCCGGGCTCCGGGGGCTGGCAGGCCCGCCTGGACGGTCCGGGGGTGGATCGTGGGGAACCCGGTCGACCCGGACCCCGTCGGTCGAGCCGAGTGCCCCGACGGCCGCGATCGTGCGCTGCCAGGAGGCAGTCAGCAGGGCCTGATCCTGCGCGGGCGCGCTGCGGTCGTCCAGCCTGTCCGCGATCGGCCAGGCCGCGGCGCCGGCGGGATCCGCCCAGGTCGGCGTGTAGGTGAGGCCGGCCACCGTCCAGCCCAGGGCCGTGCGCCGAACCTGGATGGACAGCAGCACGCCGTCGCGGCCCGGCGCGGGCGACCCGCCGACCGCCGGCCTGTCCGCCGGCCTGTCCGCCGTGGCGCCCGCGCGGTCGCCGGACGCCTGCGTGCCGATCAGGGTGCCCAGGTCGTAGGCGACGTAGCGGCCGGCGATCCGCTCGATCGCCAGCGGGCTCCCGCCGCCGGCGCCGAGGATCAGGTCCACGTCGGACGAGGTGAGCAGCGCGTGGGCCAGGTCGCGCTGGTGCGGCGTCACAGCCCGCTGGCCGGGCCGGCCCCAGGCGAGCTGCGCGACGACGAGATCCGCGCCGTCGGAGCGGGNGCGGGCGGCGTCCTGGCCGATCCGCTCGGCGGTGAGCGCGGTCCGGGCGGTCGTGCCGGCGGGGTCGAGGTAGGAAAGCAGAGCGATCCGCGTTCCCCGGACCGTCTCGGTCCCGATCGGCGCCCGGGAGCCCGCGTCCGCCGGGACGGACGCGGCGATGCCCGCGCGGTCGAGGGCCGCAGCGGTGCGCCGCTGCGCCGCGCTGCCGGGCGGTCCGACGCCGCCCGTGTCGCACCGGTCGAAACCGGCGTCGGCGAGGGCGCTGGCGGCGCCATCCCCGCCTTCGGTGCCATTCCCGCCGGCGGTGCCATCCCCGCCGGCGGTGCCATCCCCGCCGGCGGACCGGCGATCCGGGGCGTCCGGGACGTCGGGGGACGCGGGCAGGGGTGCCGCCAGCCGGCAGAGGGCGAGATCGGCCGCGGTGCCGTAGCCGCGCAGCGGCGACACGGCCGCCCGCGGGTCGACCGCCCGGGACAGGTCGATCTCGCCCGTCGCGACGACGGTGATGGCCGTGGCCTCGGGACCGAACGAGGCACTGGCCCCATTCGGCCGGGTCTGACCCGGCCGAATGGCGTGTGGCGGGCCCCCGCCGGTCGGGTCACGATCGGCGGGCAGGTCGGGGCCGGCGGCGTGCGTACCGCCGTCGGGCTCACCGCGGTCGGGACGGCCCGCCGGGATGGAACTGGCGGGCCGGGCGGCCTCGCGCCCGTGGAGCGGGGACGAGGCGGTGATGCCGACGGTGCCGACCGCGAGACCGGCGAGCCCGACGACAGCGAGTCGCCGAAGTGCGGACAGGCCCGGGAGCGGGGCGCCAGGTGATCGGGTACGACGCCGCGCGTCGGNCTGACGGAGTCGCAGCATCGTCCTCGGTGCCGGTCGGATCGAATCGAATCGACGTCCTAGCGTTACCGAATGTAAACGATGAGTGGCGATCTTGCTAGCGCGGGCCGCCCTGGTCGACGATCCGCGTCAGCATGGAGAGCAGCGCGCCCTGTTCCTCCCGGGACAGGGGGGCCAGCAGCTTGTCGTTCATCTGTTCGATGCGGTCTGCCACCTGGCCGTGGGTCGACTCGCCTCGCTTGGTCAGCCGTAGCACGTTGCGGCGGCCGTCACGCGGGTCGCGGACCCGGCGGATGAGACCTCGCTGGACGAGCCTCGCCACCACATCGGCGACCGTGGATCTGTCGAGCGACGCTCGTTCGCCGAGCGTGCGCTGATCGATGTCGGGATCGGCGAGGAGGCTGTTGAGGACCACGAACTGCGGCGGAGTGGTCTCGGTGGAGACGGTTGTCGTCCATAGCTGGTAGGTCACCTGCTGCAGCCGACGAGCGAGCTGGCCCGGGTGGCTGGACATGTCCACCACACCGCTGGTGCTGGGCGGCTCGGCCGGCTGCGGGGACAGGGTGGCCGTCCCGGTGGCGCGTTGCCCGGGTAGGCGCTCGCCGGAATGTTCCAGCACGCCGGTGTCTTCACCGACACCCCTGGGCAACTGGTCGGATCGTGTGCGCGCGTTCAGGGTTCGCTTCCAATCCGGTGTCGAAGTGGGCGGCCGACGAGTTCGCCGCAAAGGTCATCATCGCTCATGCCGACGCTCGTTGTCGCCAGGGTGTGAGAATCGGGTGGNGCTCCGACGTCGAAGCCGTAACTCCTGTGGCATGTAGTGAAATTATAACTACGGATAGCCGGACATCCCGGCACTTGCGTAGTACTCTTGTCACCGCTTTGGGGTAGCCATTCGGGGATGTCGCGTTCGTGACAGGGGCACCCGCGACCACCCGGCGCCACGCGCGAGGTGCATCACAGGGCACAGGCGGGTACGGGCTGCGGTATGGAGGATGCGCCCAGAGGTCTGCGGGAGAGTCTGAAACGGGTTGCCGTGACCCTGAAGGAGGCGGACATCCCGTTCGCCCTCGGGGGGAGCTACGCGTGCTGGGCCCGCGGCGGTCCCGAACCCGTTCACGACGTCGATTTCATGCTGCGGGAAGAGGACGTGCCGCGGGCGGTCGAGGTTCTGGCCGCGGCCGGCCTGCGTCNGGTGGATCCGCCGGAGGACTGGCTCACCAAGGTGTTCGACGGCGAGGTGCTCGTCGATCTCATCCATCATCCGGTCGGTCGGGCGGTAACTCCGGAGATGCTGGAACGGTCCAGCGAGATGTCGGTGGACTCGGTTCGGATGCCCGTCCTGGACGCCACGGACTGGTTCGNGATGACCCTGCTGGCCCTGGAGGAGCGCTACTGCGATCTGGCCCGGGTCCTGCCGATGATCCGGGCGATGCGCGAGCAGGTCGACTGGGACCAGGTTCGCCGATCCACCGCCGCCTCGCCCTTCGCCGAGGCCGCGTTGCTGGTCGCCACCCGGCTCAATCTCATTCCGCCGGTCGATGCCGCCCCGGTCGCCGCCCGGCCCGGCGAGATTGTCGCGTCGGGCGGCGGGATTGCCCGGTCCGGGGCGGCGCGGCGCGGCGGAACGAAAGGTGGCACGGCGGAAGGCGGCAAGACGGAAGGACGCGCCCCGGAAGGCATTGGTTTGCGGGTTGGCAAGAAAGAAGACGGCCGCGAACCAGCGGGCCAGGTGGACCTGGGGGGGAAGTTGGACCTGGCCGAGGCCGACGAATACCTTGCCGGAGAGCTGCACGAACGCCTCGCCGAGGATCCACGGGTCGCGGAGCTCGGGCTCGAGGTGGCGGTCGCCGACGGGTGCATCCTCGTCGAGGGCGAGGTCGCCACCGACGACCGCCGCCGGGCGGTCGCGGACGTGCTGGCCGAGGCAGTCCCCGGCCGGCTGGTCCGCAACGAGGTCACCGTCATCGGCCGCGCCACGGCGGCCGATGGGACCACGAAGGTGGAGACCATTTCATGATGCGCATCGCCGCGGTCGGCGACATCCACCTGGGAACGGACAGCGGCGGGACCTTCGCACCGGTCGTCCGCGGCCTCGCCGGGCGCGCCGATGTGCTGCTGCTGGCGGGCGATCTCACCCAGCACGGGCTGCCCGCCGAGGCCGAGGTTGTCGCGGCCGAGGTGGCGGGCGCGCCGCTGCCCGTCATCACCGTGCTCGGCAACCACGACTATCACAGCAATGCGGAGCAGGAGATCACCGCCATCCTCACCGCGGCCGGCGTGACGGTGCTCGAGGGCACCGGAANGGTGGTGGACATCGACGGTGCACGGCTCGGGATCGCCGGCGTCAAGGGATTCGGCGGCGGCTTTGCCGGGGCCAGCGGAACCGACTTCGGCGAACCGCTGATGAAGGCCTTCGTCCGGCATACGAAGGAGGCCGCCACCCGACTCCGGTACGCCCTGGAGGCGCTCGACTGCGATACCCGTGTCGCTTTGACCCATTACGCCCCGATTCCGGACACTCTGATCGGTGAGCGGGCCGAGATCTATCCCTTTCTCGGCAGCTATCACCTCGCTGAGGCGATGGATGCCGGGGGTGNCGCCCTCGCCCTGCACGGACACGCCCATGCGGGCTCGGAACGCGGGTCGACGGCGGGCGGAGTGCCGGTCCGCAATGTTGCCCGACCCGTGATCGGAAAGCCCTGCGCGCTCTATGCCGTCGGCTCCGGGGCGACCGTCGAGGGGGCACGGATGGCGGCGCCGTCGCCGTCGCCGTCGGTTGATCTCGCGGCCCCGACGGCGCCGTGACCGTCGCCCGACGGCCCCGGTGACGGCCGGTCCTCCGCCGCCCGATCGTCGGTCCGCCGGCCTGCCGCGACGGCCAGAGAGGCGTCGGCGGATCTGAATAGTCAGAATGGAGGGCTCCCCCATGGCCCAGGTGGGGGATGCACTCCCGTGTTGCTTGAGCGGGTGTGGGCGGGGAGCACCCGCCCGAACGGGCCCGCCGCCCGGGCCGCCATCACCCGCGTGGGCCCCCCGCGGGGACATGGTCCGTCCGGGCGTGTCACCTAGGCCGTCGACGGTCCGATCCGGGGCTTTCTGCCCCTCTCGGGTGTGCCCGGTCGGGCCATCCACTCCCCGCGCGGGGCACACCGGCCGCCATGGCGAGTCGCCGGACGTCTGACTCGACCGGACTATTTACTGGCCGAACGAATGGCCCGCCCGTGGTGCCCCCGGATCGTCCATATGGGGCAGGCGGTGCACTCGCCCGACGCGCCCGGAGCGTCCAGCGCTCGCGGCGGAGGTCTCGGGGCCCACAGTGGAGGTCACGAGACTCCGGCGTCGGACAGCCGCACCTCGACGTCGCCATGGGAGACCGCCACCTCCAGCCGGGGCTGCCCGGCGGTCGCAGGGCCGTGTGCGACCGCCCCGTCGGCCAGCCGGAACGTGCTGCCGTGCCAGGGGCAGCGCACGCAGGTGACGCCGTCGTCGATCACGACCCTCCCCTCGTGCAGCGGCCCCGCCAGGTGGCTGCACCGGTCCGCGAGGACGTCGACGTGATCCCCCTGCCGGAGCAGCAGCAGCGGCACCTCGCCGAGCAGCCGGACCTCCGGGCGGCCCGGGGCGAGCTCGTCCAGCCGGGCGACCCGGTGCCAGCCGGGCGGCAGCAGGTGAGCGACCTCCTCGGCGTGGTTGACCCCCGACGCCTGCCGGTAGGCGAGATGACCTCCCAGATAGGCCGACATCCCCGCGACGGCGAGCCCGGCCAGTCCCAGCCGTCGGCCCAGCCCGTTGTGCCCGCCCCAGCGGGCCAGCAACGACGCGAGGTAGCAGCCGGCGGCCAGGCTGTTGGCGCCGGCATGGGCCACGCCGACGCGCAGTTGACGTTGGCGCAGCTCGGAGTAGTCGGCGAGGCCCGCGGCCGCGGCCGCCCCGGCGGCGAGCAGGCCCGAGCCGATCAGTACCCGCACCGCCCGTTCGGACCGTTCGTCGCGCCCGCCAAGCAGGTCCACGATCCCCGCGGACAGCCAGGTCCCCAGCGGAAGCTGGGCCAGGGCGGGGTNCAGCGGATGCCCGAGCGGCACCCCGTTGANGAGGTCGCGCGCCGCACCGGGCCCCAGGCTGTGCCGGACGCGGTCGCGGACCTTCGTTGCCACCGGATCGAGGGCTTCGGCCCGCTCCAGGCGCTCGGCCGGTCCGACGAGGACATCGTGCGGTGTCCGCCTCATGCCTCTGGGTGTTCCCATCCGGGCTTGCCGGCGAACCGCGCCGCTCGGCGGAGGGTTTGTTTCGTGCCCCAGCGTGTACATCCTCTGCGCGACGCGGATCCGGCGGGACGAACGGGGTGACCGCCCATCCACGCGCGCAGTCCGCCGCGGGCCGTCGGTTTCTCGACCACCCGTCGCCGTCCGCGGTGGCGACGGAGGGAAGGAACGAGACATGGCAGTGGATCGGGGAAGCTCCAAGCACGGCCCGTGGCGGGACGACGCCATGGCGCACGAGGTCTCCGGGTTCGTGCGCAGCGGCCGGGACACCCGGGCGGAGGAGTGGCGTTCCGTCGAACCGACGGACGAGTTGCCCGGCGACGCGCAGTTCCCGGACCCCGCCCAGTCCCGGACCGGGGCGGCGGCCGGCATGACGCTGGCCGACGTCGAGGAGCGGTCCGAGCTTGCCCGCTGGCTCGGCCGGGCGGTCTTTCCCGCCGAGCGGGAGGAGATCATGGATCATCTCCGCCACCAGAACGCCCCGGACCGGGTGATCGAGGAGGTCGCCGCGGCGCCGCCCAGCATCCAGTTCACCTCCGTCGGCGAGCTGTGGCGGGTGCTGCGCCAGGGGACCGACGCCCAGCCGCTGCGGCGCTGACGGACCGCGTTCGGCCGAAGGTCGGACCGCGGGGCGGGTGCGGGTGCGGGGCTGTGATCCGGTCCGCGGGAGAGGTGCGGGCGGGCGCTGTCCGACGGCACCGACACCGCGGCCCTCCGGTGGGAAACCGTTGAGTGGCAGGGAAATGTGGCGGTCGTCATGAGGACGATTGCATGATGCCGGCACCACCGGGGCACAGAGCAGCCATGGGACGCACCGTGCTGGATCAACGGCCACGCACAGTTACCGCCCGCGGCTCCGCAACCCCGGCTTCCGGGGGCACCGGACCGGCCGCGGTGGCTGGTTCGGCCTCGAGCCGGGACCTGAGGTCCCCCTCCGCGCGGGCGGCGCGCCCGGCGTCGGTCCGGGCGGCGGCATCCGCTTCGGCCAGGCCGCCCGCTGCTCGGCGGGGACCGGCGGAGCCGATCAGCCTTGGCCGCCTGATCGGCTGGGGGCTGGCCGCGAGCGTCGCGTTCCTGGTGTTCTTCGCACTGTTGGGTGCTTTCGGGGTGCTGGCCTTCGGGGCCCTGGCCGGCCTGTGGGCGCTCGGTGTCGCCTGGATCATGATCTTCGGGCCGCCCACCTTCGACCGGCGTGTCGTGCACACCTACAGTCAGGCGGCACGGGCCTCGCTGGGCGACGCGGGTTCGGTCGCGCTGACGTTCCTACGCTCGTCGCGCCGCTCGCTCGGCTCGTCCGTCCGCTCGGCCCGCAGGCCGGCGCGCCCGCAGCGGGCCGGGCAGTCGACGCGGGCAGCGGGGGCGGCGTCGGCAACGAGGCCGACTTCAGCAGGCCAGGCGACTTCAGCAGGCCAGGCGACTTCAGCAGGCCAGGCGACGAAGACGGGTCGCGCGACGAAGGAGAAGCTGGCGGCGCGGACGGCCGGGGGATTCGGCGCGGCGAGCGTGGTGCGGGCGACCCGGCGGTGGCCGGCCGATCGTTCGGAGCGGGCCGCTGCCTCGGGCGGGCGGGCCGATCGTCCGGGGGCGTCGGGCTGATCCACCGCCCCGGACACGGGGGCGGTGACCGGCACCGGTCCGGCCAGGCAGCGGGCCGGCGCGCGGCCCGTCACCGCACGCGGGTTCCGGGAGGTGCCGCGTGACGTTCCACACCCGTGGGTAGGAGTGAGTTCATGGGTACGCGTGGGCTCGGTAACCGTGACCGACAACCCGGATCGGGCGGCCTGTTGCAGACCCTCGTCGCCGGCCTGAACCAGACCGAACGGGACGAGACGCTGCGGCTGCTTCGCCGACGCCTGGTCGAGGACCGGGCGGCGGCGTCAGGTGGCCAGCGCGACCGCCAGGTGGACGTCGGTCCCCGCAGCCGAGCGGCCCGCGGGCCGGGGAAAAGCCGTGGGGCAGGCCGCCAGCGGTGAGTCCGCCAGCGGTGAGGCGGGGCGGCGTCAGCCGCAGCAACCCCCACCGCAGCACGCTGCGCCGCCGCCCGTCGGCGCCGCCATGGCCGGGGCGGCCGCGCCGCGGCTGACGGCCACCGCGGAGAAGACCCGCGAGGTCTCGGCGTGCCCGGACGGGCAGGTCACCCCGTCGGTCGGGGTGGATTCGGTGATGCTCCGACGGACCTCGAAGGAGGCGTCGCACACCCGGCAGCGGTAGTCGTAGGCAGGCACATCATCAGGGTATGCGGCCCGGTCACGTCCGGGTAGCGGTTCGACCGGCACCAGGAGTGGCCGTTTTCGCCGGATGTGGGGGATGTGGCATGGCGGCCGCCCCGGCGGGACCGCCGTCGTACCCTGACAGCCATGGAGCCACCGGAAGGTCCGCAGGTGGTCGCCGAGGTCGTCCGGGGGTTGCGCAGC
The DNA here is from genome assembly GCF_001421075.1 of Frankia sp. CpI1-P. Taxonomy (NCBI): domain Bacteria; kingdom Bacillati; phylum Actinomycetota; class Actinomycetes; order Frankiales; family Frankiaceae; genus Frankia; species Frankia sp. CpI1-P. The sequence goes on along the minus strand of NZ_LJJX01000031.1, from coordinate 24,034 downwards.
GGCGCGCCGTTCGTCGAGAGCCTGCATCACGGCACCGTCGTGGGTCTCGGCCGCGATGGTGCCGTCGCGCTGCGGGTGGGCGCGCCCGAAAGGCCGGTGTTCCCCCGTTCGGCCGCCAAGCCCTTCCAGGCCGCCGCGATGCTGCGGGCCGGTCTCGATGGGGTCTTCCTGAGCCGAGACATCCCGAGCGACCTGCTGGCCGTGGTCGCGAGCTCACACAGTGGCGAGCCGGCCCACCTGGCCCGCGTGCTGGAAATCCTCTCCGTCGCCGGCTTCTCCGCGGACGCCCTGCGCTGCCCCGCCGACCTGCCGCTGGGCACCGCTGCGGCCGAGGCCCACCTGCGCGCCGGCGGGCGCGCCGAACCGGTCCTGATGAACTGTTCGGGCAAGCACGCCGGAATGATCGCCTGCTGCGTGGCCGCCGGCTGGCCGGTGGCGAACTACACCGAGCCGGACCATCCGTTGCAGCAGGTCATCCGCCGGACGGTCGAGGACCTGGCCGGCGAGGAGATCGCCGGCACGGCGGTGGACGGCTGTGGCGCGCCGCTGTTCGCGTTCTCGCTCACCGGGCTCGCCCGCGGGCTGCGGGCGATGGTGCAGGCGGCGCCGGGCAGCCCGGAGCGGCGCGTCGTCGACGCCATGCGCGCCCATCCCGAGCTGGTAGGCGGGGGCGGGCGTCCCGACACCGACCTGATGCGCGCGGCGCCGGGCGTGCTGGCGAAGAACGGCGCCGAGGGCGTCACCCTGGTCGCGACGCTCGACGGGCACACCGTGGCCATCAAGATCGCGGACGGGGGTGGGCGGGCGGGCATCCCGGTCGCGCTGGCCGCGCTGAACCGCCTGGGTGCGCTGCCCGGGATGGACACCCCGGGACATCTCGAGCTGGACATGGCGCAGCTCGCCGTGCTTGGGGCGCCGACGGTGCTTGGCGGCGGGCGTCCCGTCGGCTCTCTACGGGTCCGCCTGCCCGGCTGAACGGGTCCGCCTGCCCGGCTGACCAACTCTGGGGGGCCGGGCCGCCGACCGCGCGCGGCTCCCGACCACCCGCCCGCTGCGGCGCCGACGGCAGCGGCGCGGTGTCCCTAGCCTCGCCGCCCCGGCCGGTGGTGCTGAGTCGGCTCGGGGGGCAGGCGGGGCCGGCCCGCGACGGTGACGGCCACCGGCGGGATGATCGCCGCGATCACCATCATGACCATGGCGGCCGGGAGGGAGTACATCCGGACCACGGTGCCACCCGCGATGAACAGGGCAAGCGCGATCGACATCAGGATCAGATAGCGCCGCCGCACCACCGGGTCGGCGCCGGGCCGCGGCACCACCGGGTCGGTGCCGGGCCGCGGCGCGGGCGGATCGGCTCCCGGTGGTGGCTGTCGGGAGCCGGCGCTGTCGGCGAGCCGCAGGTCGTAGCGGCGGCGCAGGCCGGGGTCGCTGAGGATCCGGTAGGCCACGTTGACCCGGGCGAAGGCCGGCGACGAGCCGCCGGCATCCGGATGGGTGCGCCGCGCGGCGACCCGGTAGGCGTGGCGGATCTGGTCCGCGGTGGCGCCCGGCGCCAACCCCAGGACCTCGTACAGCGAGGGCTTCGCACCCACGGGCGCCTCCCCGGCCGTCCTCGACCACCCGATCGGGTGGTCCGGCGGCACCGCGTCATGGCGAAAGTACGGGCACGTGACCAGAATGAGCGCCGAACCGCCCGAAGGCGAGCCCGAGACCATCAACCCGACCGATGCTCAAAGTAACATTCTACGCACTCTGCGATTTTAGTGATCGTTTCGCGCTTGCGACCAGCCCCCTACGTGCGGGGCAGGTCACGCCCCCGGCTCCAGCCGGTGGCGCGCCGCCGGGGCCGGCGCGGAGCGTGCGCACGGGTGAAACGGGATGGGGACATGGCGCAGGTCGCGAAGATCGTCGATGAGGTCGCGTCACTCGTGGGGGAGCCCGGCATCGGGGACCGGCTGACGGTCACCGGCCCGGCCGACGTCCTGCCCAGCCTCTACCGGGTGACGACGGTCGCGACCGCCTCGGTGGCGGCCGCGGCGATCGGGGCCGGGCGGCTGCTGGCCGCCCGCACCGGCGGCGGCCCCCCGGACATCACCCTCGATACCCGCCACGCCGGTGCCGCCTTCCGCAGCGAGCGCCACCTGCGCATCGACGGGAAGGCGCCGCCCGGCCCGTGGGACCCGATCTCGGGCTACTACCGCACGGCCGACGGTCGCTGGATCCAGCTTCACTGCAACTTCCCGCACCACCGCAACGGGGTGCTGGATCTGCTCGGAGCGCCGAACGACCGCGCCGCCGTCGAGCGGGTGATCCGGCGCGTCGAGGCCGCGTCGCTGGAGCTGGAGCTGCAGGCCATGGGGCTGTGCGCGAGCATGGCACGCGCGGAGCCGGAGTGGGCCGAGCACCGGCAGGCCAGGGCGGTCGCCGAACTGCCGCTGATCGAGGTGAGCCGGCTCGGCGACGCCCCCCCGGCGCGGTTCGCACCGACGGAGACGCCGGCCGCCGGCCTGCGGGTGCTGGACCTGACCCGCGTCATCGCCGGCCCCATCGCCGGGCGCACGCTCGCCGCCTACGGCGCGGACGTGCTGCGGGTCGGCGCGGCCCACCTGCCGGAGGTGCACAGCCTGCTGGTCGACACGGGGTTCGGTAAACGCAACGCGTTCCTCAACCTGCGGGTCGCCGCCGACGCCCGCCGGCTGCGGGAACTGATCGCGTCCGCGGACGTGGTCCTGCAGGCCTACCGGCCGAGCGCGCTGGACCGGCTCGGGTTCGGCCCGGACGCCGTCGCCCGGATGCGACCGGGGATCGTCTACGCCAGCATCAGCGCCTACGGACGGCAGGGGCCGTGGAGCGGGCTGCGCGGCTTCGACAGCCTGGTCCAGACCGCCTCGGGGATNGTCCTCGCCACGGCCGAGGCAGCCGGCACGTCGAGCCCGGTGCCGCTGCCGGCGCAGGCGCTCGATCACGGCACCGGTTACCTCGCCGCGTTCGGGGTGCTCGACGCGCTCGCCCGGCGGGTGAGCGAGGGCGGGAGCTGGCATGTGCGGGTCTCCCTGGCCCGGACCGGGCGGTGGTTGCAGGATCTCGGCCATCACGACACCCTTGCCCACCCCGACCCGACGGCGGACGACGTCGACGCCTACCGCTCCTGCCTGAGCAGCGAGTTCGGTGAACTTTCGTACATCCGGCCGGCGGCGACCGTCGCCGGAGTGGCACCGCGCTGGCTCTCGCCGCCGGCCTCCCTCGGCACCAGCCAGGCGGTGTGGTCGGCGCCGCGCTGACCACGGCGGGAGCGGTTTCGGGGCGGCGGGAGCGGTTTCGGGGCGGCGAGGGCAACGTTGCGGCGCGAGGACGACCCTCGGGGATTGTAAACAGCGGGCGCGCCTGAACACCACTTTTGTGTCATCCAGGTAACAACCTGATATGAGTACTTTCGGTCGATCTGCCCGGGGACTACGTTTCCGCCATCTCGGCGGAGAGTGCGTGCGGGTCGGCCGGATCATCCCGCCGGTCCGGGGACGATTTCCGGGGGGCGGTCGGGGGTGGCGCGAGGGGGCGCGTCATCCTCTAGGCGGTGGCGCGCCGGCTCGACGTCGGTGGCGCCGGGGGGAGCTCGTAGCTGGGTCGGTCGTGGCATCGGGCTTGCGATCGGCGGACCGGAGGAGGAAATGCATGCGTAGGCGCCCGCTCCTGGGAGCGATAGCCCTCGCCGCGGCCGTGACGTTGACCGCCGCGGCCTGTGGGAGCGACAGTGGCGGTGGTTCTTCCGGAGACGGGAAGAAAACGATCACCATCGGCTTCCAGGGCGTTCTCTCGGGCGACAATCAGCAGCTCGGGCTGAACGCCCTTTACGGCGTACGGACCGCGATCGCGGAGGTGAACGCCGACACGAGCTCGCCGTTCCAGCTCAAGCTCGTCGAGTCCGACGACGGCGGTTCCCCGGACCAGGGTCCGACGGCCGCGCAGAAACTGATCGACGACTCCAAGGTTGTCGCGGTCGTNGGCCCGATGTTCTCCGGCGCCACCAAGGCCAGCGAGCCCGCCTACACCCAGGCCGGCCTGCTGTCGGTCAGCCCGTCCGCGACGAACCCGGCGCTGACGACGCTGGGCTTCAAGACCTTCTACCGGGTCATCGCGCCGGACACGGTGCAGGGTAAGGCCGCCGCCGATTACGTGGCCTCCGTCCTGCAGGCGAAGAAGGTCTATTCGCTGGACGACAAGAGCGAGTACGGCACCGGCCTGTCCGGCGCCCTGGAGCCCGAGCTCAAGGCCAAGGGCGTCGCCGTCACCCATGACGGCATCAACCCGACCAAGGACTACACCTCCGAGGCCACGAAGATCATCGCCGCGGCGCCGGACGTCCTGTACTACTCGGGCTACTACGCCGAGCTCGCCCTGCTGTCCAAGGCGCTCAAGGACAAGGGCTTCACCGGCAAGATCGCCAGTGGGGACGGCTCGCTCGACCCGCAGTACGTCGCGCAGGCCGGCGCCGCCGCGGCCGAGGGCACCTACCTCACCTGCCCCTGCGGCGACGCGAACACCGACCCGAAGGCCNCCGCGTTCGTCGCCTCCTTCAAGAAGGTCAACAAGGGCGCCAAGCCCGGGACCTACTCCGGTGAGGCGTACGACGCCACGCTCGCGCTTGCGGACGTGTTCAAGAAGCTCGGCAAGGACGCCAGCCGGGAGTCGGTCGCGAGCGCCTTCGGTAGCGTGAACTTCCAGGGCATCACGAAGACCGTCGCCTTCGAGTCCACCGGCGAGGTCAAGGGTTCCAACGTGTTCGTCTACCAGGTCAAGAACGGCGCGATCACCGTTCTCGGGAACACCGCGGACCTGATCAAGTCCTGACACCGGTGCGGGAGGTGNCCGGGTGCGTACACCTNCGGCCGCCGCCCGCGCTGCGTCGGGCGAAACATCCGCCTGGCAAAACGGACTTTCTAGTACCAGAATGAACGTCCGTCACCGGAACGCACATCTGCCACCCGAACGAAACTTCGGCCAGGCGAACGAGCCACGCGACGAACGAGGCACACGTATGGGTTTCCTCGACCAGTTCTGGCAGTTGACCATCGACGGTCTGATGGTCGGCTCGCTGTACGCGGTCATAGCACTCGGGTACACGCTCGTGTACGGGGTTCTCCAGCTCATCAACTTCGCGCACAGCGAGGTGTTCATGCTGGGATCCTTCGGCGGCCTGTTCGCCGCCCGAGCCCTGCTGCCCGACGACGGCTCGGTGCCCGGGGGGCTCGCGTCCGTGGGGCTGGTGGCCATCGGCCTCGGCGCCGGCGCGATCTGCGGGGGGCTCGCCGCGTTCACCCTCGAGCGCGTGGCCTACCGGCCGCTGCGGCGCCGCTCCGCGCCCCGGCTGGCCTACCTGATCAGCGCGATCGGGGCGTCGCTGTTCGCTGTCAACCTGGCCGGCAAGGAGTTCGGCCGGCAGAACGTCGACCTGCCCGACCTGTTCCACAACGGCACGGTCTTCACGGTCTTCGGCGCCGACGTCTCCACCCAGTCGCTGGTCATCTTCGCCGTCGCGGTCGCGATGCTCATCGGCCTGGACCGCCTCGTCGCCGGCACCCGCCTCGGCCAGGGCATCCGGGCCGTGGCTCAGGACGCCGACACCGCCGTCCTGATGGGGGTGAACGTCGAGCGGATCATCATCATCACGTTCGTCGTCGGCGGCCTACTCGCCGGTGCCGGCGGCTTCCTGTACGCGATGACGTTCAACGCCTCGTACAGCATGGGGTTCGTTCCTGGGGTGAAGGCGTTCACCGCGGCGGTCCTCGGCGGCATCGGCAACGTGCGCGGCGCGATGNTCGGCGGCCTGCTGCTCGGCCTGGTCGAGAGTTATGGTGGCTACCTGTTCCAGGCGTCCTACAAGGACGTCATCGCCTTCCTCGTCCTGGTGGCGATCTTGATGATCAGACCGTCCGGCCTGCTCGGCGAGCGGCTGGGGCGGGCGGCATGAGCGCGCCTCCCGCCGCCGGCCCACCCGGCCCGACTGAGCCGGCCGGGCCGACCGGGCCGACCGGGCCGACCGGGCCGACCGGGCCGACCGGGCCGACCGGTCCCGGCAGTGGTGCCGCCACCATGCCGCTGCGCATCGCCGGGAGTCGATCCGACCCCACCGGCTCCGCCGAGCCCACCGCCTCCACCAGCCTCGGCGGTCCCGGCGGCGGGCCGGCACGGCCCGCGTGGCACCCGGCGGAGCTGTTCGCCCCGGCCCGACTGCGCCAGCTCGGCGCGCTGCTGCTGGTCGGCGTGCTCGCCGCGATCGTCACCGGCCCGACCGGCAACTCCGACAAGCCGCTGCAGGCGGCGAAGGACTCGATCGTCGACGTCCGGATCGTGCTCTACCTGGGACTCGCCGTCGCGCTGTGGGTACTGCTGGTGCTCGGCGCGCAGCTGCGCGGCGCCCTGGAGCGGGTGAGCGCCCCGGTGCGCGCGCCGATCGGCGCGGCCTACGGTCGCCGCGGCGGTCCGATCGTGCTGAACCTGGCGCTGCTCGCCGTTGCGATCGTCGCGCCCCTGGTCGTCTCGACGGCCGCCCAGCAGTCGATGGTCAACGACATCGGCATCTACGCGCTGCTCGCCCTCGGCCTCAACGTCGTCGTCGGCTACGCCGGCCTGCTCGACCTCGGCTACATCGCGTTCTTCGCCATCGGCGCCTACGCGACGGCCTACTTCACCTCGCAGACCGCGATGCCGTGGCACGCGCCGTTCGTGCTCAACCCGTTCTTCGTCTTCCCGATCGCGCTGGTCCTCGCCGCGCTCGCCGGGGTCATCCTCGGCGCACCGACGCTGCGGCTGCGCGGGGACTACCTGGCGATCGTCACCCTCGGCTTCGGCGAGATCATCCACCTGGTGGCCAACAACGCCGACAACATCACCAACGGCGCCCGCGGCGCCTTCGGCGTGCCGCACCTGTCGGTCGACCTGCTCGGCATCGACTACAAGTGGGGCATCGACCCGCTGCCGTACTACTACCTGCTGCTCGTCATCGTCATCGGGGTGATGATCGCCTTCGGTCGGCTCGAACGGTCCCGGATCGGCCGGTCCTGGGCCGCCATCCGGGAGGACGAGATCGCCGCCGAGGCGACCGGCGTGGCGACGCTGCGCATGAAGCTGCTCGCCTTCGCGATCGGTGCGTCGGTGTCGGGCTTCGCCGGCGTGCTGTTCGCCTCCAAGCAGTTCTTCAATCCCCAGAGCTTCAGCCTCCAGGCGTCGTTCTTCGTCGTAGCGGTGGTCATCTTCGGCGGGATGGGCTCCCGACTCGGCGTCGTCGTCGGCGCCGTGGTCCTGCAGGGACTCGCCTTTTACCTGCGGGACAAGGTGCCGCCCGCGGACCGTTACATCTACTTCGGGGCCGTCATCGTGATCATGATGATCTTCCGTCCGCAGGGTCTCGTGCCGTCGCGCCGCCGCCGGCGCGAGATCGAGCTTGCGGAGGAGGGCATCGGCGCCGCCGACTCCCTCGGTGCCGCGCCGACGGGAGGGCAGCGGTGAGCCGGGCCGGTGCCCACCGCGGGGTGCCCGGCGCCCGCCGTCCGCACGTCGACGAGACCGCATCCGGNGACCTGGTCGTCGAGGCCCGCGACCTGGCGCTGCGCTTCGGCGGGGTGACCAGCCTCGACGGGGTGTCGCTGCGCCAGCGCCGCGGGGAGATCCTCGCGGTGATCGGCCCGAACGGGGCCGGCAAGACATCGCTGTTCAACTGCCTGACCGGGGCGTACCGGCCGCAGGAGGGCTCGGTGACCTTCTGGCCGCGTCCGGACGGCCCGACCGAGCTCGTCGGCCGCCGTCCGCACGCGATCACCCGGCTCGGGGTGGCCCGCACCTTCCAGAACATCCGGCTGTTCCCCGCCCTGTCGGCCCTGGAGAACGTGCAGATCGGCACCGAGGTGCGCCAGCGGTACGGGCCGGTCGGCGCGATCCTGGGCCTGCCGCACGCCCGGCGCGCCGAGCGCGACGGGGTGCGCCACGCGCTGAGCCTGCTCGACCTGGTCGGGCTGTCCCACCGCACGCACGAGCTGGCCGCCTCGCTGCCGTACGGCGAGCAGCGCCGGCTGGAGATCGCCCGGGCCCTGGGCACCGGGCCCAGCCTGCTGCTGCTCGACGAGCCGGCCGCCGGCACCAACCCGGCGGAGAAGCGCGACCTCGCCGCGCTCATCACCCGCATCGCCGGCACCGGCGTGTCCGTGCTGCTCATCGAGCACGACATGCGGTTGGTGATGTCCGTGGCCACCTCGGTGGTCGTGCTCAACTTCGGCCGGGTGATCGCCCACGGCACGCCGGGGGAGGTCCAGCGTGATCCGGCGGTCATCGAGGCGTACCTCGGCGTCACCGACGCCGAGGCCACCGATGGCGATGCCGACGTCACCGCCGGGCCTGGCGCCGCCGGGCGGAAGGACGCGCGCTGATGCTGTTGACACTGAGCGACGTCGAGGTCGCCTACGGCGCGGTGACCGCCCTGCGCGGGGTCAGCCTCCAGGTCGCCGAGGGCGAAATCGTCACCCTGCTCGGCGCCAACGGCGCCGGTAAGACGACGACCCTGCGAACCATCTCCGGCCTGCTGCGGCCCCGGGCCGGCGAGGTGCGCCTCGACGGCCGGCCGCTGTCGTCCATCCCGGCACACGGCCTCGTCGGCGCCGGCGTCAGCCACGTGCCCGAGGGCCGGCGGGTCTTCCCCAGCATGAGCGTCCGCGAGAACCTGCTGATGGGCGCCTATCATGATCGTCGGCATGCGCGGGCGGACCTCGACCGGGTCGTGGCGCTGTTCCCGCGCCTGGCCGAGCGGATCGGCCAGGCGGGCGGCACGCTGTCGGGCGGCGAGCAGCAGATGCTCGCGATCGGCCGGGCGCTGATGAGCCGGCCGCGGCTGATCCTGCTCGACGAGCCGTCGATGGGGTTGGCGCCGATGATCGTCCAGACCATCTTCGAGGTGATCGCCGAGATCAACCGGGAGGGGGTCGCGGTGCTGCTCGTCGAGCAGAACGCGGCCTCGGCGCTGCGGATCGCCGGGCGGGGGTACGTGCTGGAGACCGGCCGGGTCGTCCTCGCGGATGCGGCCGCAGCCCTGCTTGCCGACGACCGGGTCCGTCAGGCGTACCTCGGCGAGGACGTCGCCGGCGGGCCGGAGGGTGCGGAGGGGCCCGCGCCGACCCGGGGCGGCGCGGCGGCGGGCCCGGCTCACGGCGCCGTGATCCGCGCCGACTCCGCCTGAGCCGCCCGCTCGGCGTCCCCTCGATCGTTCCCTCCTCGGGGGCCGAGGCCGCTGCCCGGTCCGAAGCCGATTCCTGGGCTGATCCCGTCGTTGCGGCGGGCCCAGTCCAGGCCGTCGCGGGTGTCGGGTCCCCACAGCCAGCCGGCGAGGACCAGCAGCAGGGCTCCGCCCGTCACGATCGCGTGCATCATGATCCCGAGGATCGGGGTAGACGCCTTTGCAGTCCATCTAATTTTTCTGCACACAACAGCTAAGATTTTCTGCATGATCGATGTGCGCCGCCTGCGCATCCTGCGGGAGCTCGACAGCCGGGGGACGGTCGTGGCCACGGCTGCGGCGCTGCACCTGACGCCGTCCGCGGTCAGCCAGCAGCTCGCCGCCCTGGCGAAGGAGACCGGCGTGCGGCTGCTCGACCCGGCCGGCCGCCGGGTCCGGCTCACCCCCGCCGCCCGGGTGCTGCTGGGCCATGCCGACGTCCTGTTCGCCCAGCTCGAGCGGGCTGAGGCGGACCTCGCCGCCTTCAACGAGGGGCGGGTCGGGTCGGTGGCCGTGGCGGCCTTCACCACGGCGATCTCCGGCATCGTCGTGCCGGCGCTGGCGGCGTTGCGGGAGAGCCGGCCGCGGCTGCGGATGTCGGTGTCCGACGTCGCCGAGCCCGCGTGCTTCGATCTGCTGCTGGCCGGCGACCTGGATCTCGCGGTCAGCATCACCCACCCGGGTGCCCAGCCCCTCGACGAGCGGCTGCTACCGATCCCGCTGCTCGACGACCCGCTCGACGTCGCACTGCCCGCCGGGCACCCCTACGCCGCCGCCGCGGCCGTGCCGCTGGAGGTGCTCGGCGGGGAGGACTTCATCTCCAGCCGTGCCGGCACCCCCTGCCACGAGGTCACCCACGCGGCGTGCGCCGCGGCCGGATTCGTTCCCCGGGTGCGCCACCGCTGCGACGACTACACCGCGGTCCTCGACCTGATCGCCGCGGGTTGCGGGGTCGGCCTCATCCCCCGACTGGCGAAGCTGGCCAGCACCCCGCAGGTGGCCCTGCGACCGATCGCCGGCGTCCCGCCGATCCGGCCCATCTTCGCCGCGGTGCGCCGCGGCTCCCAGCAGGCCCCGCACCTGTCCGCCACCCTCGCCGCCATCGTCGCCGCCGCCCGATCCCCCGACCTCTACCATGCCTTCCCCCAGGGACGGCGGCGCGGTGCTGATCCGGTCGGTCTACAGGCGGGCGTGTCGGATCGCCTGGACCTCATCGATGATCAGGTTGTCCAGTAGGGTCTTCCCGAGAACGCCGCCGGTGCCGCGGTTCCACAGCGAGAGAACCTCGATGTTGCGCAGATTGGCCTGGTCCGGCCTGGCCGCGACCACGACGTGGTCGAAATCCGCGGCGGTGGACTTAATCATGATCGCGTCACCCGCCTGGATCTGGTTCGCCACGGCGAAGTCCGACCGGCCGTCGTTCTGGATGTCGGTCCGGCCGTGGGAGCTGAACAGGGCGAAGGTGCCGGCGAGTTTGTTGCCCGCGTAGGCGGTGCGTAGTTGCGCGACGGAGTAGATACCGACGCTTGCGGCGGCGAGGAGAACGACCTCCCAGCAGATCAGTCGGGTATCCGGGCCGGGCGGATTCGCAAGAGGGGGCGGGCCGGTGAGCCAGGCCTGGTAATCACTGATCCCGCCAAGCTGGTTCTGTTCGGGTTCGCCCTGCCAGGTGGAGTCACCCCGGTGAGCCTCCAGCCAGTCGATCAGACGCTCGACCTGGGTCGCCGGGGCGGGTCGGGGGTGGTCCGTGTTCACCATTCCGAGCACCGCCTCGGCCTGGGACAGCTCGTTCGTGACGACCGCCCGCGTGATCCGCGCATGCAGATTGATCGCCGTGATCGACGCGGCGAGCAACGCGGAGGTCAGCGTCGGGTTGTGCTGGTAGTTCGGATAGCGTCGCTCGAGTTCCGCGAGGAAAAGGTGCGTGTGTTCGCGGTCGAGGAGTTTCTTCGGCTCGTGCTGGCCGAGTGGCGCGAGTCTGACCCCGTCAAAGATGTGTGCGTCGAGTTCGGCTTCGCTGATGGGAATGTCTGGCCTCCGGGTACACGGGGAACCGACGCCGACGACGATCAGCCAGAAGAAATGGCAGGAGAACCCGTGGTGGCGATTCGGCTGACGCCGACGTCATGAGCGGGGATGCCACACTACCAGTCATACCTCGGCCCGAGTACCGGAACGGTTCACGAAACCGCAGGTACTGGGGGCGGGCCGAGGACGCGGTCGAGGTGGGCGTTGGCGAACAGGCCGGCCGGGTCGACCGCGTCGCGGACGGCCAGGAAGTCGTCGAAGCGGGGGTAGCGCTCGCGTAGCTGCGCCGCGGCCAGCGTGTGCAGGGTGCCCCAGTGAGGCCGCCCGCCGGCCGCCAGCATGATCTGTTCGGCGCGGCCGAAGTAGTTCTCGTGCGGGCCGCGACGGTCGGTGCGCACAGCGATGTAGGCGGTGTCGCGGCCGAAGGCGGGGGACAGTGGGATCTCGTCCGCGGCCGCGCAGCGGACCTCGACGGGGAAGGCGGTGCGCACCCCGGATCGGGTCACGGCGGCGGCGAGCTCGCCCATGGCGGCGGNGAGCTCGGCGCGGGGGACGGCGTACTCGATCTCCTTGTACCGGATCGCCGGGTGACCCACGATCGCCGGATGGCCCGAGGCGAACACCCGGTAGGAGAGGTCGAGTGACGGCCGACCGCCCGCTGGCAGAGCGCCGACGCGGGCGGCGAGCTGGGCGGCGGGGCGGTCCGCGGCTGGCAGCCGCCGGGCGGCGACCATCAGGGCTTCGAAGACGCCGCCGGACACCGGGCCGCCGGTCAGCCGGTCGTGTCGCCGGGGCGGCGGGGCCAGCTCGTCGTCGACCGGGCGACGGTCATCCCAGCGGACCAGCGCGGTCGAGGTGTGCGGGAACCAGGCGAAGCGGACGTGGTCGGCCTGCTCGACGAGCGCGCCGTAGCTGTCGAGCACCTCGGCCAGTGGCAGCCGGCTCTCCCGCACGTGCAGGGCGAACAACGGCACGGCCTGCAGCGTCACCGAGGTCACGACGCCGACGGCGCCGAGGCCGAGGCGGGCGGCCGCGAACAGCTCGGGGCGCTCCCCCCGCGAGCAGGTGACCACCTTGCCGTCGGCGAGCACCACCTCCAGCGCCCGTACCTGCGTGGACAGCCCGCCGTAGCGGGCGCCCGTGCCGTGGGTTCCCGTGGCGATCGCCCCGGCGATCGTCGCCTGCTCGCCATGGCCCTGGTTGGTCAGGGCCAGCCCGGCCTCGGCGAGCAGCCGATTCAGCCGGCGCAGGGTCATCCCGCCGCGCACCGTCACCAGCCCGCTGCCACCGTCGAGCGCGACCAGATCGGCGCAGCGGTCCAGGGCGATCTGCACGCCGCCGTCGTCCGGCCGGCCGATCGCGTTCATCGCGTGGCCGGTGCCGGTGGCCCGGACCCGCCGGCCGTCCCGCACGGCAGCGGTCACCACCGCCGACGCCTCCTCGGCGGTGCGGGGTCGAGCGAGCCGGACCGCCCGGGCGGTCTCGTTGCCCGCCCAGTTCCGCCACGCCGCGGGTTCACCGAGGGGCGAGCCCATGTGCACCTCCGTCCGGGGGCCGACGACCGGCGACGCGAGTGGGCGACCCACCGGCGCGGCCGGTCCCCATCGTGGACCGCCGAGCCGGCTTCCTGCCCGGCGGGTCCGTCCGACGGCCCGCGAGGGACCACGCCGCGCCCCCGTAACCAGCGGTGTACGGCGCGCCGTTGGTCCGCCATCCGTGTTCCCGACGTGTTCCCCGCGCCGCGGCCGAGGTGTGGCGAGCAGGCCGCCGATCATCCGGTGAGGTGAGATGCTTCACATGCGCGAGCGGGCCGGAGTCGCCGGCTCGCCGACGCGCCGGCGGAAGGCGACGTGGGAGATGGTGAGCGCAGCCGGCTACCGACCGACCGGGTTCAGCCTGGGCAGGCTCGCGGAGCTCGCCGTGGAACGCACCGGCGGCACCGAGGAACTGATCTTCGAGGGTCGGGTCGAGTCCGGCGCGGCCCGCTTCGTCCGATCCTGCCGGTTCAGCGCCGNCCTGCGCGGCGCGGGGCTGGTCGCCGGTGACCGGGTGGTCGTCCACATGGCCAACTGTCCGGAGGTCGCCGTCGCCTACCACGGGGTGTGGCGGGCCGGCGGGGTCGTGACGCCGACGCTGTTCCTGCTCGACGAGGCCGAGCTGCGTCACGTGCTGGTCGACAGCGGCGCCCGGTTCGTCGTCACGACCCCCGAGTTCCTGACCAAGGTCCGCGCGGTGGCGAGCGGCTGCCCGCAGGTGCGGGCACTGATCGTGGCGGACGATTCGCCTGGTGCTGGTGCTGGTGCTGGTGCTGGTGCTGGTGCTGATCTGGCCGGCCGGTCCGACCTGGCCGGGGCGGCCGGGGCGGGGCCGCCGGTACTGCGCTTCGCCGACCTCGCGGCGGGCGACGAAGGTCCCCTCGAACCGGCCGATCCGGATGCCATGGCCGCGCTGCTCTACACCGGCGGCACCACCGGGCGGGCGCGGGGGGTCGTGCTGTCCCACGACGCGCTGTCCGCCGGGGGCTTCGCGGCCTCGTCGGGGAACCTGGACGAGGAGCTCGCCGGCCTGCTGCCGCTGCCGCTGTCGCACATCTACGGCCTGACGATCAGCGTGATGACGCTGCATGCGCGCAAGCCTGGCCCCGCGGTCCTGATGCGCTGGTTCGACCCCCGCGGGTGGCTGGACCTGGTGGCCGAACACCGGGTCGCGGTCAGCGCGCTGGTGCCGTCCATGATCGGTCAGCTGCTCGCGGAGCCGTTGCACCTGGCCGACACGTCGTCGCTGCGCCGCGTCACCAGTGGCGGCGCGCCGCTGCCGAGGGAGATCGCGCTCGAGTGGCAGCGGCGCCTGCCCGGCGTCGAGCTGGTCGAGGGGTACGGCTGCACGGAGAGCGCGGGCGGCGTCACCATCACGCCGCCGGGCGCGGCGCGGCTGGGCAGCGTCGGTCTTCCCGCGTTCGGGGTCGAGGTGCGCGTCGAGCTGCCCGACGGCTCGGCGGCCGGCACCGGGCAGGACGGGGAGATCTGCCTGCGGGGCCCGATGGTGATGACGGGGTACTGGCAGGCGCCGCAGGCCACCGCCGAGGCGCTGCGTGGCGGCTGGCTGCATACCGGTGACGTGGGGCGCTGCGACGTCGACGGCTACCTGTACGTCGTCGATCGGATCAAGGACCTGATCATCCGGGGCGGGGTCAACGTCTACCCGCGTGACGTCGAGGACGGCCTGCTCGGTCATCCCGACGTCGCCGCGTGCGGGGTCGTCGGCCGGGCCGACCACCGCCACGGCGAGGAGGTGATCGCCTATGTGCAGCTCGTCGCCGGCGGCACGGTCTCCCCGGAGGAACTGGTGCGCTGGGGCCGGGCCCGGCTCGGACCCCTGCGCTACCCCCGTGAGGTGCACATCATCGAGTCGCTGCCGCTCACCAGCGTGCTCAAGACCGACCGCCGGGCCCTGCGGTCGCTGACCGCCGCCTCCTCGCCGTCCCAGCGCACCACGCCCGCCGACGGCACGCCCGCCGACGGCACGCCCGCCGACGGCACGCCCGCCGACGGGCCTCGGCGCGCTCAGAGTGTCGAGTGAACCCCGTGGCTCTGGATCGCGCCCCGGGCCAGGCTTAGCGCCGTCGGCGAGGCGATGTTGGCCGCGTCCATGAAACTGAACGCGAACAGGCCGTCCTGGCTGAGCTGGCGCACCGCGTCCCCGGCCAGCAACGCGTGCATGTCCGCCTCCCACGTCGCCTGCGACTCGGACTTGAAGTGGGCCAGCATGACCGGGCCGTACTGGCCGAGCGCCCGCGTCATGTCCCGCACGTCCGCGGCGTTCGAGTCGGTGCCCATCGCCTGGAAGCTCTCGAAGTCCGAGGCGCGCAGCACGTCCGCGAAATGGGTGATCAGCGATCGGCCGCCGCCGGCGACCGGATCGTCCCAGCGGCTCTGCCAACCGCCCCAGCCGAGTGACACCCGCGCGTTCGGCGCGCCGGAATGGAAGATGTCCAACGCCGCCAGGTACTGGTCCTGCAGCGTGAGGTAGTAGTTGGTGGTGTCCGGCGTGGTGGCCCACGCGTTCGGGTGGCACGGGTACGTCTGGAACTCGGTGAACAGCGTGACGTAGAGCGCGGGACCGTCCGCGGGACCGGAGAAGATCGAGGCGAGCTCGCGCGNGTCGTCGAGGAAGCCGCTCGACAGCGGGTACTCGCGTCCGCACGCCGGGCCGTGCGCCGTCTGGACGGTGCCGACCTCGCCGGTGCCGTCGAGCCAGACGATGAGGTGGATGCCGTGACCCGAACGGTAGACCTCGGGGATCAGATCGGCCTTCCACTTGCGCAGGAAGCTCAGATCGTTCGGCCCGTTGTACCAGGTGCTGAGGAAGTCCAGGTCAGGCGCGAGCGGGGAGGTGTGGGCGCTGTCGAGCCCGGGCCCCAACCCGAAGCGCAGCTTGCCCGCCGGGGTGGCCGGGACGGCCCTGGCCGCGGCGGTCAGCGGCCGGCGCGTCGGCTCGGCCCGTCCAAGCCGCCCGGCCGGGTCGCCTGCCTTCCTGTCGCCGACCACCGGGCTGGCCGAGGCGGCGCCGTCCCCGTCGACGGCGTTGCCCCCGCCGCGGCCGAGGAGGGGGAGCGCGATGGCGGTCGCGGCGAGCAGGGCGATAAGGGGAACCGTCAGATGTCGGAACCTCCGGCTACGCATTGATACATTCCTCCCGCGGCGATCATCCGGTAGGAGCAAAACTGTAGTCGGTCAAATACTTTTCGGAGTCGAATGTGCTCCGTGAGTCGGCCGGTACGGCAGACCTGTGTGGGCGAGCGGCGGTTCGCTGGGGCGGGCGTTTGTCGGTCGGTGTCGGAATGGTGGTGGTAGGTCGGCGAAGGTTGTCCCCTTCGTGGTCGTTCGAGGGTGGGGGCCCGTGGTGAGTGGGTACGCCCAGCGGCACCATGAGCCGTCGTGATCAGACAACCAGACTGCTGACTGCCTGGATCCGGGGGCGGCGCCGCTCTGCGCCCGCCGCCGGTGCCACCGAGGCACGGGCGCGGACGCCCTCCGAGTCGGGCCGGCGCCGGTCGCCGGCCACCGCCCCGCAGCCGGATGCTTCCCGCGAGCCGGCGGCGACCCNCCAGCCGAGCCTGCCGCCAGAACCGGGCATGTCGCTGGAAGCGGGAAGGCCGCTGGAAGCGGGAGGGTCGCAGGAGCCCGCGGTGGCCGGGCCGGGTGCCAGGCCGGGTGCCAGGGTTGACGACGAGCTGGGCGACCTGATCCGGCTGGTCGCCCAGGAGGGGTTCGGTTTCGCGGAGCTGCGGGACGGTCAGCTCGACGCCATGCGGGCCGTCGTCGAGGGCCGGGACACGCTGTGCGTGCTACCGACCGGCGGGGGCAAGTCGGCGGTCTACCAGATCCCGGCGCTGGTGCTGGCCGGCCCGACCATCGTGGTCTCGCCGTTGATCGCGTTGCAACGCGACCAGGTGCGCGGACTGACCGAGCGGCTGGCGGGCCTGCTGGGCGACGACGACCCGGCGGCGGCCGCGGCGAACTCGGACGCCGGGCGGGCGGCCCGGCAGGCCGCCTTCGACGCGGTCCGGCAGGGGCGCACCGAGTTCCTCTTTCTGGCGCCGGAGCAGTTGGCCCGCGACGACGTCCGGGCGGCGCTGCGCGAGGCGCGACCGTCCCTGTTCGTCGTGGACGAGGCCCATTGCATCGCGTCCTGGGGGCACGACTTCCGGCCCGACTACGGCCAGCTCGGGCAGGTCATCGAGGACCTCGGGCATCCGACGGTCGTGGCGCTGACGGCCACTGCGGCCCCGCCGGTGCGCCGGGAGATCCGCGAGCGGCTACGGCTGCGCGACCCGGTCGAGGTCGTGCGGGGGTTCGACCGGCCCGAGATCTTCCTGTCTGTGGTGTCGTTCACCGACGAGGAGGCCAAGCGGGCGAGCCTGATCGAACGCATCGCGGGGGAGGCCAAGCCGGCGCTGGTCTACGCGGCCACCCGGCGGGCCACCGAGGAGCTGGCCGACGAGCTCGCCGGCCTCGGGCTGACGGTGTATCCGTACCATGCCGGGCTGAAGGCCGCGCGCCGACGCGAGGTCGAGGCGGACTTCATGGCTGATCGGTGCGACGTGGTGGTCGCCACGACCGCGTTCGGCATGGGCATCGACAAACCCAACGTCCGCACCGTCATCCACGCCGAGGTGGCCGACTCCCTCGACTCCTACTACCAGGAGATCGGCCGTGCGGGGCGGGACGGTGAGCCCGCGGTGGCCTGCCTGTTCTACCGGCCGGAGGATCTCGGGCTGCGGCGCTTCTTCGCGTCCGGCCGGGTCGACGAGACTGCCTTACGACGCGTCGCGGTGCTGCTGGGGCACGCCGACGCACCGGTGACGGCGCGGGAGCTGGCCAAGGCGGCGGGGCTGCGGGACACCGCGCTGACCCGGCTGGTGGACCTGCTGGCCAGCGCGGATGTGGTGGCAGTGGGCGACGACGGGCGCATCGCCGCGCGGGCCGACGCCCCGGATCCGCAGGAGGCGGCGCGGCGCGCGCTCGGGGTGGCCGAGGCGCGGGTCGAGGTCGACCGTTCCCGTGTCGAGATGATGCGCGGCTATGCCGAGACCCGGGACTGCCGACGGGCGTTCCTGCTGGCCTACTTCGGTGAGACGACCGGCGGCCCGTGCGGGCGCTGCGACAACTGCCTGGCCGGCCTGCCGGCCCAGCGGCGGGTCGAACCCGCTGACGGCGAGGCGCCGTTCCCGGCCGGCGCCGCGGTGCGCCACGTCTCGTGGGGCCGGGGACAGGTCGTCAAGGAGGATGGCGATCGCATCACTGTGCTGTTCGACGACGTCGGCTACCGCACCCTGTCGGTGGGGGCGGTCCGGGAACGTCACCTGCTCGACCGGACGTGAAAGACCTGCGCCGCAGGGCATCCCCCCACCGAAGGGCCCGCACCTACAGGTACGACCGTCGTTACAGCATTTGCCCGGTCCATCCCGAGATGTCCGATGATGTCGTTTCCTGACATCGTCGCGTGCCGTGCGCTGGATCCAAGCACGGTGACGCGCCCGGCCAAGCAGGGAGGACCATGACCGCGCGAGCGGATCTTCAGATGAGCACCGCCCTGGTCACAGGGGCATCNTCAGGCATCGGCGCGGCCTTCGCGGAGGCGTATGCGGCCCGGGGTGCCAGACTCGTCCTGGTGGCGCCGGCGGAGCCCAGGCTGCGGGAGGTCGCGGAGCGGCTGGGCACCCGCTACGGGGTCGAGGTGCACGCCGTCCCCATCGACCTCGCCGAGGAGAGCGGCCCCGACCAGCTTGCCAAGGCGGTCGCCGAGATCGGCCTGGAGATCGACATCCTNGTCAACAACGCCGGCTTTGGGACCCGTGGGCCGTACCACGAGCTGTCCGCGGACCGGGACCACCGAGAGGTGATGCTGAACGTCGTGGCGGTGGAGCGGGTCGCGCACCTGTTCCTGCCGGCCATGGTGGCCCGGGGTTCCGGCACCATCATCAACGTGTCGTCGACCTCGGGCTTCCAGGCCGTCCCCTACATGGCGGTCTACGGGGCCTCCAAGGCCTTCGTCCTGTCGCTCTCCATCGGCCTGTGGGCCGAGTGCCGCTCCCGCGGGGTGCGCGTGCTCGCGCTGTGCCCGGGGCCGACCGACACCAACTTCTTCGAGGTCGTCGGCTCGCGGATGTCCGCCGGCGGCCGGTTGCGGACCACCGACGAGGTGGTGGCGGCGGCCTTCCGTGCCCTCGACCGGGGCCAGGCGTACGTCATCGACGGCCGGTTGAACTACCTGACGTCCAACGCCTCCCGGCTGCTGCCCCGCGGCCTGGTCGCGCGGATCACCGAGCGGGTGCTGCGGTCCGGGTCGCTGGCCGCGCTGCCGGGCGCGGCGCCCGTGAAGCGTCGCGCGGCCTGATCGGGCCACCCCCGCCGGCCGTTCCGTGCGATCCGATCGGACCACCCCGGCCGCCCACCGCCGTGAGGGTCCGCGGCGCGGCGCGGCCCTCCGGCGGCCGACGGAACCATCCCCCGATCGGGCGACCCCGCAGTGGCCCGGTCGGGGGGCGACCGGCGCCGGGCCGGCTGCCGCCGGGCCGGCTGCCGCCGAGCACCGCCGGCGGGCCCAGCCATGCGTGGGCGCGCCCGGTCAGGTGCGAGCGGCCCGGTCAGGTGCGAGCGGCCCGGTCACTGTGAGCGGGACGCTCCCACCGGGGCGAATGCCGGAGCGACCGGGTCGGCCGGGGTCAGCCCGCCGAGCTCGGCGACCAGCTCGTAGGAGCGGATCCGGTCGGCCAGCCGGTGGACGTTCGTGGTGATCATGATTTCGTCGGCGCCGGTCACGTCGAGCAGGGCGTCGATCCCGGCGCGGACGGTCGAGGGGGAGCCGACGATGTGCGACGCCGTCGCGTTCTCGGCCGCGGCCCGCTCCTGCGGGGTCCAGGAGTGCGCGGCGGCCTCCTCGGGGGAGGGGAAGACGCCGGGACGGCCGCCGCGTATCCGCAGCATCGCCAGCCGGACGGGCGCCGCGAGCCATTCGGCGCGCTCATCGTCCTCGGCGCAGACCACGGCGGTGGCCACGATCGCGTACGGATGCTCCCGGCCGGGCGAGGGGCGGAACGACCGGCGGTACAGATCGAGCGCCGGCACCGTGTTCGCCGAACTGAAATGGTGCGCGAAGGCGAACGGCAGGCCCAGCATCCCGGCCACCTGGGCGCTGTAGCCNCTGGACCCCAACAGCCAGATGGGCGGCGCCGGGGACTGCGGGAACGCGTGCACGCCGCGCATCGGATGGTCGGCGGCGAAGTCGCCGCCGGCGAGGAAGGTGGTCAGCTCGGCAAGCTGCTCGGGAAAGTCGTCGACGGCGAGCAGCCCGGCGGTGCGCCGCAGCGCCCGGGCGGTGGCGGGATCCGTGCCGGGGGCCCGGCCGATGCCCAGGTCGATCCGGCCGGGGAACAGGGCACCGAGCGTGCCGAACTGCTCGGCAACGGCCAGCGGAGCGTGGTTGGGCAGCATCACGCCNCCGGAACCCACCCGGATCGTGCTGGTGGCCGCGGCGACCTGGCCGATGAGGATCGACGTCGCCGAACTGGCGATGCCGGGCATGCCATGGTGCTCCGCCAACCAGTATCGGGTGAATCCGAGTCGTTCGGCGTGCCGGGCGAGGTCGAGCGACCCGCGGACCGCATCGGTGGGGGTCGTTCCGGTGCCGACCGGCACGAGGTCCAGCACGGACAGGGGGACGCTTCGGGTCGGTTTCACGACGTGGTGCAACGACGTGGCGGGGCCGCTGTCTTCCCCACCCGCCACGTCGGAGCCGGTTCCCGCCACGTCGGAGCCGGTTCCGGTCACGTCTCTGCCGGCCGCGGTCACGCCTCAGCCGCCCACGGTCTCCATGTAGTCCTCGGCGACCTCGTCGAGGGCGTCGCTGGGATGGCCGAGCGCCACGCGCACCCGGCGGCGCCCGACGAGCAGGAGGTCGAGCAGGAAGTCCGGCACCGGGGCCCGCTCGCAGCGGTGGTAGCCCATCGTGAACCAGGTGTGGGCGTCGTCGAGCAGGCTGACCGCCTCCAGGCTCTCGGCCACCGCCTCGTACACGCCCGGATCGGCCGACTTCGCCGCCTTGAGCTCCGCCCGCAGCGCGGCGGCCTCCTCGGCCTGCCCGTCGCGTAGCAGCCCGTCGTGCAGCCAGACACGGGGATCGACGGGGCAGGCGCTGCCGTCGGCCACGGCGGCACGGTAGCAGCGGATCGCCTCGCTCCAGTCGTGGGCGAGCCCGTACTGGCTGCCCGCGTCGACCAGCAGGGAGGCCCGGGTGATCGTCTCGCTGTGGGTGTCGGGCTGCTCGGCCAGCGTCTCCAGGGTGCCCGCCGCGCCACGGTGATCGCCGCTGCCCGCCGCGCTGAAGACGATCTCATCCACGTCGTCGTCCGAAAGCATGCCGCTCATTCTCCCTGCCCGGGGTCGTTCCCCGACGGACGGGCACCGGTGGCGTGGCTATGCCGGCCGCGCCCGAGAAGAAGGGGATGCCGGCCGCGCCCGAGGCGAAGGGGATGCCGGCCGCGCGCTCGGGGTGCCAGGGGGGGCCGGCGATCCGGATCCGGACGGGTCGGCCGGCCCGGATCGGGGAAGGAGGTGATCGATCGCCGCCACGGACCGCGAGCGGTCGCCGCAGGACTGACGGTTCGGTGGACACGAGGGGTTCGGCGGATACGAGGGGTTCGGCGGATACGGGCGGTTCGGCGGATGGGGTGTGGGTGGACGCGAAATCGGCGGGTCGGGATGAGCGGCCGGAGCTCCGGCCCGGGCGGGCGGTGGGCGTGCAGGCGGATGCGGTCGGCGGGGCGGATGCGGTCGGCGGGGCGGGGGTGGCCTTCGTCCTCGGCGGGGGCGGCATTCTCGGCGCGAGCGAGGTCGGCATGCTCGCCGCCCTGTTCGACGCCGGCATCCTGCCCGACCTGGTGGTCGGCACCTCCGTCGGTGCGATCAACGGGGCCGCGGTGGCGGCCGAACCCGCGCCCGCGACGATCGACCGGCTGACCGACCTGTGGTCGCAGCTCGGCATCTCCGACGTGTTCGCGGGGGGCCCGGCCCGGCGGCTGGCCACCGTCGTCCAACACGGCCACCTGCACTCCAACGCCCCGCTGCGCGCGCTGCTGCGCACGCACCTGCCGGCCGAGCCGATCGAGGACCTGCCGGTGCGGTTCCAGTGCGTCGCGGCGAGCATCGAACGGGCCGCCGCGCACTGGTTCGACCGCGGACCGCTCGTCGAGGCGGTGCTGGCCTCCTGTGCGGTCCCGGCGCTGCTGCCGCCGGTGCGCATCGGCGAGGAGCACTTCATCGACGGCGGGATCGTCGACAGCAACCCGGTCGGGCGGGCGGTGGAGCTCGGGGCCCACACCGTCTTCGTCCTGCACGTCGGCCGGATCGAACGGCCGCTGCGGCCGCCGCGCTGGCCGTGGGAGGCCGGTCTGNTCGCCTTCNAGATCGCCCGCCGGCGCGGCTTCACCGAGGCGATGGCCCGGCTGCCCAGCGGTGTCGCCGTCCACGTGCTGCCGGTCGGGGAGCGCGGAGCTCCGCTGGTGCCGCTGCGCTACCGCTCCACCTCGGGCCTGAACCGGCGCATCCAACAGGCCCGGCAGGCCACCGCGGCCTACCTCGACCTCACCGCTGGCGGCCGCACCCGGCCGCTGGACGTGTCCTGACGTGGAGGGTTGACGCCGTGGGTGTTCCACCGTGGGCGATCCGCCGCTTCCTGGTCGACCCGTTGTTCGTGCCGCTGGCGGCGGCGCTGGCCCTGATCGGGGTGGCCGTCGCCGCGCTCGGCCTGCTGGGCGCGCCGGTCGACCGCCGGCTGCGGGTGCCGCGCGCAGCCCTGCTCGTCGCGATCTACCTGACCGCCGAGGCGGTGCTGATCGTCGCCATGTTCGGGCTGTGGCTGGCCCGGCCGGCCCTCGGCGGGCGCTGGGAGGCCGCCCACCTGTGGCTGCTGCGCCGCACGCTCGCCGTGCTGGTCGCGTCCGCCCGGCGGCTCGTCGGGCTGCGTCTGGAGGTCACCGAGCCGCCCGCGGGGACGGTCGACGCCGGCTCGGGGCCCGTCCTCGTGCTGAGCCGGCACGCCGGGCCGGGGGACTCGTTCGTGCTCATCCACCTGCTGCTCAACCGCTACCACCGGATCCCGCGGGTGGTGCTGATCAACCGGCTCCAGCTCGATCCGGCGATCGACATCCTGCTCGGCCGGCTCGGCGCCTGCTTCCTGCGCAACGACGGGTCGGACGACCACGCCGCCGCCCGGATCGGCGAGCTCGCACGCGGCCTGGGCGCCGGCGAGGCACTCGTGATCTTTCCGGAGGGTGCGAACTTCACGCCGTCGCGCCGGCGTCGGCTGATCGCCCGGTTGCGGGCGCGCGGCCAGTGGGACCGGGCGGCGGTCGCCGAGGACCTCGACGCCGTCCTGCCGCCGCGGCCGGCCGGGGTGCTCGCGGCGCTCGCCACCGGCCGGATCGCCGCCACGATGATCGTCGCGCATGCCGGTCTGGACGAGTTCAGCGCGCCCGGCGAGGTCTGGCGGGCGTTGCCGTTCGTGGCGCCGCTGATGGTGCGCTGGTGGTGGGTGCCGGCAGCGGAGATCCCGGGTCCCGAACGGGCCCGGCGGCAGTGGCTGACGATGCACTGGGCAGTGGTGAATGCCTGGATCGGCGCTCAGCGCGCCGTCGGCAACGGCGTCGACGGGGGCGGCGCCGGCGCCGTTGCCGTTGCCGCCGTTGCCGACGCGAGTCAGCCATCGGAGGGCGACCCGCCGTCGCCGACAGGCCCGGTCAACCCCGTGGTGTAGATGGCCCCTTCCAGGGGGCTCGGTCGTCCCTGGGCAGGAGGGCGAGGTCGGAATCCGAGTCCGACGGGCGCTGCCCGGGCTCGCGGAGTGCGGGTTGGTTCCCGTGTCGTCTCCGCTCACAGCGTACGAACATGTGTTCGACATCCGGGGTGTGTTGTTCTACCGTCGACCCATGGTTTTCGACGACGACCTCGGGGACGGCCCTGACCCGCCNGCCCGCCTCGCGACGATCTCCCGCCACCTCGACGGGCTGCTGGNCGCGCAGGCCTGGCAGCTGTCGGACGGGGAACTGGCAGGACTGATCGAGGGGATGTGCCGGCTGACCGGCCGGGTCGCCGCGGCGCGGGGCCTGCTGTTCGTGGAAGCCCAGGACCGTGGGTTCGCCGTCCGCCACGGCGCCACCGATCTCGCCGGCTGGCTACGGGACCGGCT
>NZ_LJJX01000030.1:0-94266 GCF_001421075.1 Frankia sp. CpI1-P | reverse complement strand
CCCTCACACCGGACGTGATCTTCCACAGCGACCGCGGCGCGCAATACACGTCCGATGCCTATCATCGAACCCTGAGCAAGCACGGCGCGCGACCCTCCGTCGGCGCCACCGGAGTGTGCTGGGACAACGCCGCCGCCGAATCCTTCTTCGGCACACTCAAAAATGAACTCGTCTACCGAGAAATCTACCCCACCCGCCGCGCCGCCCGNAGTGCGATCGCCGAGTACATCGAAGTCTTCTACAACCGGCAGNGACTCCACTCCACCCTCGGCTACCACACTCCGGAACACGTCGAACATCTCTACCTGACGAGTCAGACATCAATACCGGAGGCGGCGTAAAGCTGATATAGTCCAACTATCGCGTGTCCGTGAAACGGGCAGCACCTCAGTGGTCTCCGCGCTCTCCGGTGGTGACACGGCGAAGCCCTTCCAGGCCGCGGGTATCCCGGCGGTGGTCATGGTCTTTCCCAAGTACGCGCAGCTGACGCAGTCGATCACCGTCGCCGGGGAGACCTACGGCGGCGCCGCGGTGGCCAAGGCGAAGGCCTACAACGCCTACTTCGACAAGGTTGACAGCACCCTGACGTCGAAGCTGGCGAAGTCGACGACCAAGCCGACCGTGGTGTACATCGAGGCGTACGCCGGCAACAACATCGTGGTCCAGGGCGGGTCGTCGCTGCCGGACCAGTGGATCACGAAGGCCGGCGGGACGGACGTCGCGAAGGGAATCAGCGGCAGTCGCGTGAATGTGACCATGGAGCAGCTGCTGCAGTGGAACCCGGACAATGTGATCATCCAGGCGCCGGGCGGTGACCAGGGCCTGGCCGCCAACACCGGCGCCTCGGTGCTGGCGGGCCTGTCGAAGATCAGCGGCTGGAGCGATCTGAAGGCGGTCAAGTCGGACAAGGTGTTCATCGACCCGCGCGGGCTGTACGCGTGGGGTCAGTACACCGTCGAGCAGGCGGTGCAGCTCCAGTGGGTCGCGAAGGTCCTCAACCCGTCGCTGTTCGCCGACGTCGACCTCCGGTCGGTCACCCGCGACTTCTACAAGACCTACTTCGGCTACACGCCGTCGGACACACAGCTCAACGACATCCTGCAGACCACCTCGGCGGACGGCATCGCNACCGCGAAGAACGCCATCTCCTGACCGGGTCCCGACGCCTCGCACCGGGTCCCGACGCCTCGCATCAGAACAGCGGCCCGAGGGGCGCTGGTGAGGTGAGGGACGGCAGGACCGGACCGGGGCAGCAGTGATGGGCTGAAGACGCGTCCCCACGCGGTCGCTGGGATGCCGGTTCAGGAGAGCAGTGATCGGATGTCGTCGGCGTCCAACGTGGTGTCGACGAACTCGCCGCTGTCCAGGACGCCGGCGAAAAGCTCGGCCTTGCGCGTCTTCAGCGCCATCACCTTTTCCTCGATGGTGTCCTTGGCCACCAGCCGGTACACCATGACGTTGCGGGACTGCCCGATGCGGTGGGTACGGTCCACCGCCTGCGCCTCGGTGGCGGGGTTCCACCACGGGTCGAGCAGGAAGCAGTAGTCCGCCTCGGTCAGGTTCAGGCCCGATCCGCCGGCCTTCAGACTGATGAGAAAGACCGGCGCCTTTCCTTCCTTGAAGCGCCGCACGACCGCGGCTCGGTTGCGGGTCGTGCCATCGAGATAGCAGTGTTCGATGCCGTCGGCGTCGAGCGATTCCCGCACCCGGCCGAGGAACCGGGTGAACTGGCTGAACACGAGCGCCCGGTGCCCGCCGTCGGCGACGTCCCGTAGCTGCTCGAGCAGGATGTCTATCTTGGCGCTGGGCAGCTCGTCGTGGGTGTCGTCGACGAGCCCGGCGTGCAGGCTGAGCTGTCGCAACGCCGTCAACGATCGCAGGATGGTGAAGCGGTTGCGGTTCATGTCGTCGATCAGGCCGAGCACCTTCTGCCGTTCGCGCTGCAGGTGGGTCTGGTAGATCCTGCGGTGGCGGGGGTGTAGCTCGACCTCCAGGATCTGCTCCTGCTTGGCGGGGAGCTCGGGGGCGACCTGCTCCTTGGTCCGCCGGACCATCAGCGGCCGGATCCGGCGCCGAAGCTGCGCGAGACGCTCGGCGTCACCCTGCTTCTCGATCGGGCGGGCGTAGTAGCCGTCGAACCGCGCGCGGTTCGGGAACAACCCTGGCGCGGTGATCGACAATAGCGACCACAGCTCCATCACATTGTTCTCCAGCGGCGTTCCGGTGACCGCCAGCTTGAACGGCGCGGGCAGCAGCCGCGCGCACTGGTACGCCTTCGACTGGTGGTTCTTGACGGTCTGCGCCTCATCGAGAACCAGACCGGCCCAGGAGGCCGCGCAATACGCCTCGGTGTCGAGTCGGAACAGCGTGTAGGACGTCACGACCACGTCGGCGGCGTCGATGATGTCGGCGAGGGCCTGACCACGGCGCTTCAGGGTGTCGGTGACGACGGCGACCCGCAGCGACGGCGCGAACCGGGCTGCCTCCGCGGCCCAGTTCGACACGACGCTCGTCGGTGCGACGATGAGAAACGGCGGCAGCGCCGGGTCGGCCCCCCGGGCGTGGCAGATGAGCGCGAGCGACTGCAGAGTCTTGCCCAGGCCCATGTCGTCCGCGAGGATCCCGCCGAGCTGGCAGTCCCACAGGAAGCTCAGCCACCGGAACCCGTCCGCCTGATAGGGCCGCAGGCTGGCCTGGAGAGTCCGCGGTGGCTCCTTCGCGCCGGCGGAGTCGAGGGCCAGCAGGCCGGCTACCTGCCGGCGCCAGGTCTGCGCCTGGCGGACGACCACGCCGATGCTGGTGAGCTCCTCCCACAGCCCGGCCTGGAAGCGGCTGATGCGCAGCGCCCCGCCGGGGGCATCCTGCAGCGCCTTCGCCTCCTCGATCAGCCCGCGCAGCGTCCGCAGGTCCGGCCGGTCCNGGCTGAAATAGGTGCCGTCGTCGAGCAGCAGGTGCGACTCCTGCCTACTCAGGGCCACCAGGAGCGGCGCGAACGGGATCTCGTGCCCGTCCAGGGTGACGGCGACACCGAGATCGAACCAGTCGCGCTCGCCCGGGACCTCGTCGGTCGAGACCTCGATCCGTAGCAGATCTCCGGCCTCGCGGTAGTCCGCGGGACGGCCACCGATCTCGACGGTGATCCCGTCGTGGGCCGTGAGGAGCGGGAGCAGCTCCGTCGCGAACCGCATCGTCTCGATCCCGCTGAGCCGGACGGACGCCGTCGGGAGGACGCCGGGCGGCAGCTCCAGATTGGCCAGAATATCGGCCTCGCTGCGCCTGTCCCGATATCCCGGGTCGCTACCGTCGTCAGGCCCGTCGCTACCGCCGTGATCGTGTATTGGCGCACGCAGCCGCGTGCCCCCGACTGCGTAATCCCACTCCCAGGTGATCTCGACGGTGTGGGCCGGCCCGAAGTCGGCCCGCGCGACGAGCTCCGGCGGCACAATCACCGGGGGCTCGAAGGACTCATCGCTGGAGACGATCCGGGCCACCCTGCGCAGCCCCGGGTAGAACTCGCTGATGAAACGCGGCCGCTCGGCGGCCGGAATCCGCAGGCTTCTGTTCTCCACGGCCATCTGGATCAGCTTCGGCGGCGCGGGGGTGCTCAACCGGGCCAGCCGGATGTGCCAGTGCTCGTGACGATCCGTGGCCTGAATCTCCGCCCGATCGATACCGACGACACCGTGACCGCCGATGAACGCGAACGGCGCCACGGACTGATCCGGGTCGGTCATGCGCAGCAGGGGACTCACGGTGAGCGCCGTTGACGTCGCACCGCGAGTCACATCAAGGCACAGCTCCGCCGAACCGTAGCGCTCGACATCGCCAAGCCGTTTGCGCCCATGCACCAACCGCACACCGGCCGCGGCGGCCTCGTCGAGCAGCGGCCACAACCGAGGGCTCGCGAACGCGCCGAGATCGAGGTACTTGTCGTCGCCGTAGGAATAGGCGCCGTACGCCGTGTCCTCCTGCCCGGCAAGGTAGACGGCGTACAGTTCCCGCAGAATCCGCAGGTGCGCCGGCACGTAGCTGTCGCGCTGGTAGTGCCCGTAGGGCGAACTCAGCTTCGACCAGGAGAGCGCGTTGATCCAGGTGGTCTTCCCGGGTTTCACCAGCCGCGCGCGCACGCCCAACGACGGTCTGCCGGACCCGCGTTTCGGCCGGCCCGCCGACATCTCGGCGGACAGCGTCAGCTCGATGGCGAGCGGCGTCGTACCCCGAGACTCGTCCTCGACCGACCGGTCGCCGAGCAACGCCGACAGGGACGAGGCCCAGCCTTTCGGCCCGGCGGCAGGCTGGCGAGCCGGGCCGCCACCGGCGGCCCTTGTTGCCGCCGCCAGCACGAGCGCGACTGCGTGCTTGCAACCGACGCCCACCGGGCAGGTGCACTGGGCATCGTCGAACCACCACGGCTCCGCGGAGCCCGGGCCGGTGAAATACACGGTGGTCACATAACGCTCTCCGTGGCTTCCCGCCACCGTGCCGTAAAGCGCGTTTCCGGCCGGCCGCCACGACATCTCGGCCACGGCGCCCTGCCTGGCGTACTGCGCCCCCCGCTGAAAGGTGGTATCACCCACAGCAGTGCGTAGATGGCCCCGATCGACGCTCCGTAGCTCCGCGGGCAGCATGGAGAAAACGTTAGCAGGGCCCACACCAGGGCTCTTACCCCGCGCCGGCAGAGACCACGCGGGTCCACGCCCGGCGGTGGACGACCACCGTGCGTGTGCGCACGTCGCTCAGGTACCCGAGTAGACATGGGCCGTGGGCGCGCATCGAGACGGTGCCCTCGCTCGGGCGGGCCCGCGTCGCCGGTCGGCGGCGTGGCCGACCGGCGACGACGGATCGAGGAGGACCGCATGGGTGTGTTAGACGGCAAGATCGCCATAGTGACCGGCGCCGGACGGGGTATCGGCCGGGCGATCGCGGAGGAGTACGCGTTGGAAGGCGCTCGCGTCGTCGTCGCCTCCCGGACCGCGGGTACGGTCAGCGAGGTTGTCGACGGGATTCGTTCCCGGGGCGGCGACGCGCTGGGCATCACCTGCGACGTCGGCGTGGCGCAGAACATCCGCGAGATGGTCGACCGCACCGTGGCCGAATACGGTGGCGTGGACATCCTCGTCAACAACGCGCAGAGCTTCGGCACCCGCGACAAGCCGCGTGCCTCCAGCGAGCCGACGAACCTGGAGGACGTCGACGAAGCCGAGTGGGACTGGAATTTCGAGACGGGCGTCAAGGCGACGCTCAGGGCCATGCAGGCCGTCTTCCCGTACATGAAGGCCGCGGGCGGCGGGCGAATCCTGAACTTCGGGTCACGTCGCGGCATCATGTGCAACGCCGAGTCCGCCTCCTACAACTGCAACAAGGAGGCGATCCGCGCCCTGAGCCGGACTGCGTCCAACGGCTGGGGGCAGCACGGGATCACGGTGAACGTCCTCAACCCGGTCATCCTCACCGACGCCGCCGAGGGCGTCTTCGCCGATCACCCCGGCGCGCGGGAGGCGGCCGAGGCGCAGATCCCGCTGCGGCGCTGGGGAGTTCCTCGGGACTGCGCGCGGGTGGCGGTGTTCCTCGCCGGGCCCGACGCGAGCTACCTTACCGGCATGACATTCATGGTCGAGGGTGGCCTGACGACGCTTCCCTAGCGTCCCGCGTCCGCGGCGTCGGGAACCGCGGTGGCGGCGGTCGCGGCCAGACGGGCTCCGGCACCGGACTGACCCGGTGTCTGTCCGCGATTACGGACGAATACCAGCCGTTCACCGGGGATGTCGATGTTCCGGNCGGACCACCCGGCATCGTGGATGGCGCGTGTCATGATGCTTCCGGCATAGCTGTTCCCATGGGCGGGATGCCTCCTGGCCGAGGGTGGTAGCGGCAACGCGACGATACGTTCGATCTATTCCGTCGTCGCGTATGCCGACCGCAAGTAGTTGTTGGACACGATGGCCAGAGTGTGGGCCGAGTTTTCCATGCCGAGACGCATGTCGGCGATGGACAGGGGCTGCGCGAACCTGTCGATGACCTGGTAGTCGCAGCCGACGCCCCAGCCCTCGGCGGCCGCCGACTCGTCATCGGCCAGCGAGTATGCGGCCGACTTCGCCTCGATGAGATAAGCGCGGTCCTTCTTGAGCTGTGAACGGTAGAGGAGGGTGAGATCTCCCGGCTGGGTCTCCGCGTGGCAGGTCCACCACTCTCCTGGTTCCGTCACGCGGTCTGGGTCACGTTCCCGGTGGTCGGAGCCGTCTTCGTCCAGA
The DNA here is from genome assembly GCF_001421075.1 of Frankia sp. CpI1-P. Taxonomy (NCBI): domain Bacteria; kingdom Bacillati; phylum Actinomycetota; class Actinomycetes; order Frankiales; family Frankiaceae; genus Frankia; species Frankia sp. CpI1-P. The sequence continues at coordinate 88,015 of NZ_LJJX01000030.1, read as the reverse complement.
GAGACCTCGGGCCTGGCGACCCAGACCCAGTAACGCCGCCTGGCCCTCGAGTTCGCTGGCTGGGACGCTCCCGCGCTNATGCTGGACACGGTCCGTCGAGATACAGCACGGTTCAGCCCGACTTCGGAGCATGGTGGCTCGCGGCGACGTCGCGTCCGCCAGGACCGCCATCCCATCGATCGAAAGCCTGTGCCGTGGGCCGACCATGGCCGGGCGGATGCCCGGCGTCGCCGCCTTTCGGGATCGGTCCGCTCGCCGCGGTGCCCCCCGATGGCCGCGTCGAATCACTGGCTACCGCCCTGACAGGTACTGGCGGTCGGCTTTCCATAGGCAGACGCAGACGCTTGGTCTCGCGTTGGTCTCGTCGGAGGCGTTCTACCGGAGTGGTTCGATAGCCGGCGTTGCCAGCCTTCGTCCGAGGTGGATTGAGGGGCGTCGAATCTCCGGGGAATAGCTCCTGTCCGGAACGCGCGAACCATTGGCCTAGCGTCTTTTCCGGTCATGGTAAATGGCTCTGATTGGCAGGTTTGACGACACCTAGACGGGACAACGGAATGCAAGCGGAAGAAAAATCGGACGAGACGGACTTCCCGTCGGGAGCGCGTCCCGGTGGCGTTGACGTACGGACTGGTCCGCGGCGCCCGCGCAGTGTCCGATCGGTGCTGGGATGGCGGGTACGAAGACGGTTCGCCGGATCCGATGGCACATGGACCGAACGTCGGCGCGGCCGGCGTGGGCGGCACTCCCGGCGGCGCGCGATCCTCGCCCGCCTGGTCGGCCGACCGACCTGCGCGGCACTGGGTCTCATCGTGGTCATGACGACCCTGGCGACGCTGGCGACACCGGCGAGCGCCGCCACGATCACCATCGAGGACACGGCCGTCGGTACCGGGAACAACCAGGTCTCCTACTCCGGGACCTGGACCCCGTGCACCGGATGCGCGCCCAGCACGCCCAACAACAGCTACCGGTACTCCACCGGCTACGGGGCCATCGCCACGATCCGGTTCACCGGAACCCAGATCAACGTGTTCGGCATCAAGGGGCCGACGGGCGGCCAGGCCGCCTTCAGCATCGACGGCGGCGTACCGGTCACCGTGGACACCTTCGCCCTGCCGCTGGCTGTGAGTCTGATCTACACTTCGGGAGCGCTCACGTCGGGTGCCCACGTGCTGCAGATCGCGAACCTGCGCGTCCGAAACGCGGCCTCCACCGGCTTCAACGTCGGCTTCGACCGCGCCGAGGTCGTCGCCGATCCGGTGCCGCCGCCGCCACCACCGCCGGTGCAGACGGCGCTCACGATCGAGGACACCGCGATCGGCACCGGAAACAACCAGGTGTCGTACACCGCGGGCTGGATGCCGTGCACCGGCTGCGTGACCTCACCCAACAACAGCCTGTACTACACCAGCAACCCCGGCGCCGTTGCCACGGTCAGGTTCAACGGAACCCAGATCGACGTCTACGGACTCAAGGGGCCGGCCAACNGGTTTGGGACGTTCCGTATCGACGGTGCGCAACCGATTACCATTGACGCCTACGCGCCGGTATCGTCGATCACCCTGCTGTACTCGTCGCCCATCCTGGCGGTCGGCGCGCACACCCTGACGTTCACGAACGAGGGCCGTCGAAACGTCACGTCCACCGGGAACAACATCGGTTTCGACCGCGCCGAGATCACCACCGGGCTGAACCCGCCGCCGGCCCCGCCGCTGTGGTCGGGCCTGCGCTCGGNCAAGGGATGGGAGTCCGGCACCTACCCCGACCCGGCCATGAACCAGGCGAACCTCGAGGCGTTCTGCACCTGGCGCGGCACCCCCTGCGACTTCACCCTGCTCTACGTGACGCGCAACAGTTGGGCGAACGTCACCCAGCCCACGAATCTGCTGCAGACCTTCGCCACCTGGCCGGGCCGGTTGATCATCGCGGTCCCGCCCTACCCGGAGAACATCGGCGCGAGCAACGCGACCTGCGCCACCGGCGCCTACGACTCCTACTGGCAGAACTTCGGCCGGATGCTGAACGCCTATGGCCGCCAGGACTCCATCATCCGCATCGCGTGGGAGGGGAACGGTGACTGGTACCAGTGGTCGGCGACCAATCCCACGGATTACATCAACTGCTGGCGGCACGTCGCGGACTCCATCAACGCCACCGCCGAGCCGGACCCCACGTTGTCCTGGGGCCTGAACGCCCACTACTCGCAGAACCCGCCGAGCCACAACGCGATGGACATGTACCCGGGGGACGCCTGGGTGGACTCCGTCGGTCTCGACGCCTACGACTTCTACCCCGCCTCGCCGACCAAGGCGGCGTTCGACGCCCAGTCGAACGCGGTCGGTGGGCTGAACTACTGGTACAACTTCGCCCAGTCTCGAAACAAGCTCTTCGGAGTCGGTGAATGGGGGGTGGTCGACGGCAGCGGCTCCGCCGGCGGGGGCGACAACGCGAACTACGTCCAGTGGATGTACGACTGGTTCACGGCCCACGCCGGCAAGGGGTTCGCGTACGAGTTCTACTTCAACAACTGTGATCCGGGGAACGTCGGATCCAACCTGTATCGCCCGCTTAGCAGTAACTGCGTCTATCGAAATCCCAACGCCGCCGCGCGCTATAGACAGTTGTATACGAGAACGTAGACCGCGGCGACACCTGTAGCACGGGCCGGCTCACGGACTTCTGTCCATGGGCCGGCCCGACCTGCGTTCGGGCGAGTACCGCGGAGAGAAGACCTCGCGGCTGCCGCTCGGCGGCTGCCTGAACGTCGAGTGGGGCCGGCCCAGGCGGTGGGGCGGTATCGGGAGCGCGACGGTATCGGGAGCGCGACGGTGCCGGGAGGCACGGCAATCGCTACAGTTGCACAGCGTCCCCGTGGGCGTTGTGGATCTCTGACCAGGCGAAAGCCGCACGAAGTTGGTGGTGGATGTTCTCGACAATCGCTAGGCCGACCGCTCGGACCACGAGGTACGNGGCGGCTGTGATCGCGTTGCTGCTCTCGGTCACGCTGCTCAGCGCGTGTGGCGGCTCGTCGGGCGGCTCCGGGAAGAACGGCGTCCGCACGTCGAGCTCGGCGGGCACCGACACCGACTCCGAGTACTCCGGTTCCTGCCCGACCTCGGGTAACACCAAGGCCTTCGCGAAGACGCGGTTCGCGCTGCATTCCGGTCTCGCCCTGGGCGCCTTCCATCGCTACATTTACAAGCCGGCGAGGAACGGCGGCTTCGCCAAGGGCGCGCCGAAGCGGACGCGGAGCTTCGCCAAGGCCGCGGTGGCCGGGGCGTTCACGGTCCACGAGCTCAAGGTGGCCAAGCGGTTCGCGCTGGCCAATCCGACGTTGTGCAACTCGGTGCAGTCGATCAGCGACAAGTTCAGCAGCCTGACCGGCAAGCTGAAGAACGGTACCGCGACGCAGGCCGACATCGACGCCGACGAGAACGCCTTCACCGCATTCCAGCAGGGCGCGTCCAGCGACGGCTTCGGCTTCAAGGAGAGGAAGGCCACCGTTCCCGGCGCGGCCTGATCCCTCCCCGGATCATCCGCCGGTCCCGCCGTCCGACCTGGACGGCGGGACCGGCATCCACGGCCGGGCAGGCCGATCAGCCTGCCCGACCGCCACCGAGACCGCCCGCCCGGCCACCGCCCAGGCCGCCCGCATTGAGGCCGCCTGCACCGAGGCCGCCGCCTCCGAACGCACCCCCGAGGCCGCCGCCGCGGCCGTTCGTGGTGCCGCCGGCGCTGGGCAGCGGGGTCGACAGGTCGGCGAGCACCACCCGGTCGCCGACCTTCAACCCCGACGTGATCTGCGTCAGGGTGGTTCCGGCCGCCCCGACGCCGACGATCGTGGCCGTCGCCTTGCCGCTGCGCACCACCGTCACGGTGTGTAGCTGACCCAGCGATCGCAGGGCCGAGCTCGGCACTGCGATCGCGTTCGCCGCCTGGGCGATCACGATGGAGACGTCGGCGTCCGAACCGGAGAAGATCCGCTGGCTTGCCCGGTTGAGCGAGATCGTCACCGGATAGCTCACCGAACTCGACGCCCCCGAGCCGCCGCTGCTCGAGCCGCTCGACAGCGATGACGTCGGCAGCAGCCCGATGCCGACGACCTTGCCGGTCAGGGCCGTGGTCGAACCGTCGACGATCGCCGATGCGGCCTGACCGACCCGCACCTTCGCCAGGTCGGAGTCGGTCACGGACGTCTCGACCTCGTAGGAGGTCCCGGCGCCGATCACCGTGATCCCGGAGCCCCCCGAGGCCGTCGAGGCGGCCTGGACAGACTCGCCGACGGTCAGGCCGACCGCCCCGACCGTGCCCGCCAGTGGACTGACCAGAGTGGTCTGGATCAGTTCGTCCTTGGCCTGGGTCAGCGCGGCCTGCGCCGCGTCCACCGTGGCCTGGTCGGCGGCGATCTGTGCGGGAGAGGCCGGCACGCCCTGGGCGCCGCCGCGTGCCGAGGACGCCGCCCCGCCGGAGCGCGCCGATCCGGACGAACCGGATGCGCCGCCGGAGCCGCCGGAACGAGCAGACCGAGCACCGCCTGCACCGCCGGCACCGCCGGCACTACCCGCGGTCGCCGTCCCCGCGGCCGGCCGGCCCGGGGCCGCGTCCGTCGAGGTCGATCCCCCTGTGGACGGGGTCGACTCGGAGAAGTCGAAGGTGGGCGCGAGGGCCACGAGGGTCTCGATCGCGTTACCGAGCGTGGCCTCGTCCTGGGTCACCACTCCCTGGGCGGTCGACACGAGCTGCTGGTCGGTGAGCACGGTGCTCAGCAGCGCCGAGCAGGCGGACGCGGCCGCCGTCCCAGCCGCCGTCCCGGTGGCCGCCGGGACGGCCGAGGTCACGGACTGCGCGTCCCACCGCTGCACGGACTCGATCACCCGCAGCCCCGACGCGAACGAGGCCGGCGCGGCGCTCACCGAGGCGGACGCGCCCGTGGTGGTGGGGGCCTGGCCCACGGTCGGTGTCGATGATGCCGGTGTCGAGGTGGCCGGTCCTGAGGTGGCCGGTACCGGGGTGGCCGGTACCGGGGTGGCCGGAGCTGAGGTGGCCGGTGCCGACGCGGCCGGTGCCGACGCGGCCGGCACAGGGGAGTTCGGCGTCAGCGGGTCGGTATGGACCGGCGGGGTGGTGTGCGCCGGCGGGGCGGCATGGGCCGATGGGGCTGTGTGCACCGGTGGGGTGGCTTGCGCCGGTGGGGCGGCGTGGACTGTGCCACCCGACCGGCCCGCGCCCGCCGGGGAGGGCCCGGCCGCCGTCGCGGGCGATCCGTCCGTCGCGGGCGGTGCGGCCGTGCCGGCCGTCGCCGTTGCGTCGATGAACGCCGCGCAGGTCGTTTTCTCCTGCCCGAGGTCCGTCGTGGCGACGGCGAGGTCGGCGTCGGCGGTGCGCTGCGCGGTGATCAGGGACTTCTGCGCCTTGGTGATGGCGGCGCGGGCGGCGGCAACGGCGCCGCCGTTCCTTGACGCCGTCGAGCCTGACGCCGTCGAGCCCGACGATGCCGGGCCGGAGTCCGTCGGGCCGGGCGTTGTCGAAGTGGATGCCGTCCGGTCGGCGGGTCGGGCGCCGCCGGTCGCCAGGGCGATCGGCTCGATCGTCGCCGGGCCACCCGCGTAGGAGGCAGTGGAGCCCGCCGCCGTGCTGGCGCCAAGACCGCCTTCGCCGGCCTCGTCGGAGATCAGTTTCGCCTGGTTGGTGGCAAGCGTGGCCGCGGCCGAGTCGACCGCGGCCGACAGCGTGGCGGCGTCGAGGGTCGCCAGCGTCTGTCCGGCCTCGACATGATCACCAGGGGTGACGGCGACGCTCGCGACTGTCCCGGAGACGGGGAAGGTCACGCTGGCCTGGCTTGCCGGCGAGACGACGCCGGTCGAGTCGAGCGTCTGCGCGACGGTGGCCCGCACCGCCGTGGCGGTGCGGTAGTCCGGGCCGGAGGACCCTGTCGCCGCGAGCGTCGCCGAGCCGGCGGCGACGACGATCACGGCGACGACGCCGATCACGATCCAGGTTCGGGTGCCACGCCGACTGGTCCGGGCCAGCGCCCGGCCGAATCGTTCACCCATTGGCCATGCCGCCACCCGAGCCCTGGCCGCCGAAGGGCCGGCCGCCGAACCCGCCGGTGCATCCCTGCCTGGCGGCCGGGCGGACGCTGATGGAGGTGGCGGACACCGCGCCGGTGTCGTCAGCCTTGCCGATGGCGGTCAGGCATTCACCGACGGTCAGGGCCGCCGAGGTGGCGCTGCTCGTCTCCTCGACGGTGGTCGACGAGCCGAGGGTCACCGTCGAGGTGACGGTCGCGCCGGGCGACGGGGTGGCGGCGGGTGCCGCCGAGGCCGACGCGCCGGCACGGGGCCGCTGCGGACCGGTAACGGTGATGGTCGTGCCCGCCACCTTGGTCACCGACCCGGTGACCACTGCGAGCCGACCGCCGTTCGGGCGGCCCTGCCCGTTCGGGCGGGCAGTCGAACGGTCACCCGGGCGGGCGGTCGGCGCGCCGGACGGCCGGGCACCGCCCGGGAACCCGCCGGCCCCACCGAAGGCGCGGCCAAAGCCCGCCGTGCAGCCGCCGGACACCGGTTGGCTCACGGTCACGGTCTGGGCGGTGAACGTGCTGCCCGGGCTGCCACCGGTGACCGTCACGCAGTCGCCGACCGCGACGGCGGACGCGCTGGCAGTGGTGGTCTTGACGAACCTGGTGTTCGGCGTCCAGGTGACGGTGACCTGACCGCTCGCGGGATTCTGGACCTCGACGTTCGTCGCGGTGACCGCGGCGATGGTGCCGCTGGTGCCCGGCCGGGCCGCCTGGCCCTGCCCCTGGGCGGAGCCGGCGGCCTGGCTCGGCGCACTCGCCGCGGTGGCCGTGGCTCCGTCGGAACCGCCGCCGCCGCATGCGCTGACGGTGACGATCATTGCGAGCGCGACGCTGACGATCGGCCCCGCGGCCAGGGCACGGCGATGCCGGCGGGGCTCACCCGATCGAACCGGGCCAATCGGATTCGCAGTGGTCATGGGACTGTCGCTCCTGATGGACGGCCCGGGAATGCCCACCCGGGCTGGGACGAGGCGCGCGGACGGGTGCTCCGTGGACGGGTGTCCCGCGCAAGGTTGTCGGCCGGTGTCAGTCACTGCGCAGCGCCTCGATCGGCGCGAGCCGGGCCGCCCTGGTCGCGGGGTAGACGCCGAACGCCACCCCGATCGCGATCGCGATGGCGATCGAGCCGACGGTGGCGGTCGGGGAGATCGAGATCGGATCGGAGATCAGGCTCGGCAGGATGGCGGCCCCGGCGAGGCCGAGGGCGGTGCCGAGCAGGCCGCCGGCGAGACCCAGCACGGACGCCTCGACGAGGAACTGCCGCCGGATCACCCGCGGGGAGGCGCCGAGCGCCTTGCGCAGGCCGATCTCACGGATCCGTTCGGTCACCGAGACGAGCATGATGTTCATGACTCCGATGCCCCCGACCAGCAGGGAGATCCCGGCGACGCCGGCGAGCAGCACCGTCAGGGTCCGGTCGACCGAGGTCGCGGTGGACAGGATCGACTGCTGGCTGGTGATGGAGAAGTCGGCCGCCGTGGGCGTCGTGATCCGGTGCCGAGCCAGCAGCTCGTAGTCGGCCTCCTGGTAGGCGGCCGACAGGGTGTGGCCGGAGGTCGCCTCCAGGTAGATGTTCTGGACGGAGTTCCGGCTCACGCCACCGGTGATCCGGTCGGCGGCGGTCGTGATCGGCACGATGGCCTGGTCGTCCTCGTTGGTGTTCGCGGACGAGCCGGCGGCGGTCAACGTGCCGATGACCGTCATCGGCACCCCCGAGACGGTGACGGACTGCCCGACCGGGTCGCGCGCGCCGAACAGCTCCTCGGCGGTGGTCGCGGCCAGCACCGTCACGGCCGCGTGGTCGGCCACGTCCTGGCCGCTGATGAACCGTCCCGCGCCGATCGCGCGGGCGCGCACCGACAGCCAGTCGGGCGTGGTGCCGACGACCGAGGCCGTCCACGAGGAGCTGCCGGCGGCCAGCGCCGCGGACCGGGAGGTCGTCGGTGCGACTGCCCGGATGTCGGGGGCCACGACCGTGGATCGCAGCGCGTCGGCGTCGGCCCGGGTGAGGGTCGACGCGCTGCCGAAGCCGCCGCGTACCCCGTTCGTCGTCGTGCTGCCTGGGGCGACGATCAGCAGGTTGCTGCCGAGCGCGTTGATCTGGCCCCGCACCTTGTCCTGCGCTCCCTCGCCGAGCCCGACGGTGAGGATGACCGCGGCGACGCCGATGAGGATGCCGAGCATCGTCAGCCCGGACCGCAGCCGGTGCGAGCGGACNGCCTCGAGCCCGGTCCGAATGATCTCCGCCCAGCTCACGCGCGCACCTTCCGCGGCGCCCGGGCGCCCGGACCCGAATCGGNCGTGACCACGCCGTCACGAACCTGCAGGACCCGGTCCGCCGCGGCGGCGACCTCGGCCTCGTGGGTGATCAGGACGATCGTGCGGCCGAGGTCGTGCAGGCGCCGGAACAGCCCCANGACGTCCTCGGTGGACGCCGAGTCGAGGTTGCCCGTCGGCTCGTCGGCGAGGATCAACGACGGGTTGGTGACCAGCGCCCGGGCCACCGCGACCCGCTGCTGCTGGCCGCCGGAGAGTTCCGCCGGGCGGTGCTCGACCCGGTCGGCGAGCCCCACGTCGGCCAGCGCGTCGACGGCCCGTTGCCGGCGCTCGGAGCGCGGACCCCCGGCGTAGCAGAGGGGAAGCTCCACGTTGCGCCAGGCGGTCATGGAGGGGAGCAGGTTGAACTGCTGGAAAACGAACCCGATCCGCCGGTTGCGGACCTCGGCGAGCTGGTCCTCCGACATGCCGCCGACATCCTCGCCGGCCAGCCGGTACAGGCCCGACGTCGGAACGTCGAGGCAGCCGAGAATGTGCATCAGCGTCGACTTCCCGGACCCGGACGGGCCCGTGATCGCCACATATTCACCTTCCTGGATGGACAGGCTGACCCCGCGCAGGGCTGCCACCTCGAACAGCCCCGACCGGTAGGTCTTGCGGACGTCCGTCAGCTCGATGACGGCGGTGCTNGCCCCGGACTTGTTCGCCCCGGATTCGTTTCGCCCGGGTCCGATCGGGCCGGGTTCGTTTGCCCCGGATTCGTTTCGCCCGGGTCCGATCGGGCCGGGTTCGTTTGCCCCGGATTCGTTCGCCCCGGGTTCATCCGGTCCGGATGCGATCGGTGTGGATTCGGTGGGTGGAGAGTCGGTCGGTGTCATCCGGCGGCCCGTCCACCAAAGCCGGTGCCGCCACCAAAGCCGGTGCCGCCGCCAAACCCGCCGCCCCCGCCGAACCCGCCGCCCCGGAACCCGCCACCCCCGCCGCCGGCGCCGGCGCCGAACCCACTGCCGGTACCGCCCGTCCGGGCCCGGGTGGTCGAGCCGCCGACGACCGGGACGACGACCTGGTCACCGGCCACGAGCCCGGAGGTGATCTGGGTCTGCGCCCCCGAGGTGACGCCGGTGGTCACCACCGTGGAGACCTGATGGCCGCCGCGCACCCGGTAGACGACGGTCTGCGACCCCGAGGTGTGCAGCGCCTGACTGGGGACGGTGAGGACGTCGGAGAGCTGCCGGACGATGATCGAGACGTCGGCGCCGACGCCCGGGTGCAACCCGGCAGGGGTGCCCGTGACGTTGATGGTCACCGGGTAGCTGGCGACACCGGAGGTGCTGGTCGCGATGAGGCCGATCGTGCCCACGGTGCCGTAGATCGTCGCCGAGCCGCCGGCGCCCGACAGACCCGCACCCGTGCCACCCGTGCCACCCGCCCCACCCGAGCCGGTGACCCCGCCCGAGCGACCNGCCCGCGCGGCGACGGTCGTGGCGCCGGTCGAGCCGGTCGGGGTGATGACGGCCTGGTCGCCGGTCTTGAGCTGGCCGATCGCCGTGTCGTCGACGGTCGCGTTGACCAGGTAGGAGTCCGTGCCGACCACGACGATCTGGGCACCGGACGCCGAGGAGGACGACGACGTCAGCGAGGACGACGCGCCCGAGCCGGACCCGCCGCCGTTCCCGCCCAGGCCGCCCGAACCCGAGCCGCCGCCCGAACCGGAGCCCGAAGCGCCACCCGTACCCGAGCCGGAGCCGGACCCGCCGGCGGATCCGCTGCCCGACCCGCCGGCGAGCTGCTGGCCGACGGTGAGGTTGACCACGGCGACGGTCCCGGCGATCGGCGACGTCATCGCGCTCGCGGCGAGATTGCGCTGCGCGGTGGCCGCCGCGTCCTGCGCCGAGGTCAGCGTGGCTTCGTCGGCCGTGAGCTGGGCGCCCGTCACCCCCGACGCCTGGTCGGAGGCGACCTTCGCCTGGTCGTTCGCCACTGTCGCCTGTGCCTGGGCGGCCGCGGTGGCGAGAGCCGCCGAGTCGATGGTGGCGAGGGTCTGCCCGGCCTGGACCTTGTCGCCGACGGCGACCTTGACCGCGGTGATCTCGCCGGACACGGCGAACGAGAGGTTGGCCTGCTGGGTCGGTTCGAGGGTGCCGGTCGCACTCACGGTCTGGCGGATCTGCCCGACGCTCGCCGCGACGAGCCTGGACGAGACCGGCGTGCCCGAATCCCCGCTCAGGGCCCAACCGAGCAGCCCACCGCCGACGGNGGCGACGACCACGGCGGCAATCACGACGACGCGTGCGCGGCCCCGGGGAAGCCGAACCCGGCGCCCGGCGGATGACGGGGGGCGGGCACCCCGTCGGGTTCTACGATGGGACGGCTCCGGCGGCTCGATGATCTGCTGCGGCGCCGTTTCGTCTGCCGACAAGGACGACAAGAACCCTCCAGGATGACCCGCGATCCGGGGTGCGGCCGCCGGAAGGCACGTAGAGGTTGAATTTCCGTTGTCTTTTTGGGTTACCGGCGGGCAACGCCCGCGAGAGTTCCGTTGGGGCGGTCCGTACTCTGATGCAAGATCCTAAAGGTTCGCTGGTGGGTTCCTGTGAAAATTCTTAGCGAATCGTTTGGATATCGGGCTGCGGCGGCACAGCACAGTCAAGCTGTGAATAGGCTGTGAACTTCGGGGTTGGCGGCACGGTCGCCTGCCGCGTCCGGTCCGTTCGCCGAGCCCCGCCTCTCGGCCATGCCGACCATGCCCGTTCGACGCCAAGGGAAAGAAAACCGCGAAAGTCAACGCCTACCGGTGGCGGCGTCTGTTCTTCTCGTCGACTATGAACCGCTCGCCCTCTGTGCAGGCCCGCCAGCCCGGCCCTGACCGACCGCGCTCACTCCGGCCGCGGGCTGGGCGCTGGACCTGTTCCGCGGCACGCAGACACGCGAGCACGGAGACATCGAGATCGCGGTCCCCGCCGCGCACTTCCCCGAGATNCGCGACCGCTTCCCCGGCTACGCCTTCGACGCGGTCAGCAGCGGCCGGATCTGGGAGAACGCCACACCGGACGTGCTAGCCGCCACACACCAGACCTGGCTGCGCGACCATGCCACCGGCAATTACCTCCTTGATGTGTTCCGAGAACCCCACGACGGCGAGACCTGGATCTGCCGGCACGACCAGACGATCCGCCTTGCCTACGGCGAGATCATCCATCACACCCCGGACGGCATCCCGTACCTGGCGCCCGAACTGGTCCTGCTGTTCAAGGCCAAGCACGCCCGCCCCAAGGATCAGGCAGACTTCGACGAAACCATCCCTCACCTGACCCCAGCCCAGCGCCGGACCCTGGCCAGGCTTCTCGCCCGCGCGTACCCAGGCCACCACTGGCAAGCTAACCTGTAGCCGTTGGATTTGGCTCCGTTTCACGGTGCAGGCACGCTGGGTGCTGTTGCGCTGGCCCGATGAAACCTTGGGCTCGACCAGTCCTCGCGCCTGCGGGACCGGTCGGCGTGCGACGCCCCGTCGGTTGGCGGAGGCATCGCTATCCCGGGCGCGGTACGTTTACGGCATTCCGCGCAATCAGGATGGTCTGACCGGGCGAGAGGGGCGTGTCGTGGCGGATCCCGATGGTTGGGAGCCGAGTAGCCATCTGCGGTGGTCTGAGTCACCGACGGCTCCCAGGGTGGACCTGAAGACCGAACAGCCGCACTCGGCTCGCATCTACGACTACCTGCTGGGCGGCAAGGACAACTTCCCCGCCGACCGGGAGGCCGCCGAGCAGGTGATCGTCGGGTTCCCGCAGATACGGACGACGGCTCGGCAGAACCGGTACTTCATGGCGCGGGCGGTTCGGTATCTCGCCGGCGAGGCGGGGATCACCCAGTTCCTCGACATCGGCACCGGCATTCCGACGTCGCCGAACCTGCACGAGATCGCGCAGGAGATCGTCCCGGCGGCCCGGGTGGTCTACGCCGACAACGATCCGATCGTGCTCGTCCACGCCCGTGCGCTGCTGACCAGCAGCCCGGCCGGCCGGACCACCTACCTCGATGTCGACCTGCGCGACGTCGAGACGATCCTGACCTCGGCCGAGCTGCACGACACCCTCGATCTGACCCGCCCGGTCGCCCTGTCACTGATCGGGATCCTGCACTTCTTCCCCGACGAGGTCGACCCGTACGCGATCGTCGCCCGGCTGCTCGACGCCCTGCCCGCCGGCAGCTTCCTCGCGCTCACCCACGGCACGCCCGACTTCGCCCCGGCCGAGAGCGAGCAGGGGGCGCAGGCCTACCGGGCCCACGGGGTTGCCGTGCAGTTGCGCCGCCGCGAGGAGGTCGCTCGGTCCTTCGACGGCCTCGACCTGGTCGACCCCGGCCTGCGGGTCGTGCACCGCTGGCGGCCCGACGGCGACGTCGACGTCGACGTCGACGTCGACGAGAGCCTGACCCACACGCAGGTCGGCGTCTACGGGGCCATCGGCCGCAAGAGCTGACGCCCTGCGCGGGAGGCGGCCGCGCAGGGCGCTCGATCGATCGGGCGGCGGAGGTCAGCGGAGGTCAGCGGAGATCAGAAGCCCGGAAACGCCGCGCGCAGGAGGTTGAGATCCACGCCGTCGGCCTCGACGGGCGGGGTGTGGGCGGCGTCGAGACGGCCGTAGACCAGCCGAACGAACGCCTCGGCCGGCAACCGAAGCCGGGCGGGCCGCGGCGTGCCGTCCCAGGGCCCCAGGGCCACGGCATCGCCGAGATCGAGGGCGATCTCGCGGTCCGGGTCGGTGGTGGTGACGTGGATCCGGGCGGGGCTGGTGGGCTTGCCGGCGAACCCGGCGATCATGCCGAGACCGTCGATGAGCAGGTCGACGGCGCCCGCCTCCACGGTGGCGGCGGGGTCGAGCATGACCGCGACGTCCCAGGTGTGTACGGCGTGCTCGCTCAGCCGGAGCCGGACGACCCCGGCGGCATCCAGGCTCATCGGCCCGAGCGCGATCCGCAGGCCCGCGAGCTGGGCATCGTCGAGGGCCTCGTACGCCTCGACCAGGGCCAGATCCGCGGGCAGCGCGTCGGCGGCCTGCGCGTCCGGGGTCCTGGCGTTCCAGGTGTCCCAGACGGCGACGAACGCGTCCTGGCCGGGGGCGTCCTGCCCGGCGACGGCGGCGTCGAGGACGAGCCGGCCGATCTCGGCGCCGGACCCGAGGTGGGACAGCACCTGGGCGATCGTCCACTCGTCGTCGTAGGAGGGCCCGCGCACCGCCTGGGCGTCGAGCGGCTCGGCGAGGGCGCGCAGCCGCTCGTGCGAGCGGCGCAGGCTGGCGATGACGGTGCGGGCGTCGGTCAAGGGGACGACTCCTTCGGACGGGGGCCTCGGCGGCGGGGCCGGTGAAGCCGGCCGTGACGACCGCCCACGGAGGTGGACCTCATCGTTCCAGGTCACGACGATCCGCGCCGCTCCGNCCTCCTCGGCCGGCTGCTCGCACTGCACCGGAGATGTGCTCGGCCGCCCGACGCGGGGCGCCACCAGCGTCAGGCGGCCGAGGTTGGGGCAGGCGTCAGGCGCACTGACCGGATCGCGGTCCGATCACGACGTTGCCTGTCTGCGTCAGGGTCGGCTGGTTGCCGGTGCAGCTCAGCGGGCCGGTGACGTGGTTGTCGCGGAACTCGGGCACCGCGTCGTCGGGCAGTGGGCCGCTGCCGCTGTTGCCGGTGATCCGGGCCGGGCCGGTGATCGTGTTCGCGGAGGCCTCGAGGCCCCCGGTGTTCGCGTCCACGGTCAGCGGGCCTTGCAGCGTGTTGCCCGCGCAGGGCGTGACGTCGGCGGCGTCGGCACCAAGCAGGACGTAGCCAGAGGCGGCGTGGACCGTCACCGGGCCGGTGATCGTCGACCGGCAGGCGGTGAGGGCGAGCGCCCCCTCGACGGACACCGGGCCGGTGACCATGGCGCCGGTGAGCGCGAGGGCCCCGCCGGAGCGGACGGTGACCGGGCCGACCTGCCGGCCGCCCGGTCCGACGCACAGCGCCTGGCCGGCGGCGACCGTCAGGGGTCCGGTGCGCGTCGTCGTGACGCACGGCTGGCTGAACCCGACGGTGACGTCGGTGGATCCGGCCGTGGTGCCCGGCGCGAAGGCCGGGTCGCCGCCGTAGCTGGCCGTGATCGCGTGGGTGCCGGGCTGGAGGCCGCTGACGCTGACGCCGGCCTGCCCGCCGCTGAGCGACGCCGTCGCCAGGGTCGTGGGACCGTCCAGGAAGGTGACCGTCNCGCCGGGGGTGCCGGCGGCCGGGTCCGCGCCGGTGACGGACGCGGTGAGGGTGACGGTCTGGCCGAACAGCGGTGTGGTCGTGCTGGCGGCGACCGAGACCGAGGCGCCGTAGCGGAACGAAACCGTCGCGTGACCGTTGCCGTGGTTGACGCCGCCGACGAGCACGGCGTCGGTCACCGTCGGCGCCGCGAAGCCGCTGCCGCCGCCACCGCCCGCGCCGTAGAAGTTGCCCGGGTCGCCGCCGCCGGAGCCGCTGCCGCCGCCGTAGTAGCCGCCGCCGCCTCCGCCGCCGCCGTTGCCGCCGCCGCCGCCGTTGCCACCGGAGCCGCCGCTGCCCGGATTGGGCTCGCCGGTCCAGGGATCGGTGTCGCCGCCCGGGATCCCCGGACCGCCCCGGGCCGAGTTCGGGCTGCCCGTGCCGGGCGCGGTCTGCGTCGCGCCGCCGCCGGCGACCCCGGAACCCTCCGGGCCGCCGCCCTGGCCGCCGGCCGCCCCGGCGAGCCCGCCGCCGTCGCCGCCGTGCAGTAGCGGGCCGCCGTTGCCGGCACCGCCGCCGGCGCCGGCCACCAGGACCCGGTCGGCCGCGCCGAAGGCGCCGACCCGCACGTCCGAGCCACCGCCGCCCGCACCGCCGCCGCCGTGCGCACCGCCGCCGCCGGCCCCGTGGCCGATGCCGCCGCGCCGGGCGAACTCGCCATGCCGCGACGTCCCCGGAACGCCCGCGGCGCCGACGGTGAGCTGGAGAACCTGCCCGGGGCTGACGGCCAGGGTGCCGCTGGTCTCGCCGCCGAGGCCGCCGGGCGCGCCGGTGTTCGGCGGGTTGGGGGCCACGAAGCCGGCCGCGCTGCCGCCCTCGCCGCCGAACAGGTCGATGCGCACGCTGGTCACGCCGGCGGGCACGGTGAAGGTGTCCGTGCCCGCCGTGGTGTAGGCGCAGGTGGGCGGGGAGGTGGTGAGGACGCCGGTCGCCCCGCAGGTGGCCGTCCCGCCCGCGGCGTCCGCGATGGCGGGCAGGGGTACTGCGACGGCGACGGCCAGGACACCGGCCGCGCCGGCGATCGCGGCCAGCCTGCCTCTGGGCATGGTGATACGACGGTTCAAGGGAATCGACATCGCCTTTCGGATCAGACGCCGTCGTCGGCGCACAGCGCCCAGGCGTCGGTGTAGGTGCTCGGCGAGCTGGCGCCGCCGGTGTGGCTGAAGGCCGTCCAGTAGGCGGCGGTGGTGGTCCCGTCGCTGACGGGGCTGCCGCCGGAGGTGCTGGGGAAGCTGCCGTTGAGGTGGTCGCCGCCCGAACCCGGGCCGGTGAAGTCGGTGGTCGTCACGCTGCCGCCGCTGATGGCGGCGCCGCCGCTGATCAGCTTCCCGTCCCCGCCGCCGCAGCCGACCGTGGCCGTCTGGCCGGTGGTCGCCGAGGTCGGCCCGCTCACCTCGCTGTAGCGGACCTTCACGGTGGCTCCGCTGACGTTGATGCCGCTGCCGCTGCAGATCGCGTAGGCGTAGGTCACGTTGCTGGTGCCGCCCCCGCCGCCGTTCCACCCGACGGACGCCCAGGAGTTCGGGTTGGTCGCCCCGTCGGCCGCCGCCTTCTGGCCGTAGTCATGGGCGGCGTCGTTGAAGGTGGGGAAGCTGGCGATCGGCTTGAGGCTGCCGATGCTCGCCGGGGTGGTGCGCGCGCCACCGCCGAGCAGGATCGTGTTCGCCGGGCAGGTCGCCACCACCAGGTTGACCGTCGACGCCGCCGAGGGCCCGCTGGCCTTGTTCATCACCACCTGGGTGTGGTTGACGAGGTTGCTGGTCAGGCAGGTCGCGTAGGGGGTGGTGGAGAAGGAGGCGTCGGTCGCGCCCCCGGTGCCGCCGATGCCGAGCCAGTGCGTCACGTCGGTGCCGACGACGCCGGTGGTGCCGGTGTACTCGGTGCTGCCGTCGGAGCTGGGCTCGCTGCCCATCACGTGGTTGCCGTTCGAGACCGAGCCGGTGCCGATGGCCTGGTTGATGCCGCCGCCGGCGATGAGGCCGCTGGAACAGTCGGCGTGGGTCGAGATCTCGGCAAAGGTCGAACCGGGCCCGCTGGTGGCGCCGGGTGTCTTCACGGTGACGCCCACGGTGTTGGCGTGCGCGGTTCCCGGTACCGCCACGGCCAGCAGGGCGCTCAGCCCCAGCACGGCGACACCGCCCATCGTGCGACTACGCAGGGTTACTTTCGGCATCAGATCCTCCTCTGGTGCGAGGCGGCTCCCGACCCCGAAGTGACCGGCACGGGGTGGCCGGCGCCCGGCGGCGGCCCACGCGCGCAGGCGCGCAGGCGCGGCCGTCTCCCGAGGTCAGGAGCCAGGCCGCAGCCGGCATGGCTTCGCGGATACGGACGTTAGCACCGCGAAAGTCCGTATACACGGCACGTTGGGCGAACTTTGTGCGCGAATGAGGATCTGTTACTTGCTGTAACCGATTCGGGGGAGAGCTGCCACTACCTGCGGCGCAGCGCGGCGAGGCAGAGGGTCAGGCCCGGACCGAACGCCATCGCGACGGCGGTCGCTCCGGCGGTGAGGTCCCCGCGGATCTGGTCGAGGACGAGCAGGACGGTGCCCGACGAGCAGTTCCCCCGGGTCTCGAGGACACGGCGAGNCCCGGCGGTCTGCGCGGGCGCCAGGGACAGGCGCTCCTCGACGACGTCGACGATGCGCGATCCGCCGGGGTGCACGGCCCAGCCGCGGACGTCGCCCGGGTCCGCGGCGATCGGGCCCAGCAGCGCGGCGGTCGCCTCCTCGACGTGCTTCGCGAGGACGTCGGGCACCTGGCGGGACAGCCCCATGCGGAAGCCATGGTCGGTGACGTGCCAGGTCATCAGGTCCTCGCTGTCCGGGACGGTGGCGGCGGTGGTGTCGAGCACCTCCAGGCCGTGGGCGGCATCGGGGACGAGCACGATCGCCGCGGCGGCGTCGCCGAACAGGGCGTGCGCGACGACCTGTTCCAGATCCCGGTACGGCTGCTCGGGCTGGCTGTGCAGAGAGGTCAGTTCCACGCAGAGCATGAGCGCGGGCAGCCGGTGGGACCGGACGAAGTCCGCCGCCGCGCCCATCCCCGGGATGGCGCCGTAGCAGCCCATGTGCCCGATCAGCAGGCGGCGCACCGACGCCGGCATGCCGAGTTCGCGGGCGAGCTGGATGTCCAGACCCGGCGTCGCGTAGCCGGTGCAGGAGACGACGACGAACAGCCCGACCTCGGCGGCGCTCAGTCCGGCGTCCGCCAGCGCGCCCCGCACGGCCCGGCGGCCCAGCGGGGGTGCCTCGGCCATGTAACGGCGCATCCGCGCGGCCGTCGACCAGGCGCTGACATCCTCCCGCCGCGGATCCACCACCCCGTGGCGGGTCCGCACCCCGGCGCCGAGGAACAGCCGACGGGCCAGCTGGTCACCCCGGTACCGCCGCTCGAAGACCTCGTCCCACAGGCTCTGCTGGTCGAGGGAGCCGGGAAACGCCGCACCCATGCCCGTGATGACGGCGGCGCTGGGCGTTCCGGCGCTGGGCGTTCCGGTGCTGGGCGTCCCGACGCTCACCACCGGGCCGCGTCCGCGTCCGCCTCCGGGTCGCCACCCAGCGCCGCGAGCCCCAACCAGTCGGCGCAGACGTCGGTCGTCGCGGGCTGCAGGGACCCGCAGCGGGCGTCGCGGTAGAGCCGTTCGAGCGGGTGCCCGCGGCGGGTGACTGCGGTTCCGCACGCCTCGACGACCGAGGCGGCGACGTCCTGTGCGGTCCGTCCGGCGAGCAGCTTGGCCCGCCACACCCACCGGTTCGTCGACGCCGAGCCCGGGTCGGCGTCGACCCGGCGCGCGCACTCGTCGACCACCGCGTCCAGCGCGGCCAGCGCCGCGTCGGCATGGCCGAACCGGGCCCGCACGGCGGGCAGTTCCGCGAGGCCGCCCGGCATCCCGGCCGTGCGCCTGGCGCGGGCGTACGCGACCCCCGCGTCGAACGCGGCCCGGCCGACCCCGGCGTAGACGGCGGCGTAGGAGGCGACCAGCCACTGCGGCATGACCTGCGCCACCAGCATGNTGAGCCCCTCCACGCCACCGACGAGCGCTTCCGCCGGCACGAGGACGTCGAGGCGCACATCGTGGCTGCCGGTGCCCCGCATGCCGAGGGTGTCCCAGGTCGGTTCGACGCGCACCCCGGCCCCACGCGGGACGAGAAAGTGACTGACCCGCGCGGCGTCCGGCGTGGAGTCGTCGGCGCGGGCGGCGACGAAGTAGACGTCCGCGTGGGACGCCCCCGAACAGAACGACTTCACTCCGGTGATGCGGTAGCCGCCGTCCTCGCGCCGGTAGCGGGTCCGCAGCTCGGACAGCCGGGACCCCGCGCCCCGCTCGCTCATCGCGACGGCGATGAACTCCCCGGCCGCGGCGCGGGCGAGCATCCGGTCGCGGGCGGCGAAGAACGACTCCGGTGCCCCCATCGCGCGGGCGAGNCCGTCGGGCGTCCCGGCCAACGCCCCCACGACGGAGGTGTGCATGTTCAGGACCAGGGCGGTCGCGCCGCTGCCCGCGGCGAGCACCCGCGCCGCATCGGCCCAGTCGGCGAAGCCGCCGCCGGACCCGCCGAGGCGGGCGGGCACCAGCAGGCCGAGCAGCCCCGCGGCGCGCAGATCGTCGAGGTCGGCGACGGGCAGCTCCCCGTCCCGGTCGGCGGCGCCGGCACGGGCGGCGATCGCGTCGACGACCTCCCCGGCGAGCCGCGCGCCGTCGACGGCCGGGCCGCGAGGTGCCGGGATCGTGGCGTTCAACGGTCGTCCCTCCCGGTCTCGATCCTGGTCCCGACCGCCTGGTAGACGCCGGCGGTGGAGCCGGTCGGCAGCATCCGCACCGAGTCGGCCCGGCGGGCCAGCCAGCGGGCGTAGTCGACGAGCGAGGGGCGAAGGCCGCCCACGACCGTCATCTCGATGCCGCAGGCGCCCAGCGCGCGGGCCAACCGGTCGGGCGCGACGAGCAGTCGGGGATCGTGGATGCGCGGCGGTGGCCCACCGGGAAGGCGTTCGGCGAGGCCCACCAGAGCCACCCGGCAGAACAGCGTGTCGGCGAGCGTGTCGATGACGAGCGTCCCGCCCGGGGCGAGTACCCGCGCGATCGCCGCGCAGGCCGCGTCCAGATCCTCGAGGTGCTCGAACAGCTCGCCGGCGACGACGCAGGGGAACTGCCCGTCCCGGAACGGCAGGCACCGCACGTCGGCCTGGATCGCCGCGACGCCGTGCCCGGCGGCCTGCCGCAACGCCGGCGAGGACAGGTCGACGCCGACGTGTCGCCAGCCGGCGAGCCGGCCCGTCAGCGTCAGGGAGAGCAGCCCGGCGCCGCAGGCGAGGTCGAGCAGCGCGGCGCCGGGTTCCGGCGGATCCGGGATGAGCCGGCCACGGGCCTCGGCGAGCCAGCGCAACGCGGCGAACCGTCCGTGCGTCGGCCACCACTCGGCGGCGAGATCGTCGTACTGGGCGGGATCGTTGCGCGCCCGCCGCGGCCCACGCCGTGGCCTACGCCGTGCCGCGACCATGGCGCCGGTCGGGATCGATGCCGGTCGGCCCGTCGACCTGTCCACATGTCTCCCGGTTGGTCTGGAGAATCCGTTGTCCGCGGCTGACGTGGCGACCGGTCCGACGCAGTCTGTGCTTAGATTTTTGCTCAGAGTAACCGTCGGCCCGCTCCGATCCAATGACCTGCGCAGATGTCGGCTGGCCTGCGCGGTGTCGGCTGCGCTGGGCGGTGTCGGGGTCAGGCCGGGCGGGTGCCGGCGGCGACGACGAGCGCGACGTCGATCGCGGCGACGGCCATCGCGGCGCGGAACGCGTGCCGGTCGCCGAGGCGCAGGCCGAGCCCGGTCAACCCGGCCACCGCGGCCAGCGCGCCCACCTGCCAGCCCCGCGGGTGCCCCGGGCCGAGCACCGCGACGACGGAGCCCGCCGCGAGCAGCAGCGCCGCCGACGCTCGCACACCGACCGGGCCGAGGCGCTGCGGCAGCCCGCGTACCCCCGTGCGGGCGTCGGCATCGAGGTCCGGCAGGACGTTGGCGAAGTGGGCGCCCGAGCCGAGCAGCGCCCCCGCCAGCGGCAGCCACCACGGTGGCGTGGGATGGCCGGGCAGTCCGAGGACGACGGAGGCGGGCAGCAGCGCGAACGAGACGGCATAGGGGACGACGGACAGCGGGGTCGCCTTCAGCCCAAAGTTGTACGCCCACCCGCCCGCGACCGCGGCGAGATGGGCCGACCCCGCCCGCCCGCCGGAGAGGAAGGACAACGGCACGCACGCGACCAGCGCCGTCGCAGCGGCCCCGGCGACCATCGCCGGCGCCAGGCCGTCGACGACGATCGGCTTGTCGGTCCGGCCCCCGGCGGCGTCCCGGCCACGGTCGACGAGGTCATTGCTCCAGCCGACCGAGAGCTGGCCGGTCCCGACCGCCGCCGCGACCGCGACGACCCCGGCCCTCGTGCGACCGCCGGCGGCCGCGAGCGCCGTCGCGAACAGCGTCACCGCGACCGTCGGCTCCACATGGCAGGCCCGCATCAGCGCGACAGTCCCCCTAACCGCTGGCCTGGCCGCTCCCGCCACTGCTCCTGTGGCCACTCGTCTTGCCGGTTCTGGCACGGGTCCGACCGTCTCAGAACTGCAGACCCGGCACAACGCCGCCCCGCCGTCTGCCGCCCCGCCGTCTGCCGCCCCGCCGTCTGCCGCGCCGCCGCCGCCCGCCAGCTCGGATCGTGGCCAGATTGCGGCCAAATCGTGCCGAGGCTTCGGTACGGTTTTTCGGCCTGAAACCGTACCGAAGCCTCGGCACGTTTCCGTGTATGACTGGTGACCCGATTGTCCGGGCATCGCTGGTTGCTCAGGCTCGGTGGTCGCGGCGCTGGATGACGATGAGGCAGGTGTCGTCGTCGGTGTCGGGCCTGGTGTGCGCGAGGACGTGGTCGGCCTGCCGGGCGACGTCGGGCTGGCGCTGGGCGGCGATCTCCAGCAGGGCCCCCAGGGAGGTGTCCAGTCCGGTGCCGCGGCGTTCGATGAGACCGTCGGTGAACAGCAGGAGAAGGTCCTCGGGGGCCAGGTGGTGGATGGCCTCCTCATAGGCCGCGTCGGGCTCGACGCCGAGCAGCAGGCCGTCGGGCTGCGGCAGCGTGCTGGCCTTGCCGCCGTGGACGAGGACCGGGGGCAGATGTCCCGCGCGGGCCCACCGCAGCGTGTGGTCCGACGGTCGGTACAGGCCGCAGACGACGGTCGCGGTGATGTCGTCCGTCAGGTGGTAGGTGACCCGGTTGAGCCAGCGCAGCAGGTGCGCGGGGCCCGCGCCGGTGACGGCGAGGCCGCGAAGGCTGTTGCGCAGGGTCACCATGCCGGCCACGGTTCGGATGCTGTGGCCCGCGACGTCACCCACGACGAGCAGGACGTCGCCGCCGGGGAGGGTGACCGCGTCGTACCAGTCGCCGCCGACGAGGTGTTCCTGTTCGGCCGGGCGGTAGCGGACGGCGACCGCGAGTCCGCTGGCCTCGACGGCCTCGTCCGAGCCGGGCAGGAGTGCCCGCTGCAGGGTGAGCGCGAGGCGGTGCTGGCCGGCGGCCCGCGCCTCGGAGTCGGCGAGCTGGTGGCGGGTGGCGTCGAGGACGACCTGCGTGCGGTAGTGGCTCGTCAGGTCCTGATAGACGCCGCGGACCGCGACCAGCGTCCCGGCGGTGTCGGTCACGGGTTCGGCGAGCGCGCGGAGCTGGCGCATCGTCCCGTCGGGGAGCAGGACCCGGAAGGAGACCGTGACCGAGCGCTTCAGCCGTAGCAGCGCGTCGCGGAGCTGGTCGACGGCCGCCCGGTCCTGGGGATGAACGTGCGTGTGGAGATCGTCGAGGGNGATGGGCGGGGCGTGGCGGGCCCGGCCGAACAGCTCGTAGGTGTGCCGGGTCCAGCGGACCGCGCCGGTACGGATCTCCTCCTGCCAGGCGCCGAACCGGCCGAGGCGTTCCACGGCGCGCAGCAGGGAGTACTCGCCCGCGCTCGCCTCGCCGACGGTCCAGCCGATGGCGACGCCGTCGAAGAGGCGGGCGATGCGCACGTCCACCTCCTCGCCGACGACCACGTCGTCGACCAGGGTGAGCAGGACGGTGCCGTCGGCGCGGTACGGCTCGCCGGTGCGCAGGACCTCGACCGCGCGCCCGAACAGGCCCGCGTCGGCACCGAGGAGGGGGTAGAGCTCCAGCAGGCCGCGCCCGCGCAGCTCGGCGGGTGGGCGCCCCCCCGGATCCTGGAAGCCCTCGCCGACGTGATCGATACGGAAGTCGAGCACCTCGCCGTCGTCGGCGCGCACCGCCTGCGCCAGCAACACCGACCCGCCCACGGCGTCGAGCAACGCCGGCAGCCAGGCGACCCTGGCCGCCAGGGTCGCGAAGCCCTCGGGGGTCTGCGCTGCCGCGGCGCCGGGCGTGCCGCCGGGTCCGCTCGTCGGCCGCAGGCTGTGCAGGCAGAGATCGGCGAGTGCGGTGAGTTCGCGCCGTAGCCCCTCGCCGAACTGCGCGCGCGACGCCGGCCAGCAGATCTCCATGGCGCCCACGACAGCGCCGGCCCGCCGGAACGGCAACGCCGCACGTGCGCCCCGCCAGGGGCCCAGCCGGGCCGGCCCGTCAGTGCCTCCCGTGCTGTCTGTGCCCCCCGCGCCGATCCCGCCGGCCGCAGGTCCCGGCGGGGATCCGGTCGGCCACCACTGGGGTGCGCCGAGGCGGGCGGCGCGCTGGGCGGCGCAGTCCAACTGCGGCGGGATCCGCTGCCAGCGGCTCGCGTCGAGCGGACCCAGACCGGCCTCCCCGACCAGGGCGAGCGCGCCGTCCGGCTCCAGCATCCAGAAGGCCACCGCCACCGCCCCCAGCGGGGCCAGGACCTCGTCGTGGACGGCCTGCGCGACCGGGCAGCCGTCGGCGGCGTGGCCGACGGCGGCCTGCGCCAGCCAGGATCGGCGGCGAGCATCGGAGTCGAGCGCCGGCCGGGGGGACGCGCCCGGGGCCTGGCCGAGCACCTCGGCCGCGAAGTCGGCCGGGGCCACCCCGGCCGCGGCGGCGAGGCCGCGAAGCTGCTCGCCCGCCTCGGCCACCGAACAGTGCAACCGCTCGACGAGCACCCCGATGGCGACGTCGATCAAGGCGTCGGATGCGGTGCGTGACCGGGCTTCTGCGAGCTGCCGCTGCTGGCGGGCGATCACGCTCAGCATCCCTGCAGCGGGGCCGGACCGGCCAGCGCTGCCTTGCGCGGAGCCCACGACCGTGTCTCCTTGTCCACCCCGAGCGCTGGCCGTTCACCAAGACAAGGGTGTATGGCCGGGACGCCGGTCTTGTCGCCCTTACCCTACTGCAGAAGCTTCCAACGGATCTGGACATCGACCGCGACGGCTCCCGGAGGGGCGGCCACCGTAGGCGACAGGCTGGAGGGCAACGGTGACCGAGGTCACGGATCGTGAAGCAGTACGCGCGAGGCTGGATGATCCGGCCCTGCGGCAGCTCCTGGCCGGGCTCACCGCCGTGCGGGGCGGCGACTTCGGCACCCGCCTGCCCCGGGTCGGTGACGATCTGCTGGACGAGATCGCCACGGTCTTCAACGGGATGATCGACCAGCTCGCCCTGTTCACCTCCGAGGTGACGCGGGTGGCGCGCGAGGTGGGCACCGAGGGCAAGCTTGGCGGCCAGGCCGAGGTGCCCGGCGTCTCGGGCTCGTGGAAGGACCTGACGGACAACGTCAACGCCATGGCCGGCAACCTGACCGGTCAGGTCCGCGACATCGCNCAGGTCGCGACGGCGGTGGCGAAGGGTGACCTGTCGCAGAAGATCACCGTGGACGCCCGGGGTGAGATCCTGGAGCTCAAGAGCACGATCAACACGATGGTCNATCANCTCTNGGGGTTCGCCGACGAGGTGACCCGGGTGGNCCGGGAGGTCGGTACCGACGGGCGGCTCGGTGGGCAGGNGGACGTCAAGGGCGTCTCGGGTACGTGGCGTGACCTCACCGAGTCGGTGAACGTCATGGCCGGCAACCTCACCGACCAGGTCCGGTCGATCGCCCAGGTGACCACGGCGGTCGCCCGAGGGGACCTGTCGCAGAAGATCCGGGTCGACGCCCGCGGCGAGATCCTCGAGCTCAAGGAGACCATCAACACGATGGTCGATCAGCTCTCGGGGTTCGCCGACGAGGTGACGCGGGTGGCCCGGGAGGTCGGTACCCAGGGCAACCTCGGCGGTCAGGCCAACGTCCGCGGCGTGTCGGGAACCTGGAAGGACCTCACCGACAACGTCAACGTGATGGCCTCGAACCTGACGGCGCAGGTCCGGTCCATCGCGCAGGTCGCCACCGGCGTCGCCCGCGGCGACCTGTCCCAGAAGATCACGGTGGAGGCGAAGGGCGAGGTCGCCGCCCTGGCGTCCACGATCAACACGATGGTCGACACGCTCGGCGCCTTCGCCGACGAGGTGACGCGGGTGGCCCGCGAGGTCGGTACGGACGGCCGCCTGGGCGGTCAGGCGAGCGTGAAGGGGGTGTCCGGCACCTGGAAGGACCTCACCGACAACGTCAACTTCATGGCGAACAACCTGACCAGCCANGTCCGCAACATCGCCCAGGTCACGACGGCGGTCGCCCGGGGCGATCTGACCCGCAAGATCGACGTCGACGCCCGCGGGGAGATCCTCGAGCTGAAGACGACCATCAACACGATGGTCGACCAGTTGTCCTCGTTCGCGGCCGAGGTGACGCGGGTGGCCCGCGAGGTGGGCACGGACGGCATCCTCGGCGGCCAGGCCGAGGTGGAGGGCCTCTCGGGCACCTGGAAGCGCCTCACCGAGAACGTCAACGAGCTGGCCGGGAACCTCACCCGGCAGGTCCGGGCCATCGCCGCCGTCACCAGCGCCGTCGCCACCGGTGACCTGACCAGGTCGATCGACGTCGATGCCCAGGGCGAGGTCGCCGAGCTCAAGGACAACATCAACGCGATGGTCCGCTCGCTGCGCGAGACGACCCGCGCGAACCAGGAACAGGACTGGCTGAAGACCAGCCTCGCCCACATCGGCGGGCTGATGCAGGGACATCGCGACCTGCAGACCGTCGCCCAGCTCGTCATCGACGAGCTGACGCCGATGGTCGACGCCCAGTACGGCACCTTCCTGCTCGCCGAGTCGGGGGTGGAACGGCCGGCGCTCAACCTGATCGCGAGCTACGGCTACCAGGCTCCCCGGGACGTTCCGCGCCGGTTCGACTTCGGGCAGTCCCTCGTCGGGCAGGCCGCGCGGACGAAGCGGACGATCGTCGTCGCGAACACGCCCGCCGACTATCTGCAGATCGCCTCGAGCCTCGGGCAGTCGGCTCCGGTCGCCCTGATCGTGCTGCCGATCCTGTTCGAGGACCAGGTGCTCGGCGTCATCGAGCTCGCCTCCTTCAGCCCCTTCACGCAGGTCCACCACGACTTCCTGAACCTGCTCACGGAGACCATCGGCGTCAACGTCAACACGATCATCGCGAACGCCCGCACCGACGCCCTGCTGGACGAGTCCCAGCGGCTCGCGTCCGAGCTGCGGGCGCGGTCCGAGGAACTGCAGTCCCGGCAGGAGGACCTCCAGCTCTCCAACGCCGAGCTGGAGGAGAAGGCCACCCTGCTGGCCCGGCAGAACCACGACATCGAGGTCAAGAACTTCGAGATCGAGCAGGCCCGTCAGGAGCTGGAGGAGNGGGCCCGCCAGCTCGCCCTCGCCTCGAAGTACAAGTCGGAGTTCCTGGCGAACATGTCGCACGAGCTCCGCACACCCCTGAACAGCCTGCTGATCCTGGCCCGGCTGCTGGCGCAGAACCCCACCCGCAACCTGTCACCGAAGCAGGTCGAGTACGCGCACGTCATCCATTCCGCGGGTTCGGATCTGCTGCAGCTCATCAACGACATCCTCGATCTGTCCAAGGTCGAGGCCGGGAAGATGGACATCCACGTCGAGGAGGTCGCCCTGGCCGACATCGTCGACGACGTCCAGGCCACCTTCTCGCCGATCACCGCGGAGAAGGGCCTGCGCTTCACCGTCGCAATGGCGCCCGACCTCCCCGCCCGGCTGCGCACCGATCGTCACCTGGTCGCGCAGGTGCTGCGCAACCTGCTGTCCAACGCGGTGAAGTTCACCGAGCAGGGCAGCGTCGACCTGGCCATCACGTCGTCCGGCGCCAGCGGGGGGGCAGCGGGGCAGTCCGTGCTGTTCTCGGTGTCCGACACCGGCATCGGGATCGCGGGGGAGAACCTGGAACGCATCTTCGGGGCGTTCCAGCAGGGCGACGGCACCACCAGCCGCCGCTACGGCGGCACCGGCCTCGGTCTGTCGATCTGTCGCGAGGTGGCGACGCTGCTGGGCGGGGAGATCCAGGCTCGCAGCGAGTTCGGGCGGGGCAGCACCTTCACCCTCCGGCTGCCGATGGCCCCGGCCGTGACGACACCGCCCGACGGCCCCCAACCCTCCGCCGAACGGCTGGCCCCGGCCCCCGTTCCCCCCTCCCCGTGGGCTGCGCTCCCCGACGGGGCGCCGTTGGACGTGGCGCCGCCGCCGGTGGACGTGGCATCGCCGGTGGACGGCGCGGCGCCGATGGACGAGGCGAAGCCGGGGCTCCACCTGGTGACCGCGAGTGCACCGGTGGCGCCGGTGGCGGTCCCCGTCGATCCGGACCCGTCCCTGGCGCGGGAGGTGGCTGCCGCCCCCGGGATCGCCGGGCGCACCGTGCTGGTGGTCGACGACGATGTGCGCAACGTCTTCGCCATCACCAGCATCCTCGACCTCTACGGGCTGCGGGTGATCCACGCCGCCGACGGGCGGATGGGCATCGACGCGCTGCAGTCCAACCCGGGCATCGACCTCGTGCTGATGGACGTGATGATGCCCGAGATGGACGGCTACGCCACCACCACCGCCATCCGGGCCATGCCTCAGTTCGCCGATCTGCCGATCATCGCCGTCACCGCCAAGGCGATGCCGGACGACCGGCAGAAGTGCCTCGACGCCGGGGCCACCGACTACGTCACCAAGCCCGTGGACATCGAGGAGCTCCTCGCCTGCATCCGGNCCGGCCTCGCCCCCGGTAGGCAACCTCGGTAAGCAGGGCGTTCGATGCCGGCCGTCGTCTGCCGGCTGCCGGCTGTCGGCTGTCGGCCGTCGGCGGGACGGCTCCCCTCAGGCGGCGCGGGGGACGACGGGCTCGGTCCGGCCGCGGCGCGCCGCCGAGCGCACCGGGCCGGGCAGCGCCAGGCGGGTGATCTGTCGCCAGACGCTCGCCGTCTGCCGGGGCAGCGAGCCGGTGGTGTAGGGCAGGCCGAAGCGCTCACACAGCTCGCGCACCCGCGGGGCGATCTGTGCGTAGCGGTTGCTGGGCAGGTCGGGGAAGAGGTGGTGCTCGATCTGGTGGCTGAGATTGCCGGACAGGAGATGGAGGAGCGCCGGGCCGCTGATGTTGGCGGAGCCGAGGAGCTGTCGCAGGTACCACTCGCCCCGGCTCTCCTCGGCGATCTCCTCCTCGGTGAAGGTCCGGGTGCCCGCCGGGAAGTGGCCACAGACGATGATGGTGTGCGCCCAGACGTTGCGGGTGACGTTCGCGGTGAGGTTGCCCAGCAGGNCGGGGAGGAACGCCGGACCGCCGAGCAGGGGGAACGCCACGTAGTCCTTGAGCCCCTGGCGGGCGGACTTGCGCAGCGTCTGCCCGAGCTGGCTCGCGGTCTCGCCCCAGTCCTTCTCGCCCCGCCACGCCTTGTCGATCTCCGCGTCGTAGATCGCGATCCCGTGTTNGAAGACGGCCGCGAGACCCAGGTTGTACAGGGGCTGGGCCAGGTACACGGGGTGCCAGGGCTGCTCGGGGGAGACCCGCAGCATGCCGTACCCGAGGTCCCGATCCCGGCCGAGTACGTTCGTGTACGTGTGGTGGGCGTAGTTGTGGGAGTGCCTCCACTGCTCGGCGGGTGAGGCGAAATCCCATTCCCAGGTGGTGGAGTGGATGTCCGGGTCACGCATCCAGTCCCACTGGCCGTGCAGGACGTTGTGCCCGATCTCCATGTTCTCGAGGATCTTGGCGACGGCGAGCATCGTCGTACCGGCCAGCCACGCCGGTGGCACGAGGGACGCGAACATGACCGCTCGGCCGCCGACCTCGAGCCTGCGCTGGAGGGCGATCACCCGTCGGATGTAGCGGGCGTCGCCCTCGCCGCGGCTCGCGATGACCTCCGCCCGCAGCCGGTCGAGCTCCCGGCCGAACTCCTCGATGTCTCGGGTACTGAGATGCGTGGGCGCTGGCATCCGCGTTCTCCTCACAGGTCCGGTTCAGCTCACAGGTCCGGTTCGGCTCACAGGTCCGGTTCGGCTCACAGGTCCGGTTCGGCTCACAGGTCCGGTTCGGCTCACAGGTCCGGTTCGGCTCACAGGTCCGGTTCGGCTCACAGGTCGAGCTCGACGTCGCCGACGGCGGTGGACACGCAGGTCTGGATGACGTCGCCCGGGTCGCCGTGCTCCTCGCCGGTGCGCAGGTCCCGGATCCGGCCGCTGGCCAGGCGGGCCAGGCAGGTGCGGCAGACGCCCATGCGGCAGCCGCTCGGCATGGCGACGTCCGCCTCCTCGCCCGCCACCAGTAGGGGCGTGCCCGCGTCGGCGAGCGCTTCCCGTCCGCTGCGGACGAAGCGCACCCGCCCGCCGGGCCCGGCGGACGGGCGCGCCACCGGCTGGAACCGTTCCGTCCGCAGCCGGTCGGCGAGGCCGGCCGCCCGCCAGTACGCCTCCGCGTCGTCGAGCAGTCCCCGCGGCCCGCAGACCCACGCCGGCCGATCCGGCAGATCGGCGCAGGTGGCGGCCAGGTCCGCCATCGTCGGCCGCCGCGCCCGCCGGCCGGGGCGGGAGCGGGTGTGGTGCTCGTGCAGGCGGAGGCCGGGGGTCCGGGCCGCCATCCGGCGCAGTTCGTCGCCGAAGATGACCGCCGGCCCGTCGGGCGCGATGTGCGCGAGGAAGACGTCCGGCCGGTCCCCGGCGAGGGCGAGGCCGCGCAGCATCGACATCACCGGGGTGATGCCGCTGCCGGCGGTCACGAACAGCAACCGGGGCGGCAGGTCCGCCGGCAGCACGAACTGGCCCGTCGGCTGGCCGAGCCGGACGATCTCGCCGGGACGCAGCCGGTGGACGACGTGGTGGGACACGAACCCGCCGGGAGCGGCCTTCACGGTGATGGTGACGAGCCCGTCCGGGCGGCCGGGCGGGGACGACAGCGAGAACGTCCGCCAGTGNCACACGCCATCGATGTTCACGCCGACGCCGACGTGCTGGCCGGCGAGGTGTCGCCGCCAGCCGCGACCGGGCCGCAGGACGACGGTCGAGGCGTCCGGGGTCTCCGGTACCACCTCTTCGACCCGGNCGGACAAGTGCCGCCGCGACCACAGCGGGTTCACCATGGCCCGGTAGTCGTCCGGCGTCAGCGGGCTCGTCAGGACGCCCGCCGCCGCGGTCAGCATCGGCCTGACGGTCAGCATCGGCCTGATAGTCAACATCGATTGAATCACCTCGCCGGCGGCCATACCGGACCAGACGTCTTTCCGAAGAGAATCCCGGTGATTCCGAGCGGGGGCACAGCGACTTCGGGTCGGCTCGACGGCAGGCTACACCGCAGCCGTGGGCCGTCGATTCGATCAATGTGCGGCGTGGCGCCGTCGGCGGCCGCAGGCATCGTCATTCCCGGGGAATTTCCCACGGTCGGTGACGTGCCTGCGGCTCGCGGGTCCGGAGCCGCGCCCGACCTGAATAGTCCGGCACCGCGGCCGGCGGTCCGCCGGGACGATTTCCGGTGGTCATGCGTGGTCGGCTCTACGGTGGGAATCAGGGTGCTGACCTGTGGTCCAGAAGTGAGGGACGGATCCCGCCAGACGGGACGACCCTGACGAGACGGGGGTGGGAACTGTGATCGATCAACGGGCTGCGGACCGAAGGACGCAGTCGCGGTCAGCCGGTATTCCGTGGTACGCACTTCTCGCCGTAGGTGTGGCTTTCACCCTGTTCGCNCTGGCGATCCCGCAGTTCGACATGCATTCCCTGAAGAGGATCGCGGTGGTGCTGGGGATCGTCCTGCTGCTGGGCGCGGCCAGCGAGGTGCTGGCCGCGGGGGCGACCGCCCGGGACTGGCGGTGGTCCCACCTGCTGCTCGCCGCGCTGTTCGTGGTGGGCGGGATCGTGGCGCTGGTCTGGCCGGATCCCACCTTCAAGGTGGTGGCTCGGACGGTGGCCTGGTTCTTCCTGATCAAGGGTGTGTACGACATCATCAACTCGTTCGCGGCCCGGCGCTCCGAGCAGCACGCCGAGGCCGAGGCGGACGGGCGGGCGCCGGCGCAGTGGTGGATGCCGCTCGTCGTCGGCGCGCTGGAGATCGGGGTCGCGTTCTGGGCGGTGGGCTACCCGCGGGACTCGCGGTCGCTGCTGGCCCTGTGGGTCGGGCTCGCCGCTCTCGCACTCGGCCTGACCAAGATCGCCATGGCTCTGCGGCTACGGGGAGTCCGGGCGCCCGCGCCCCTGGACAGCCTGCACCTGGACGACCTGACGACCGCCGGCTTCGGCGGCAGGGCGGTCGCGGAGGGCGGACGCCTGGAAGGGGGCCGCGCCCAGCGGGCGACGACGACCAGCGACCGCTACCCGACCGGCGACCGGTAGACGATCGGCGACCGGTAGGTGACTGACGATAGACCGGCCCGCTGGCGGCCTCAGGCGGTGGGGCCGCCGGCGAGTACCGACCAGCCGGCGTCGACGCGTAGGACCGTTCCGGTCGCCGGGCGCAGGGCGGGGTCGAGGGCCAACCCGACGGCGGCGGCGACGTCCGCCGGTTCCAGGATGCGGTGCAGCACCGAGTTGTCCGCCAGCGCCTTCTCGCGTTCCGCGTTGAGGACCGCTGCGGTGGCCTCGGTGCGCACGGCGCCGGGCGCGACGGTCAGGACGCTGATCCCGTCGCGGGCCGTCTCCGCGGCGACGTGGCGGGCGAAGGTGGCCAGCGCCGCCTTCGCCGTGCCGTGGGCGAGCCGGCCCGCGCCCACGTAGTCGGCGGCGGTGCTGCCGAGATAGACCAGCCGCCCCTCGCCCTGCGCCCGCATGACCGCCACCACCTGCTGGGTGATGTGGAAGGCCCCGGCGAGCTCGCCGGTCATCTTCGCGGCGAACGCCGCCCAGGTCAGCTCGCTCAGCGGTGCGAAGGGCGGGGCGACGGTGTTCGCGTTGACCACCAGCGCGTCGATCCGGCCGCGGTCGGCGAGCACGGTCGCGACCAGCGACGCCACGTCGTCCGGGGCGGTGACGTCACCCGCCAGCGCGACCGCGCTGCCCCCCGACCGGTGAATTCCCGCGACCACGGCGGCCGCCGCGTCGGCATCGCGCCGGTAGTTCACGACCACGTGATAACCGCGGCGGGCGAGGTCGGCGGCGATCGCCGCCCCGATTCCCCGCCCCGCCCCGGTGACGATCGCCGTCGCTGTCGTCGGTGTTTCTGCCATTCCGACCTCGTTGCGGATGAGGGAGTGGACCGTGGACCTCGGCGGATTCCCAGATCCCGGGCGCCGCCATCCGCGAGGCGGCATTCGGGCCGACGCCTCGCCGGCCGCCGAGGCGAACCGCACCCAACGCCGGCGACGGTCGTCATTGCCCGTACTCTATCCGCCGGTCGGTCCGCGGGCGGGGTACGGCCGGAACGTTTTGGTGGGAACATCCGGGTGGCCCGGTTCGAGCCGCTTTGCGCCGCCCTGGCCCGGAGCGGATAGCCNGGAACGCCGTCCCCGGGCGGTAATGTGCGGGGCCGGCGGGAGCCAGTCGAGCGCTCTCGGGTATCGGCAGCCGTCTCCGAAATGTGGGATCGGCCACATCCGTGCGGCCACTTGCCTACGCTTTTCCAGACGCAAAGGGAGACGCATCCGCGGCGTTCACCCGCGGCTCTTTTCGGTACGTGCGGAAATCAAGGCGCGATCGGAGCGGGCACGTGTCCCAGGCGAACGAGTAGAACTGAAGGGACGCGCTGGGTGGACCGACGAAAGGTGTAGCCGTGAGTCTGACCATACGTAACCAACTGACCGGAACCGTCACCGACATCACCGAAGGTGCGGTGATGANTACTGTACTAATCGCATTGCCTGGCGGGCAGAAGGTGACGGCCGCGGTGACCATAGATGCGATCAAGGAACTCGGCCTGTCGGCGGGCTCCACCGTCGAAGTGCTGATCAAGTCCACCGAGGTTTCCCTCACCACCGGCAGCGTGGACGGTCTGAGCATCCGCAACCAGCTCCGCGGCACGATCTCCAGCCTCGAGACCGGCGGCGCGATGGCCGTCGCGCACATCGCCCTCGACAGCGGCGGCGAGCTCACCTCCGCGATCACCCTGGCCGCCGCGACCGATCTCGGCCTTGCCGAGGGTTCCTCCGTCACCGCCCTGATCAAGTCGACGGAAGTGGCCCTCGCGGCCGTCTGAGCGGCCCGGCACGGTGCCGACGCCCGCGCCGCCGCGGCCGCCACGAGCGACCACGGCGGCGTCGAGCACCGCCCGCGCCGCTCGGTATCGGGGCCGGCCGGGCCCGTGACCTGCCGGGATCTGGCGTCACACCCGATTGGTTCCGGCCCACGGGGGCAGCCTTCGCGTGACCCGCACGTCGCGGACTCCCGGGAGGGCATCGTGGGTAAGGCTGTAGGAATCGACCTGGGGACGACGAACTCGGTCATCGCCGCCGTGGAAGGCGGCCAGCCGACCGTCATCCCCAATGCCGAGGGAGCCCGGACGACCCCTTCCGTGGTCGCATTCACGCAGAGTGGGGAGAGGCTGGTCGGGGAGCTTGCCCGCCNCCAGGCAATTCTCAATCCGAAGGGCACGATAACCGCGGTGAAGCGGTTCATCGGCCGCCGGTACAGCGAGGTGGCAAGCGAACTTCGGACCGTCACCTACGACATTCATCGGGGCACCGACGACGCGGCGCGGATCGTCGTGCGCGGGCGGCAGTACGCGCCCGAGGAGATTTCCGCGATGGTGCTGCGGAAACTGGTCGACGACGCCGCCCGATTCCTCGGCGAGAAGGTCACCGAAGCGGTCATCACCGTGCCGGCCTACTTCAACGACGCGCAGCGGCAGGCCACGAAGGACGCCGGCCGGATCGCCGGCCTGGAGGTCCTGCGGATCATCAACGAGCCGACCGCGGCGGCGCTGGCGTACGGGATGGACAAGCGCGCGCACGAGACCGTGCTCGTCTTCGACCTCGGCGGCGGCACGTTCGACGTGTCGATCCTCGACGTCGGCGACGGCATCGTCGAGGTGCGCGCGACCGCCGGCGACACCCATCTCGGCGGCAGCGACTGGGACCGCCGCCTCGTCGACCTGCTCGCCGACGAGTTCACGAACAACAACGGCATCGACCTGCGCAGCGACCCGCAGGCGCTGCAGCGGCTGTTCGAGGCCGGGGAGAAGGCGAAGATCGAGCTTTCCTCGGTGACGCAGACGCAGGTGAACCTGNCGTTCGTCACGGCCGACGCAGGCGGCCCGAAGCACCTCGACACCACCGTGACCCGCTCGCAGTTCGAGCAGGTGACGGCGGATCTGCTTGAACGGTGCATGGGGNCGCTGCGGCAGGCGATGTCGGACGCGAAACTCTCCGAGCGGGACCTC
The DNA here is from genome assembly GCF_001421075.1 of Frankia sp. CpI1-P. Taxonomy (NCBI): domain Bacteria; kingdom Bacillati; phylum Actinomycetota; class Actinomycetes; order Frankiales; family Frankiaceae; genus Frankia; species Frankia sp. CpI1-P. The sequence continues at coordinate 53,751 of NZ_LJJX01000030.1, read as the reverse complement.
GACGAGGTGATCCTCGTCGGCGGCGCCACCCGCATGCCGGCTGTGCAGGCCCTCGTGCGCCGGCTGACCGCCGGCAAGGATCCGAACATGACGGTCAACCCGGACGAGGTCGTCGCCGTCGGCGCCGCCATCCAGGCCGCGGTCATCAAGGGCGAGGTCTCCGACGTGCTGCTGCTGGACGTCACCCCGCTCTCCCTCGGAGTGGAGACCCTCGGCGGCGTGAGNACGAAGGTGATCGACCGCAACACCACGATCCCGGCGCGGCGCACCGAGACGTTCTCCACGGCGGAGGACAACCAGTCGGCGGTGGACATCGTCGTGCTCCAGGGGGAACGCGAGATGGCCGCCGACAACCGGACGCTGGGCCGGTTCCGCCTGGAGGGAATCCGCCCCGCCCCGCGCGGTCGGGCACAGGTCGACGTCACCTACGACATCGACGCCAACGGCATCCTCAACGTCACGGCGAAGGACACCGACACCGGCGTCGAGCAGCGGATCACCATCTCGGACAACACCAACCTGCCGTCCGAGGACATCGAGCGCATGGTCGCCGACGCCGAGCGCAACCGGGCCGAGGACATCCGGCTGCGGGAGAACGCCGACGCCCGCAACCAGCTCGACACCATCGTCTACCAGGTCGAACGCCGACTCGCCGAGCTCGGCGGCCGGGTTGCGACGCACGAGTCGGCCCGCGCCGAGCAGCTCATCGCCGATGCCCGGCGCGCCCTGGCCGAGAACGCCGACGTCGACCGCGCCCGGCCGATCATCAACGATCTGCAGCAGATCCTCTATGGTCTGCCCGCCGCCGGGGAGCGGGAGACGGCGTCCGCGCCGGGAGGTACGTCGTCGTCGGCCGGCGGTGCCGGTGCGGCCGGCGCAGCCGGTGGTGCCGGTGGTGGTGGGGCTGGCGGGGTCGGTGCTGGCGGAGGCCAGGGGGCCGGTGGGGACGACGTCATCGACGCCGAGTTCACCACCGGGGACGATGGCTGAGGACCGGTCGGACGCCGAGCGGCCCGACATCGAGCGGCCCGACATCGAGCGGCCCGACGCGGCGACGGCATCCGATCTCGCCGTCCAGCTCGAACAGTGCCAGGCGGCTCACCTGCGGACGCTGGCGGACTTCGACAACGTCCGTCGGCGGACGGGCCGGGAGATCGCCGCGGCGAAGGCAGCCGAGCGGGATCGGGTGGTGCTGGCCTGGCTGCCCGTGCTGGATCATCTCGAACTGGCGCTCGGGCACGCCGAGTCTCATCCTGATGCGCTCGTCGACGGCGTCCGCGGGGTCCGCCACCTCGCCCTGGAGGCCCTGCGGGCCAGCGGGGTCAGCCGCATCGACGCCGACAGCGGTCTGTTCGATCCCCACCGGCACGAGGTCGGGGCCGTCGTCGACGGCTCCGCGTGGGCGACGGCGGGCCCGGCCGGAACCGTCGTCGAGGTGATGCGCCCCGGCTACCAGGCCGACGGGCACGTGCTGCGGCCGGCGTCGGTGGCCGTGAGCGCCGGCCCGCGCTCGCCGACGGCGTCGTGACTGTGGAGATCAGATGAGCGCCAGCGGAACCAGGGATCGCAGCCGGGGGAACTTCTACGAGATCCTCGGCGTCCCCCGCGACGCCGACCCCGACGCCATCCAGAGCGCCTACCGCAGGCTCGCCCGCAGATACCACCCGGACATCAACTCCGATCCGCGGGCCGAGGAGCGGTTCAAGGAGGTGTCGGAGGCCTACGACATCCTGTCCGACCCGGAGAGCCGAAAGCGGTACGACCGGTTCGGCCGGGACTTCCGCCGGATGCCCGAGGGCGCCGAACACTGGGCCGGTGCCGGTGCCGGTGCCGGTGCCGGTGCCGGTGCCCGTGCCCGTGCCCGTGCCGGCCCCGGTGCCGGTCCGGGAACGGGTGGCGGCGGCGGTCCGGATGCCCGTTTCGAGGGCTTCTCGGGTTTCGAGGGCTTCGGCGTCGACGACCTGTTCGGCGGCTTCTTCCGCCGCCGCGACCAGGCGGGCCCGGTGCCCGGTGCGGACCAGGAAGCCGAGATCGAGGTCGGCCTGGCCGAGGCGTACCACGGGGGGCGGCGGCGGATCACTCTGCCCGCCTCCGGTGGCGGCACGCGGGAGGTGGAGGTGACGATCCCGGCCGGGGTCACCGACGGCCAGCGGCTGCGGCTGGCCGGGCAGGGCGGCCAGGGCCGCGGCGGGGGCGGGCGTGGCGACCTGTACCTGGTGGTGCGGCTGGCCCCGGATCCGAGGTTCCGGGTCGAGGGCCGCGATGTGTACATCGATCTGCCGCTCGCGCCGTGGGAGGGAGTCCTCGGCGCGCGTGTCACCCTGCCCAATCCGGCCGGCGGCGAGGCGACCCTCACCGTCCCGCCCGGCACCTCCACCGGCCGCCGTCTGCGCCTGCGCGGACGGGGCCTGCCTCGGCCCGGGCGTGCTCCGTACCGCGGTGAGGGCGCCGGCGACCTCTACGCCCACGCGCGGATCATGGTCCCGCCGAAGCCGACCGAACGGGAGCGGGAGCTGTTCGCCGAGCTCGCCGGGACGTCGTCGTTCAACCCGAGGGAGCGGTGATGACCACGCTGCTGGTGCGCACCCGAGCCGTCGACCGTCGCGACCAGGCGCTTGATCTGGACGCCTTCTGCGCCGCGGTCCGGCTGCATCCCGATCTGGTTCGCCGGCTGGTGGCGCTCGGCCTGCTCGACGCCGACATCGACCCCGCCGGCCGCTACACGCTCGCGGCGACGGCGGTGGCCCGCGCCGCCCGCATCGAACGGCTCCGCCGTGACCTCGGCATCACCTACGCCGCGAGCGGGGTCGTGCTCGACCTGCTCGACCGGATCGGTGAACTCGAACGGCTGCTGCGAGTCCGAGGAGGTCGATCATGACCACTACCGGGGTGGATCCCCATCTCGCGCTGGTTCGACCCGTTGTTCCGCACACCGCGCGCGGCTGTGAGGACTGCCTGCGGGTCGGCTCCGTCTGGGTGCACCTGCGGCTGTGCCTGACCTGCGGCCACGTCGNCTGCTGCGACTCCTCCCCGCTGCGCCACGCCCGGGCCCACGCGCACGCCACCGCCCATCCGATCGTGCGCTCCTTCGAACCGGGCGAGCACTGGCGCTGGTNCTACGTCGACGAGACCTTCGTCTGACCGGGATCAGGAGCCGATCACGAATGCCCACGCCCGGCCGGCACGGCCGGCCGGCCGAAGTCGAAACGGGGGATCAGCGATGAGCACGCAGAACAGTCAACAGCAGTTCCGCGACCCGCAGGCGCGCNAGCCCGGCGACCAGGGAGAACGCGGCGGCGCGCGAGGTGCCGTCCGCCCGGACGCCCTCGGCAGCGCGCTCGGCTGGTTCGGCATCGGCCTCGGCGCGACCGAGCTCGGGGCGCCCGACCTGGTCGCCCGGGCCATCGGAGCCGACGACTCGGCCGTCTCCAGGACCCTGACGCGGATCTTCGGCGGCCACAAGATCGCCGGCGGGGTCGGCGTGCTCGGCAGCGAGCAGCCGGGCCGGTGGCTGTGGGGACGGGTCGCGGGCGACCTGCTCGACCTGTCGGCGCTGGCGCTCGTCGCGGCCCGGCGCCGGGTGACCGGCGCCGGCCTGGCCCGCCCGCTGTTGGCCGTGGGCTCGGTCGTCGGCGTCACCGTGCTGGACGTCATCGCCGCCCGCCGCCACAGCCGCGCCGAGGCGCCGGGCCATCTGGTGCACGCGAGGTCGAGCACCACCATCCGCCGGGCCCCCCAGGACCTCTACCGCCGGTGGCACGACTTCGAGTCGTTGCCCACGTTCATGTACCACCTCGACTCGGTGCGGACCACCGACGGAACCTCGCACTGGAAGATCCGGGGACCGGCCGGGAGGAAGATCAAATGGGATGCCCGGATCGTCGAGGACCGGCCCGACGAGCTGATCGCCTGGCGGTCGGTCGGCCGCTCGGACGTCCGCAACGCCGNCACGGTGCGCTTCCGGCCGGCGCCCGGGGGCCGGGGGACCGAGGTCCAGGTCGACCTGGAGTACCAGCCGCCCGCCGGAGCCGCCGGCGTCGCGCTCGCGAAGGTGCTCGGGGAGGAACCCGGTCAGCTTCTCGCCGAGGACCTGCGCCGCTTCAAGCAGCTCATGGAGACCGGCGAGGTCGTCCGGTCCGAGGCGAGTCCGACCGGCTCNCGGCCGGCCAGCCGCCTGCTGCGCCAGCACCCGGCCCGGCCGCTCGGCCGAGCGTAACGCGAAGGGACTCCAGTCATGCGTGCAAACTGCTGGCTCGGTCGGGGCGAGGTCGAGGTCCGACAGGTCCCCGATCCGCAGATCCTGAACAGCCATGACGCGGTCATCCGGGTCTCCAAGACCGCCATCTGCGGCACCGACCTGCATCTCTACGACGGGTTCGTGCCGACGATGATGAAGGGGGACGTGCTCGGCCACGAGTTCATGGGCGAGGTGGTCGACGTCGGTCACGACGTGGAGACCCTTCGCATCGGCGACCGGGTCGTCGTGCCGTTCCCCATCGCGTGCGGACGGTGCAACACCTGCCTGGCCGGCGACTACTCGCTGTGCGAGAACTCCAACCCGAACGCCTCCCTGGCGGAGAAGATCCTCGGCCACGCCCCCGGCGGCATCTTCGGCTACTCGCACATGCTCGGCGGATTCCCCGGCGGGCAGGCCGAGTACGCCCGGGTGCCGTTCGCCGACATCGGACCCATCAAGATCGAGGACGACCTGCCGGACGAGCGCGTGCTGTTCCTCTCCGACATCCTCCCCACCGGGTACATGGGGGCCGAGTTCTGCGACATCACGCCCGGTGACGTCATCGCCGTCTGGGGGGCCGGGCCGGTCGGCCAGTTCGCCGTCGCGAGCGCCTTCCTGCTCGGCGCCGAGCGGGTCATCGTCATCGACCGGTTTCCCTACCGGCTCGAGATGGCCCGGGACAACTCGGGGGCCGAGCCCGTCAACTACGAGGAGTCCGACGTCCGCGAGGCGCTGCTGGAGCTGACCGCCGGGCGCGGCCCGGACGCCTGCATCGACGCCGTGGGCCTCGAGGCGCACCATTTCTCGCACGCGGCCCACTCCTACGACCGTGCGAAGCAGGTCACCCGGCAGGAAAGTGACCGCCCGTTCGCCCTGCGGGAGGCGGTGCGCAACTGCCGCAACGGCGGTGTCGTCTCGGTCATCGGCGTCTACGGCGGGTTCGTCGACAAGTTCCCGATGGGCTCACTGATGAACCGCGGACTGACCCTGCGGTCCGGGCAGTGCCACGTGCAGCGGTATCTGCGGCCGCTGCTCGACCGGATCCGCAACGGCGAGATCGACCCGAGTTTCGTCATCACTCACCGACTCGGCCTCGACGACGCGCCCCACGGCTTCACGACGTTCAGGGACAAGGAGGACGAGTGCATGAAGGTGGTACTCACCCCTTGACCGGACGGCCGGATGACCGGACGGCCGGATGACCGCAGCCGGACGGCCGGACGACCGGACCACTACCCGCTACCCGCCCCGCGGCCCGTCCGCGGCCGCCTTGTCCTGCACCCCGGGCGGCTGCTCGGCCAGCGTCTCGCCGCGCATCACGGTGAGCAGCTCGGATTCCGGTGGAGGCGGCGGCGCCGACGTCGCGGCGGCGGCCTGCAGCCCGTCGAGCAGGAGGGCGATCAGCCGGGCGGAGCTCTCCGGGGCGTGCGCGCCGGCACGGTGGATGAGACCGGCGTTGGCCATCAGGATGATCAGAATGTCCTGCGGGGCGAAATCGGCGCGTAGCGCCCCCGCGTGCTGTGCGCGGCGGATGGTGCGCACCACGTCCCGCCGGGCGTTGTCGCGTGCCGCGTCGATCGCGGCGTCCGGGAAGGCGTCGCTGGCCAGCAGGTCGGCCAGCCCCCGATCCGCCGCCTGCATCCGGCACAGTGCTGTCAGGTAGCCGCGCAGGGCAGTCCACGGATCGGGTTCGGCCGCCGCGGCGGCCGCCATCTGCGCGTACTTTTCCATCTGCTCGGACAGGGCGGCGGCGACGAGCTGGCAGCGCGAGCCGAAATGCCGGTAGAGCGTGGCGTTCCCGACGTTGGCACGCTGCGCGATCTCATCGAGTGAGGCCTGGATGCCCTGCTCCGCGAACACCCGGCGAGCGGTCGCCAGAATCGCCTGCCGGTTACGGCGAGCGTCCGCGCGGGTAGCCGGTGCAAGATCAGACATCCAGTCATCCTAACCGCGGGCGGGGACGGGACCGGCGTTCTTGGTACTGTGGTCGGCGAACCGGGGATTCGTCCCCGGTGGGGGTGAGAAGCGCGCAAACGCGGGAAACCAGAGCCAACTTCTGGAAAACGTCGGCCACACCAGACGAGGGCAGGTCATGGACACCCAGCGCTTCACGCGCCAACTGATGGCCGGTTTCGGCCCCGGTGAGCAGGAGCGTCTGAGCGGGGCGACGGTGCTCGTGGCCGGGATCGGCGGGGTGGGCGGCGCCGCCACCACCTATCTCGCCGCCGCCGGCGTCGGGCGACTGGTGTTGGTCCATCCCGGCCCGTTGGAGAAGCCCGATCTGAACCGCCAGACCCTGATGCGCCCCGACCGGATCGGCGAGCCCCGAGTCCTGATCGCCGCGGACACCCTGGGTATCCACTACCCGGAGGTCGCGGTGGAGACCTGGGACCGGGACCTGTTCGATCCGCTGCTGCCCGAGCTGGTGGCCGCCGCCGACGTCGTGATCGACGCGCGGCACAACTTCCCCGAACGCTTCCAGATCAACCGAATGTGCCTGGACGCCGAGGTGCCTCTGGTCGTCGCGGCGATGAACGCGACCGAGATCCAGTTGCTCACCGTCGCCGGGGACAGCGCATGCCTGCGGTGCGTTTTCGCCGAGGGCGACCCCGACTGGGATCCCCTCGGGTTCCCCGTCTTCGGAGCGGTCGCGGGGACGGTCGGGTGCCTCGCGGCGATGGAGGTCATCAAGCTGATCTCCGGGTTCGGCGAGCCGTCCATCGGCCGGATGCTCGTCGCCGATCTGTGGGATCTGGACGTCCGTTCGCTGTCGGTGGTGCGCGACCCCACCTGCGCGGACTGCGGCTCCCGGCAGCGGACGCCTCGCGCCTCCCGGCTGGACAGCGCCTCAGGGCGTTAGGGCAGCCGGCCACCGCACCGTCTCGAGGCGGCCGTGGCCAGGCCCGGTCGCGCGGGCTCGGCCGTGTCCAGGGCTGGTCGTCGCGCGGGCCCGTTCGTCGCGCGGGCCCGTTCGTCGCGCGGAGCCACCCCTGGTCGGCGGGCTGTCCGGCGCCAAGCCGGATCGTGGGCGAGGCAGGTGTCCAGGCCGGTCGTCAGGTGGGCCGGCGGGGGGAGTGGGGCTGCGTCGTCGGATCCCCGCCGGGAAGCTCGACGAGTGTCTGCTCCGGCTGGGTGGTGATGCCCGGCCGTGGGCTCGGGGTGTCCGTGGGCTGCGGGGGACGCGGGACGGGCGATGTCGTCGCCGGTGGAGGCGGCAGGGTGACCACGTTCCCGGTTTCGGGGTCGGGGATGACGGCCGGCTGTGGTCGCGTCCCCGCCCGCTCGGCGGTCGCGGGCGCCGGGCGCGGTTCGACGGGCGTGGCCTGCGGTCGGGGCGGCGGGGCCGGCAGCGGGCGAGCTGGAGCCGTGCCGGTCTGACCCGGCAGCCCCGATGGCTGTTTCGCTACCGTCGCCCGCCGCGTGCCGTCGATGAGCACGGCGTCGGGGCCGGCCGGATCGTTCACCCACACCTGATCGCCCTCGGCGGTCACGGTGATCCGCGCGGTGTCTGCGGCGGTCGCCGGCTCGGGGGCGGACCCGGGGACGACGATCGGTGAGATGAATCCGCGAGTGCGCGTATCGAAGACCCAGACCATCCGGCCATCCTGGTCCGGGATGTAGATCATCCCGCCATGTCCGACCGGTGGACCGAGCCGGCGGGGAGCTACCGGCCCCTCGTCCCCCTCGCCTCCGCGGCCCGCTTCGCCGCCTCCGGCCGCTGCGTCCCCTTTGGCCGCGTCGCCTCCGCGGATTGGGTCGCCTCCGGTGACGTCGGGTCCACTGGCCTGCCCGTCCGGTCGGGCCAGGTCGCCGCCCGTGTGGGCGTCCCCCGGAGGCGTCGCCGAGCCCTCTGATGATCTCGCAGGTCGATCGATGTCGGGGAGCCCGGTCGGGGCTGCGGGGCCGGCGGAGGCCGCGTCGCCGCCACCCCCCGCTCGGACTGTGTCGTCCCCCGGCGGGGATGGACTGCCCTCCGCTCGGGCCGTGCCACCCCCCGGCTGGGTCGTGCCACCTCCCGGCTGGGCCGTGCTGCCCCCCGCTCGGGCCCTTCCATCATCCGGCACGGTTGGCAGATCATGCGCGGTCACCGTGCCGTCGTGGACGTCTGCGAGCAGGAGCCGTCCGGCAACCGTGTCGATTACTGGGACGGTGCCCTGCTCTGTCGCGTCGGCCGCAACCACCACCGGGTCGGACGGTGNGGACGCGGTGGTCAGGGTCACCGGCAACGCGATCGCCCGGCCAGGCCGGGCGCCGGCGAGCGGGATCGCCGTCCCGGCCGTGCCGTCGACGACCACCGGGCGATCCTGGGCCAGCACGATGTCGATCTGATGGTCCGGTCGGGCGACGGGAATCGGGGCCGACGCCACGCCATCGCGGATCGGCACCACGGAGCCGCTGGTACGCACGGGCACCCACAACGTTCCGTCCCGCGTCCGGACGACGGCGCCGAGGGCTCCGCCGAGGTCGATGACCGGTCCAACGTCGGTGAGCAACCGTCCGTCCAGGCGTCGTACCCGCCCACTCGCACCATCAACGGCGTAGATCACCTTGCTCCCTGCGATCACTGTCGTGCCGGGACGCAGGCTGGCCGTTCGGGCGGGGGCAAGGCGTTGCGGCTCGATCAGGTGGAGCAGGCCGGCGTCCTCGTCGCAGACGAGGAGATCCGGGCCGTTGCGCAGGACGGACAGCCGATGTCCGACTGCGCCGGGCACGGTGACGGCCGCGTCCGCCCGCTCGGTCGTGCTCTGCAGGTGCGTGACGGTGCCGGTCGACTCGCTCGCCAGCCAACTGCCGCCGGTGGTGAGGTCGAGGGCGAACGGTGGCGTTCCGGGTGCGGCGGCGGCCAGCCCGGCGCCCACGCACAGCGCCGCGCCGGCCGCTGCCGTGATGACGCGACGCAGCCGCCGCCCGAATGCGGAGATGGTCGTGGTCTCACTTTCCCTGATCAGGGCCGGCGCGCGGGCGCGGCAAGGCAGCTCCGGCAGCACGGCCGTGCCGGGCGTCGTTGGTCCTCGGCGCCGGAGTGCAGGCGGTGGGAGCGGACAGCCCGAACGGGTCGGTGTCCTCGAACGGGTCGGTGTCTGTGTGGGCGTGCCACCCCGCCCGCCCACACAGACACCGCGGGGGAGCGCCGCGGGAGGGGTACAGCGCTCACCGCATCCCAGGCGCCATACCCAACGGCGCGCGGGAGTCTGTTGATATTCATGTGTTGACGTCGACTATCCCGAGATGGACCACTTGGGCGGGTCATCCCTCTTGGTAGGTAGGACGCGGCGTTCGTCGGACAGGTTGCGACGCGCTTGATGCCTTTCGTGACATCACCTCGGGGGAGTCGCGCAGCATGGCGGACGCCGGTGCGGCGCGTGCATGCCGGTGTGGGCCTCCTGGCCATCAGATCAACAACTAATTCAGGCTATGGCACAACGAAACGGGGGTGCCCGTCGNCTACCGCAGCGGAACGGATCGTCTCCGTGTCGGCGACGGCCGCTGGAGTCGCCGTTCCCGGGCGGATCTCCCCACCGCCCGCGGGCGGACCGGGCCGGTCGCCCCCTAGTCCGGCACGGTCCGCCCCCCGACTCGTACCCGCCCGCCCGCACCAGCCCGATCGCAGCAGGTGCGACCGGTAGCAGCACGACTCGTACCCGCCCGATCGGTCCCGACGAGGAGGAGCCCGACCCGGTGATGAGCAGCCAGTCCGCGCGGCGAGGACGGTCAGCGTTCCCTACCCCGACCGGACCAGGAGGCAGGGCATGACAAACAGGAACGACGACCGCGACCACCTGCGCGGCGACCAGTCCGGCGTGGCCGCGTTCTCGGCCACCTTCCATGACGTCGTCGCGAATATCGAGAAGGTCATCCGGGGCAAGCGGGATGTTGTCGAACTCGCGACGATCTGCCTGTTCGCCGAGGGGCACCTGCTCGTCGAGGACGTTCCGGGCCTGGGTAAGACCTCGCTGGCCCGAAGCCTCGCGGCCTCGGTCAACGCCGGCTGCCACCGCATCCAGTTCACGCCGGACCTGCTGCCGGCGGACATCACCGGGACGATGGTGTACGACCAGCGTGCCAACGAGTTCGGCTTCCGCCGCGGACCCGTCTTCGCCAACCTCGTCATCGGCGACGAGATCAACCGCGCCTCACCGAAGACGCAGTCGGCCCTGCTGGAGGTGATGGAGGAAGGGCGGGTCACCGCTGACGGCACGGGCTATCCCGTGCCCCGCCCGTTCATGGTCGTGGCGACGCAGAACCCGATCGACATGGACGGGACATACAGCCTTCCCGAGGCCCAACTGGACCGGTTCCTCATGCGGCTGAGGATGGGGTACCCGTCGGTCGATGCCGAGCTGGAGATCCTTGAAGGCCGGCAGGTGGGACGGCGGATCGAGGACCTGAGGCCGGTGATGCGGGCGGAGGACGTCGTCGCCCGAACGGCCCAGACCTTCGCCGTCCACGTCGCGCCGGCGCTGCGCCGTTACCTCGTGGACCTGGTGGCCGCCACGCGGACCATCCCCGACATCGTCCGGTTGGGGGCGAGCCCACGGGGCAGCATCGCGCTGCTGCGCGCTGTCCAGGTCAGGGCCGCCGCGCACGCCCGGGTGTTTGCCACTCCCGACGACGTCAAGGCAGTGGCCGGCCCGGTCCTGGCGCATCGTCTGGTGCTCAGCCCGGAGGCCGAACTGCGGCGCGTCATCGCCGAGGATGTCGTCGACGAGATCCTGCAGACGGTGCCGTCACCGCGCCGGCTCGTCGGAATCTGATCGTGTCGTCCCCCGACGACCGTCGCCAGGGCGGCGACCGGGCTGACCGCGGGCTGCTCCGGGTCATCGACGCGGACACGGCGACCACCCCCTTGCCCGCCTTGATGCCGCCCGCCCCGCTGCCGTCCGCCTCGGTGTCCCCGTCTCCAGCCTCCCTCGCCCGGACCATGCAGCGCCGGACGGGCCGGTCCGCGCCGGACCGGCCCGAACCCGGGCGGACCGTGCGCGGGCTCGGCGAGCGTCACCGTCCGCCTACCCAGGAGCCGCTCCCGCGCCCGGCCGCGGTGGGCCGGCGAGTCGCCTCGGCGGGCCGGCAGCTCACCCCGACCGGTGCGGACGCCGCGGAACGGGCGGGCTCGACCCCGCCGGGTTGGGCCCCCTCCATGGTCGGACCTGCGGAACGCGTTGCTTCCGGGACGGCGGAACCGGACGTGGCCACGGCGGAATGGCCGGCACCGGCCCGAAACGGGCCTGCCCGGTCGGAACCCGTCTCGTCGAGTTCGGGCGCGTCGGGATCTGGACCGGTGGGGCCCGATCGGTCCGGTCCCGGGAGCGCTGCGTCCCCGGCGAAGCAGGGCTGCCCGTCGGATCGTGGAGCCGTGGGGAGCGGGGATCCGCCGGGAAGGGCCCGCCTGAGGGTCACCCCGCTGGGATGGGGGATGTGCGTCACCGTCGCGGCCCTGCTCCTGGGCGCTCGAGTGCTGCGATACGCGGAGCTGGCTGTACTCGGCGGGGCCGGGGCCGCGGCGATGGGTCTGGCGGCTGCTACGGCCGTTCGCCGCCCAAGGGTGTCGGTGGCGGTCCGCGTGTCGCCCAGACGGGTCACCCGAAGTGAGGCCGCCACCCTCACCGTCACGGTCCGCAACCTGTCGCGGTGGCCTTCGCCGCCGTTCACCCTTCATCTGCCGCATGGCCCTGCCGCCGCGCGCCCGGACCTACCGGGGCCGGGTGCTCCCCGTGCGGGGCGGCTGCTGGCCGCTTCGGACCTGGTGGAGACGTGGTGGGAACGGCGTACGTCGACTATCGCCGCCCGCGGAGGCGACGGCCGCGTGCACACCCTTCCGGCCGCGCGCCAAGGGACGCCGCGCACCGGCGCCGCGCCTGGCGGCCACCCGCCGCGGGCTGCCGGCGCCCTGCACGCACCAGACTCCACGCCGTCCCACGGCACCGGCACCGATGGCCGGGGCGCGGCCGGGGCACCGGATTCGTATCCCCCGGACGGGCCGGACACGCTGGCTGCGGCCGTGTCCGTCCAGGTGCCCCGACTCGCCGGCTCGGGTTGCCGGACGATCGAGCTGGCCATGGACACCAGGCGGCGCGGGGTGGTCCGGCTGGGCCCCGCCGAGGTGATCAGATCGGATCCGTTCGGGCTCACCCTGCGCCGGCAGCGGCTGGCGGCGGCCGACACCCTGCACGTCCGGCCGCGGACCCGGCCGCTGGCGCCGCTGGCCTCCGCGCCCTCGCGCGACCCGGATGGGCAGACCGGACTGGGCACGGCCGGGGGACTGGAGATCCACACCCTGCGGAGGTACGCGCCCGGTGAGGACCTCCGCCTCGTGCACTGGCCGTCCAGCGCGCGGGCGGGCGAGCTGATGGTCCGCACCCACGTCGATCCCAGCGAGCCGGCTGCCACCGTCGTCCTCGACAACCGGCCGGCCGCCTATCCGCCCGGCCGGGTCGGCGTCGCGACGTTCGAGGAGGCCGTGGACATCACCGCCGCCGCGGTGATGACCTGCGCACAGGAGGCGTTCGGGGTCCGGCTCGTGACGACCGCCGGGTTGCGGGTGGCAGGCCGGCGCCGCCGACGGGACGCCGACGTGCTGATGGACGAGCTGGCGGGCGTGCATCTGGACGACACCGCCTCGCTGGATGTCGTCGCGACGCTGCGGCGCGGCGGGCTCGGCACGCTGGTGCTCGTCACCGGTGGATTCGACCGACAGGCGCTGGCCGCACTCGCCCCGGTGGCCCACGCATACGGGCGCGTCGTTCTGGTCCGGGTGGGCCCCCGCAGCCCGGCCGCCGCCCGGGCCATCGACCGGCGCGACTCCTCCGACCGGGCCCGCCTGCGGACCGCATCGCCCGGCCGGGTGGCGGGGATCGGCGTGCTCGGCAGCACCGTCCCCACCGGCGGTACGCACCTGGACGGCACCACCACCCGGGCCGCCGGCCGGCTGACGGTGATCGACATTCCCGACGCCGAGGCGCTCGGCGACTACTGGCCGACCGGCGAACGGCACCGGCGATGGCCGCGGGGCTCCCCACGGACGAGCCGATCATGACGCAGATCGGTGGACCGTCCGGCGGGGCCATGCGCTCGGCGTCCGGCTCGAGCGGGGGGCACGTCGTCGGGGTCGACCTTCCCGCCCGTCGGGAGGAGCCGGTGCGGCCTCGCCTGGCGGCCCTGGTGGTGGTGGCGGGACTCGCGATCGTGGGCGGGTTCGGGTTCCGCCGGGTCTTCACCCTCCCCGATCTCCAGGTGATCATCCCTGTCGCCGCGGTCGTGCCCGTGATCACAACCGCGGTGCTGGGTCTGCGACGCCGGCCGGTGCCACTCGTCGGGACGATCGCGACCTGGGCCGGGGGGTTCGTGGTCTGGGCCACCTGCACGGTAGCGGCCGGTGCGGGCGGGTTCTGGGCGCGGTTGTCCCTGGTCCGCTCGGGCGTCCTGCGCGGATGGGCGCGCCTGCTGGACGCGGCCGTCCCGGCCCCGCCCGACGGGGCCCTCCTGCTCGTACCAGCGGCACTGACCTGGCTGGCCGCCGCCGTCGGCGCGGAGCTCGTCGTCCGCACCAGGGCCCGGCTCCTGCCCGCGTTGCCCGCTGCCCTCGTCCTGGCGGTCGCGGTCGCCTACGCGGCCCCCGTGCCGGGATCCGACGCGCCGTTCGCCGCCGCGTTCGCCGCGCTGGCCGCGGTCCTCGTCCGGGTTCGCGGGAGCGGCCCGTCCCGGCCACTGGGAGAGGCCGCAGCCGCCATCCCAGGCCCCACCGGGCCGGGCGTCGGCTCGGGTGAGGCCGCAGGGTCCCCCCGATCCGGGCCAGGTCTGCTACCCGTGGCAAGCCCGCGAGGTTGGGCGGCGCTCCGCCTCGCGGCGCGGTCCATCGTCGCCGTGGCCGTCGTCGTGGGAGCCGGTCTGGCACTCGCGAATGGTCCGATCGGGCCGGATGGGCGACCGCCCGTCGACCCTCGCGACCACCGCACAATCGCGCCGGCACCGCTTGCCGCCCTCAACCCCCTGAGTCGGCTAGCCGGCTGGACCGCCCATCCTGACCAGGTCCTGTTCCGGCTGGGTCTGTCCCCGCAGCCGTCGGGGCCGGTCGCGCTACGGCTCGCCGTCCTCGACTCCTACGACGGCGCCACCTGGTCCACGAGCGGCCGTTACCTGCCCGCGGGACGGGCGATCATCGGCGGGCCAGGCGACCGGGGGCAGGCCGGGCGCGACGCCGGCCAGGATGGTGGTCGGCCGTCCACGCCGGTCACCCAGGACCTGACCGTCGTCGACCTCGGTGGCGATCTTGTGCCCGCCCTCGCCCGGCTCGGCCAGTTCATCGTGGTCTCCGCCGCCGGCACGGTGTCGCCCGCCTCGCCCGCCTCGACCACTGCTCGCACGCCGCATCCCCCGGGCGGGGATCGCTCCACGGTGGCTCCCGAGGGGCCGGCGGGCCAGTTCGCGGTCGATCCGGAGGACGGCACACTCGTGCGCACCACGCCGCTGCACCCAGGCAACCGACTGCGCCTTGTCTCCACCCCGCCGGCCACCATGACCGCCGACAGGCTGCTCGCCCTCACCGTCTCCGCGACGCCGGCCAACGCCCCCTACCTCGCAGTGCCCGGCGGGATCCCTCCGGTGCTGCGGGAACTGGCCTCCGTCGCCACTAACGGCGGGGCGACGCCGTACCAGCGGGCCGCCCTGCTGCGCCAGTACCTGATGGCCAGCTTCAGCTTTGATCCCACCGTGCCCGCCGGGCATTCGCTCGCCCACATCGACCACTTCCTCGGCCAGACCCGACGCGGCNCCTCCGAACAGTTCGCCACGACGTTCGTCCTCGCGGCGAGGCTGCTGGGCCTGCCCGCCCGCCTCGTCGTGGGATTCACGGCTGCCGACCCACCCGGCGTAACCCGCACGATCCGGGGTGCCGATGCCCTGGCCTGGGCGGAGGTCAACTTCGACGGCGCCGGTTGGCTGCCGTTCTTCCCCACTCCCCGAGCGGGGGACGAACGCGGTGCGACGGTGGCCGGGTCCACTCAGGGCGAGTCCTCCGCACAGACCTCACTCGTGGAAGCGGTGCTGCGTACCACCATCTCCGTGCCGCCCGGTCGGGCGGAGGCCACCCTGCCGGGAGAGGCCCCACCTCGTTCCGCCGACCGGCGATCGCCATCCCCCGGCTGGGCGGACCTCGTCATCCCCTCGGCGACGGCCGTCGGCGTCACCGCCGTGCTTGGCTGTCTCCTCCTTGGCTGGCTGCTGCCGATCGCGCGGCGTCGGCGGGTGCGGCGCGCCGCGAAGGGCAGCAGGGCGCGGATCGTCGTCGCCTGGCAGCGGGCCATCGAGATGTTCGCCGACTCCGACCGGGCGATGCCGCGGGCGGCCAGCCCGAGCGAGGTGGTGGCCCTCGCGGCGGACCTGGTCGACGACGCCGGACTCACCGCCCTGCGTGGGTTGGCCGACCTCGCCACGCTCGCTCTGTTCGACGACGGCACCATCGGTCGCTGGGAGGAGGGACCCGGCCGGCGCGCCGCGGATGAGGCGTGGCGCCTGCTTGACGGCCTCGAGCAGGCGGTCCGTCGCGCCGTCCCCCGCCATCGCCGACTCGGCAGGCGGATCTCGCCGCGCACGGTCCGCACCGAGCTGCGCAGGCTGCGCCGGACGGCGCCGGCGCCCCAGCGTGCCGCCCACCGCCCGCCGGGGCCAGGCGGACCCGATGCCTCCGTCCCCGCGGCCGAGCGCCGCCGCCGGACCCCTGCATCGGGTTCCGGTCCGACTTCGCCGTGGCCCGAGCGGGCCACGGCCGGCAGGGATCACAGGTAGCCCACGGCAGGTCGGCATCCCCGGAACGGGTCCGTTCTGTCGCTATCTGGACGGTCCGCACCGAATGCGCCGGCATCCGGTCCGCGGCGCGTGGGCCGGTCCACAGCGGTTCCGGCCTGTCGCGGGCGGGTAGTCCCAGACCGGGCGGCTTGTGGGAGTGGGCCGTGCGGGGACCGGGCCCGGCCGGGCGCCGTGCGCAGCCGCGTGCGGGGCGGCCCATCATCCGGGCGGGTGTGCGGCCGCGACCATGGGCCCCGATCGGGCCATGCCGATCGCGGCCGGAGACAGGAGGAGGCAGCCATGGCTCAGGCGATGAAAGGACGCACGAGGCCCGCCGGCGCGGGCACCTCCAACGACGAGATGGCCAGGCAGGTCGCGAGCCAGACCTCGTCGGACCGGATGGCCGAGGAGATCTTCCGCCGGGAGAAGGACGGCGCGCTGACGGACACCGAAGCAGCCAAGAGCGAGGCGCTGCAGCACTGAGGCGCCGGGGGCCGGCCCTGCGTCGCCACCAGGCCCGGGACGAGCGTCACGGCCGGTCCCGGGCCGGATGTCCGTGCGGAGCGTCGGCGGTTCGGCGTATGGATGAGCGATGCACGAAGACACCCCCGAGGCGGGCCGCCCCTTCACCGACGACGGCACCCCCGAACCGGTCTGGCGGGCCTGGCAGCCGGGATGGTCGGAACTGGACCTCACCCCCGCACCGCCGGCAGTGGTCGTCGTGGCCCCCCATCCGGACGATGAGGTTCTCGGCGTCGGCGGGCTGCTCGTCCGCCTGCACGGACTCGGAGCCGCGATCACCGTCGTCGCGGTCACCGATGGTGATGCATCTCATCCCGGGTCGCCGACGCTGGCCCCGGCCGAACTGGCCCGACGACGGATCGCCGAGCAGCATGCCGCGCTGACCGCGCTGGGGCTGGCGCAGGTGCCGGTGCACCGGATCGGGCTGGGGGACGGGCGGGTCGCCGGGCATGAGGCGGNCCTTGCTGACCAGGTGGAACCGCTGCTCACCCCCGGCTGCTGGGTGCTGACCACGTACACCGGAGACCGCCATCCGGACCATGAGGCCACGGGGCGCGCGGCGATGCTGGCGGCGGAACGGGCCGGCGCGCGGCTGTTGGAATACCCCGTCTGGACCTGGCACTGGGCGGTTCCGGATGACCCCAGGGTGCCGTGGGCGAGGGCTCGGACGGTGCCCCTGCCCATCCCGGTGCAGGAGGCCAAGCGGCGTGCGGTCGACTGCTACACCACCCAGATCGCCCCACTGTCCGACGACCCGGCGGATTCGACGGTCCTCGGGGCGCAGGTGCTGGCCAGGCTGCTGCGCCCCTACGAAACGCTCTTCGTCTAGTCCATCGTCGGAGCACGTCGCCCGGAGCACGTCGCCCGGAGCACGTCGCACGGAGCACGTCGCCCGGAGCGTGTCGTCGAGGGTGTGTTGTCGAGGGCCTGTCGTCGAGCGCAGGCCCCGACCATCGTTGGCCAGGGATCGCGATCGCGGTTAGTCTGCGGGGCAACGAACTGCATACCGCTGCCGCTCACACCCGTGCGGGAGAGTCCCGGCTGCCACCTGCCGGGACGCCGAAGGAGCAAGCTCTCCCCATAAACTCTCAGGCCCCCAACCGCCGGGTCAGGCAACTCTGGAAAGTGGACATCCCGGTGTCCCGCCGACGGTGAAAGCCGCGGCCGCCGTCCGCGGGTCCTCGGCTCGGACCCATGGCGGCGGCGGCCGGTGAAGCTCTCAGGCCAATGACAGAGGGGGAGGCCCGCCGCGGCGTCGGCTTCGTTGTCGTCGTCGCCCGACCTCCGGAGCGCTCATCATGTATGACGGCACCGATCACGAGGACGCCTCCGCAGCGGCCGCCACCAGCAACGCCACTGGTCCGGCAGCCGTGGCTTATCCGCAGTTCGCCGACCGCCACATCGGCCCGGACGCCGGGGCCCAGCGCTCCATGCTCGCCGCGCTCGGGGTGGAATCGCTGCGGGCGCTGACCGACGTCGCGGTCCCGGCCGTCATCCAGGACCGCAGCCTCGAGCTGCCCGCGGCGCTCGACGAGACGGCGGTCCTGGCGGCGCTGCGCGCGCTCGGACGCAACAACCGTCCGGTGCCGTCGATGATCGGTCTGGGCTTCCATCCCGCGGTGCTGCCCGGCGTCATCCAGCGCAACGTTCTCGAGANCCCCGCCTGGTACACCGCCTACACGCCGTACCAGCCGGAGATCTCCCAGGGCCGGCTGGAGGCGCTGCTGAACTTCCAGACGGTGATCACCGATCTGACGGGTCTGGCGGTGGCCGGAGCGTCCCTGCTCGACGAGCCGACCGCCGCGGCCGAGGCGATGCAGATCGCGCTGCGCACGGCGAAGGGGTCCCGCGCGACGTTCCTCATCGACGCGGACACGCTCCCCCAGACGATCGCGGTCGTGGCGACCCGAGCGGAGGCGCTGGGTGTGACCGTCCACGTCGCCGACCTGTCCCGTGGCCTGGCGGCGGGCGGCCCCGCCGCCCCGGACGCCGGGGTGCCCGCGGAGGTGCTGGACTCGACGTTCGGGCTGCTGCTGTCCTACCCGGGGCCGGGCGGGGCGCTGCGCGACCCGCGGTCGGTGATCGCCGAGGCACGTGAGCGGGGGATCGTCGTCACGGTCGCGGCAGACCCGCTGGCACTGACGCTGCTGCGCTCGCCCGGCGAGCTCGGCGCCGACATCGCCGTCGGCAGCACCCAGCGTTTCGGGCTGCCGCTGTCGTTCGGCGGGCCGCACNCCGGCTACCTGGCGGTCCGCAAGGGTCTGGAGCGGTCCCTGCCCGGACGGCTGGTCGGGGTGTCGGTCGACGCGGACGGCGCGCCCGCCTACCGGCTCACCCTGCAGACCCGTGAGCAGCACATTCGACGGGAGAAGGCGACGAGCAACATCTGCACCGCCCAGGTGCTGCCCGCCGTGCTCGCCTCGATGTACGCCGTCTATCACGGCCCGCAGGGACTGGCCGGGATCGCCCTGCGCATCCACGGACTCGCGGTCCGGCTCGCCGAGGGGCTGCGGGCCGGCGGGGTACCCACCGGCGCCGATGCCTTCTTCGACACCGTCGTCGCGGCGGTACCGGGCCGGGCCGCCGAGGTGGTGGCCAAGGCGCTGGCACACGGCGTCAACGTGCGGCTCGTCGACGGCGACCACGTCGGGGTCTCCTGCAACGAGACGACCGTGGAGGCGGATCTGCGCGCCGTCTGGGCGGCATTCGGGGTGCCCGCGGCGGCATCGGCCGAGGTGATGGTCCCGGCGGTCCCGGCGGCCCCGATCGCCCCGTCGGCGTTGCCCCGTGAGCTGGTGCGTACCGACTCCTACCTCGAGCACCCGGTCTTCCACGAGCACCGCTCCGAGACGGCGATGCTGCGTTACCTGCGCCGGCTGTCCGATCTCGATCTGGCCCTCGACCGGGGCATGATCCCGCTGGGGTCCTGCACGATGAAGCTGAACGCGACCACCGAGATGGCCGCAGTCACCTGGCCGGAGTTCGCCGACATCCACCCGTTCGCGCCCCTCGACCAGGCCGGCGGATACCTGACGATGATTCGCGATCTGGAGGACTGGCTGGCCCGGATCACCGGCTACGCGGGCGTTTCGGTGCAGCCGAATGCTGGCAGCCAGGGTGAGCTCGCCGGCCTGCTCGCGATTCGCGCCTATCACCGCGACAACGCGGTGCCCGGGGCGCCGGTCCGCGACGTCTGTCTCATTCCCTCCTCCGCNCACGGGACGAATGCGGCGAGCGCCGCCATGGCCGGAATGCGTGTCGTCGTGGTCGCCTGCGACGACGACGGGAATGTCGATCTTGACGATCTGGCGCTCCGGGCGCGGGCGAACGCCGATGTTCTTGCCGCGCTGATGGTGACCTATCCGTCGACGCACGGCGTCTATGAGGAGGGCATCGGACAGGCGTGCGCGATCGTCCACGAGGCCGGTGGCCTGGTCTATGTCGACGGGGCGAATCTCAACGCGCTCGTCGGGCTCGCGAAGCCCGGCCAGTTCGGCGCCGACGTCAGCCATCTCAACCTGCACAAGACGTTCTGCATCCCGCACGGCGGCGGCGGGCCGGGGGTCGGCCCGGTCGCGGTCGGCGAGAAGCTGCTGCCCTACCTGCCGAACCACCCGCTGCGGGCCGAGGCCGGGCCGGCGAGCGGGGTCGGACCCATCTCGGGGTCGCCGTGGGGCTCCGCCGGAATTCTGATGATTCCCTGGGCGTACATCCGGATGATGGGGGCGGACGGTCTGCGCCAGGCCACCTCGGTCGCCGTACTGAACGCCAACTACATCGCCCACCGGCTCCGTCCGCACTTTCCGGTGCTCTATGCCGGGCGGGACGGACTGGTCGCGCACGAATGCATTCTCGACCTGCGGCCGCTGACGAAGCGGACCGGTGTCACGGTGGACGATGTGGCCAAGCGGCTCATCGACTACGGTTTCCACGCGCCGACCATGTCCTTCCCCGTGGCCGGCACCCTGATGGTCGAACCGACCGAGAGTGAGGATCTGGCCGAGATCGACCGTTTCTGCGATGCCATGATTGCGATTCGCGCGGAGGCGGACAAGGTCGGTGACGGAACCTGGCCGCGCACGGACAATCCGCTGCGCAACGCCCCGCACACCGCCCAGATGGTCACCGCCGACGAATGGCCGCATCCTTATGCGCGGTCCGTTGCGGCCTATCCGGTAGCCGCACTGCGGGCCGCGAAGTACTGGCCGCCGGTGCGGCGAATCGACGGCGCGTACGGCGATCGCAACCTGGTCTGCACCTGCCCGCCGGTCGAGTCCTTCGCCGCGCGGTCCGAGGACGGCCCCGTTCTCGTCGCCGCCGGCTGACGGCGGCCCCGGACCGGAGAGGGCGTGTTCCTCCCCGCGCGGGGTCCCACGTCGGGGTGCGGGGCCGCGGTCGTGGGGTTTCGGGGCCGTGTCAGCATCGTGACATGGCCGCGGCCCCGGCCGTCCCGGCGTGGTGACCGTCAGGTCGGCTGGCTGGTGTCGTCGGGTCACGGTGCGGCGGAATGCCCGTGGACCCGCTGCGGGCGGGTGCGGCGACCTCGTTCGACGCCAGCGGCCGAACGTCGCGGGAGGGCCACTCCTCGCAGGGGCGGAACCCCACGGGTGATAGCCATGTTTCTTTCCGTGAGAACGTGTGCGGACTTCGCCTGCTCCAACGCAATGCGTGGTCCCGGTGGCCGTCGGATCGTGGTGCGTGGGGAGAGGGTCAGTCACTCTTCCCGAGTGTGAGGGTTTGGTTGGGCAAGTCTTCCGCTGCGGTAGTATTCTGCCGACGGCGCCGCTCGCGATGGCGGCAAGGTGGTACCACCGCTATTGACCGTTGATCGTGCCCCCCTAATAGTGGGTGGCCAGCTGCTGTGGTGGAACGCGGGGTTCAGTCACTCCGGCAGATCACCGATGGGGCAACGGGAGGTTGTGGCGGATGGATCCTCGGGNGGAAAAGCAGCTTGCTCAGGTCCGCCGGAAGGCGGTCGATTTGGGCCTCGGTCCGGCGTTGAAGCTGGTGCGTGACACCGTCGTGCCGACGGCCAGGCGCAATCGCAATGACGATCGTCACCTGGCGCTGCTGCTGTCGTTCGTGTTGCGGGAGAACTCCAACTGCATCGACGTGGGCGCGCACCGGGGAGACGTGCTCCGGACGATTCTGCAGCACGCCCCGCGGGGACGGCACATCGCCTACGAGCCGCTGCCGCACATGGCGGCCTCCCTGACGACCGACTTCCCGACGGTCCAGGTGCGCCAGGCGGCGCTGTCGGACAAGCCGGGAGTGCTGCCGTTCACCTACGTCCGCAGCCGGCCCNCCTACAGTGGGCTGCGCGACCGGGTGCCGGACACCGAGGACGTCGAACAGATCGAGGTGGCGGTCGAGGTTCTCGACGAGGCGCTGCCCACGGACTACCTGCCGACCCTCATCAAGGTCGACGTCGAGGGCGCCGAGTACGGGGTGTTTCGCGGTGCCCGGAAACTGATCGCCGCCAGCCGGCCGCATCTGGTGTTCGAGTTCGGCGCCGGTGCCCGCGACTACGGCACGACGGCGGATGAGATGTACGAGCTCGTCGACAGCGATCTGGGGCTGCGGATCTTCGATCTCGACGGCGACGGTCCGTATACCCTGCCCAAGTTCCGGGACACCTTCGAGACCGGTCGCCACTTCAACTTCGTCGCGCATCCCTGACGGTCGCCTGCGAACCACCGCGCAGCGTCGATGCCCGGCCGGCCGGCGAGGATGAGGCCGCTCGGGCGGGGTCGGTCTGTCATCCGCCGGCCCTCGTCGGCGTGTGGCGGATGACCGCGGCGGCCGGCCCGCGAGACACCCCGGACGGAGCCATCCGGGTACGCCGTGAGCCCCTCCGCGGACCATTGGTCCGCATACGTGGTTACGCACCCGGCGAGTGGAAGCGGAGAACAAGAATCGGACAAGAGTCCATACGAGGACTCAAACGAGCGAGTACGAAGAGCGACGGTTCGGTACGGTTTCGGAAGGTCGCGGCGATCGACACACCGGAACCGTCTGGGCGGGACCGGTGTCGCCGCTGCTGCCGGATCCGGTAATGGATCGCCGGGAGGCATCGGGCGTACGCGGCCGGTATGCGCACCACCCGTCCGGTCAACTGAGAGGCTGCTCATGGCCCGCTCCCCCCGGGGTGGCTGTTCGCCGCC
Organism: Frankia sp. CpI1-P; assembly: GCF_001421075.1. Taxonomy (NCBI): domain Bacteria; kingdom Bacillati; phylum Actinomycetota; class Actinomycetes; order Frankiales; family Frankiaceae; genus Frankia; species Frankia sp. CpI1-P. Next base: position 31,047 of record NZ_LJJX01000030.1, on the reverse strand, counting down.
AGCCGGTCCTGCATCGTCCACGAGCCCCAGGTCGTCGGTGGACCAACCGACGATGGGTCTGCCGCGGGCCGTTTCCCGAGGCCACCACGTCCCCACGCCCGCCGGGCGCCCCAGGTCCGGGCTTGGGGTCGCGTCGGCGTCACCGCCTTCGCCGCCACCGTCCCGAACGGATCCTGCGTCCCGAACCGAGGGGTGATGCCGGCCCCGCCGTGGCGCGCCCGGCCGGGCCGTGGCTGGCTAGCCTGTCCAGGTGTCGGCCTGGCCGCGGTCATCGCCTTCGTCCTGCCGCCCGCGGTGGGTGTCGGACTCGGCTTCCGGATGGCGTTGTACCTGCTGGTGAGCCTGTCGGCCGCCGGTGCCCTGCTCGCCGGACCGCATCGCCTCGCCGTCGTTCCGCGGCGTGGCTGGGTGCTCCTCGCGGGCGGTCAGGTTCTCTACGCGGCTACTGGTGCGGCCCTCTTCATCTACCCTCGCATGTCCTCGGTCACAACCGGCGCGGCGGCGGACCTCGTTCTGTTCCTCCGTTATCCGCTGCTGGTCGCCGGCCTNCTGGCACTGCTGCGGGCGCGTTGTCCCGGGCGGAGTGCGGCCGGCCTGTTGGACACCGCNATGGTCCTCGCCGCGGCCTGGCTGCTGTCCTGGGTGTATCTGGTGGCACCGGCGGTGCGGGCCGGGGGTGCGTCGGCGGCCGGGATCGTCCCGGTGGTGTGCGCGGCGGCGAGTCTGGTGGTGGTCGGTGTGACCGTCCGGCTCGCGGTGGGGGACGGCGAGCACCCGGCCACGTTGCTCCTGCTGGCGGGTGGGGTGCTCGTGAGCGTGGCCGCGGACGCCGTCGATGTGTTCACCCGCCTCGGCGACGCCGCCGCGGGAGGCCTGGGGATGGGTGGTTCGGGCGGTACAGCCGTCGACGGGCGGGACGCCGCCCGGATGGTAAGCGCTCTTCTGTTCACCGCCGCCGCGCTCCATCCCTCGCTGGCCCGATCGGGGCCGTCGGTGGCGCCGTCGGTGGCGCCGTCGGTGGCGCCGTCGGCGGTGCCGAGCCGCGGCGGGTGGCGGTTGGCCACCTTGGGCGGTCTCGGGCTGGTCGGGCCGGTGGTGCTCGGCGTGCAGGCTGGTCGCGGCGATCTCCGGGACGTCGGCATGATCGCGGTGGTGAGCGCCGGAATCGTGCTTCTGATCATCGTCCGGATGGCCNGGCTGGAGGCCGATCAGCGACACCTCGCGATCACGGATGGCCTGACCGGGCTACGGACCCGTCGGTATCTGGAGGCCGAGCTGCGGGTCGCCGCCCGGCGGGCTCGTCGGGTCGGGTCGGGGATGGGCCTTCTCCTCGTCGACGTCGACCACTTCAAGTCCGTGAATGACCGGTTCGGCCATCCGACCGGCGACCAGGTGCTCGCCGAGGTGGCCCGGCGATTGCTCGACGTGACCCGTCCGGGGGATGTCGTGGCCCGCTACGGGGGGGAGGAGTTCGCGCTGCTTGCGCTGGACGTCCGGGGCGACACGCTGGCGGACATCGCCGAGCGGCTGCGGCTCGGCGTGGGTCGGGAGCCCGTGCAGGTGACGCTGCCCGTGCCGGCCCCCGCTGCTTCCACCGACTGGTCAGCCGCTTCCGCAGAGTGGTCAGACTCTTCCGCAGGGTGGTCGGGCGCTTCCGCCGACTGGTCGCCCTTCCCCGCCGGCGCGGGGGCTGCGGCGGCCCCGGCGGCCGACGTCATCCGGACCGCGGGAAGCATCGCGATGACAACTCGCAGCGACGGCCGACCGGACACGGCGGGTCAGCTCAGGACCGCCACGGGTACCGGATCGTCGTCGCTGTCCGTGCCGGTAACGGTCTCGGTCGGCGGCGCTGTCCTGCCCGACCACGCGGGCGACGTCTACGCGCTGGTCGCGGTCGCGGACCGGGCCCTGTACGCCGCCAAGGAGGCGGGCCGGGACCGGGTCGCGATCGGTCCGGAGGGGGCGCAGCGCCCAGGGCGCGTTCCGGCCGCGGCGCCGACGCCCTCCGGACGGGCCTCCCCCCACCCGCGGCCGCCCCGAGTCCCGAGCGCCGGTCGACCGGCGCTCGACTCCACAGCATCCCGACGCTCACCGATGGACTGGCCGGCCGGCGACCAGCCCGTGGCCGACGGAGGTGCGGCGGATCCGCTCGGCATCCGGCCGCCCACGTTCCCGCGGCCTGCCGTCGATCCGTTCGGGTCCGGGCCCTCCCCGATCGTGGCGTCTGCCCTCGATCCGCTCCGAACGGGTCTGCGGATCGACGATTCCGCGTCGTCGCTGCGGTGGACGGACCGTCCTCACCCGGCCGAGCCAGTCGAGAACGATCCGGAGGGCGCCCTCCGGCCGGGCGCGTCATCCGGCGCGTCGGCGTCCGGCTGGGACGGGCCCTGGGGCGGTGACGACGGCGAAGCGGCCCGATCGCGCCAGGCGACCACCGCCAACCCGGACGGCACGCCGGCCGTGCTCGCCGAGCCCGCGGCGGTGGCCGCAGCCGCCGCGGCGGTGGCCACCGCGGTGGCCGCGGTACTGGTCGCGGAGCCGCGCGAGCTGCCCAGACGCCTGCCCGACAGCGTCGAGTGCCTGCGCCGGATCGCCGAGCAGGTTGACGCCTGGCATGCGCCGCGTGCGGACGGCCGGGCGGTGGGGCACTGNCTCGCCGAGGTGCTCACCGTGCTCGGCCATGCCGCCGTGGCACGCCACCGGGCCNGGCTGGCCGGGCGGCTGCACAACGTCGGAAAGATCCTCCTGCCACCGCACGTCCTGGCCCGTCCGGGCCCCCTGGACGCCGAGGAGTGGCGGCTGATCCGGATGCACCCGGTGATGGGCGCGAATCTGCTCGCCCAGGTGCCGGATCTGCGGGTCGAGTCGGAGATCATCGCCCAGCAGCGGGAGTGGTTCGGTGGGGGTGGTTATCCCAGCGGGATCGCCGGGTCCCGGATCCGGATGGAGGCACGGGCCCTCGCGGTCTGCACCGCCTGGGCGGCGATGCGCGGCGGACGCGGGGNGCGGGCTCCCCTGAGCGGACCCGCCGCCCGCGAGCAGCTTCGGGCCGGGCGCGCCACCCAGTTCGACCCGACGGTCGTCGACGTCTTCCTCGCTCTGGAGGCCGACGGGCGGGTCGGGCTGCCCCATCCGGGCGACCGGCTTACGACCACCCCGGCCGCGTGGGCGTCCACACGGCCGGCGCTGGGGCTCGCCCGATCGCGCGCCGGCGTCCCGGCCGTGATGCTGACCGAGGGAGACTGACGACGTATGAGCGAGTCCGCCCCTTGGCGAGCCCGTCTCTGTGGGTGAGCCCGTCTCTGTGGGTGAGGTGAGCCGGCCTCTGTGGGTGAGCCGGCCTCTGTGGTCCCCAGCGACCGCCGCGGCTTCCTGTTCCTCGCCGCACGGGCCGGGTAGCCCTCTCGGCCTACCGGATCGGTGAGTCGGTGAGTCGGCGTATCCGTTGGGTCGATGCCGGCCTGGCATCGGCTGGCCCGGCAGCGGGTAGTTCTCTCCCGATCGGTCCCGGAGTAACCGCTCCGGGCGCTTGGCCAGACACCCACCGTAGCCACGTGGGACGGTAGTGCGGTTCCGGTGCGGCGCGGCGTGTTCGTGGCCGGTCCCGAAAGTGGTGGTTGATACCCGCGGGGAAAGAGGGGGAGTGACGGACCGGGCCACAACCCCGATACTTTGACGCTCCAGCACCTGGCATGTGTCGGATCGGTTNTGCTCCGCCAGACCGCGAAGAGGACGCGGCGAACCCGAGTGCGGGGAGGTGCCGGAAACGACCGGGGCGGTCGAGGCGTTGCGAACGGAGGTACGCAATCATGCGGTCAGTGGCACGAGGGGGATTCACCGCCCGGTCCGCCTGATACCCACCTCGCAACGCCCGTTGCAGATCCCCATAGGACGTCGCCACCGGTACGGGGGTTGTCCGTACCCAAGAAAGGTCACGAGAGAGGGGCGTCCGTGCGAACGCTCGAACCCACCAGCCTCGACCTCGACACAATCGAGGTGGACAAGCTTGCCAAGGGCATCACCCTGAGCCTGTTGATCCCGGCCCGTGGCCCGGAGGCGGCCCGGACTCTCGGCGAGATCATCGCGCAGAACCGGCAGCGGTGGATGCAGGAGCGCAGTGTGCTGGACGAGATCGGCGTCGTCGTCGATCCGTCCTCGGACGGCGACGAGCACGACCTCGTGCGCATCGCGACGGACGCGGGCGCGAGCTGGGTCGTCCGCGGGCAGTCCGTCCTGCAACGCCATGCCGGCCGGGAGGCCACGACGACCGGTGGGAAGGCCGGCGCCATGCGCAGCCTCGCCTACCTTGCGTTCGGTAATCGTCTCATCTTCCACGACGCCGATCTGGAAAGCTACGATCCGTACACGGTTGGGGTGCTCGCCGCTGCGACGACCGCCGGCAACGCTCCACTTTTCGTGAACGGAAGTTCGCGTAGGGTNACGGGTGACGGTCAGCCCGGCGGGCGCACCACGGAGATGCTGCGATCGTTGTTGTCGAAACAGCTCGCCCGGTATGTGCCGTCCATCACGCGGACTATCCAGCCCCTGATCGGGGAGTTCGTCATCGACGCGGATGTCTTCGCGGCGCTGGCCTTCTCGCGCGGGTATGGCGTGGAGACCTCGCTGAAGGTTCTGGCGCTCGACCTGCTCGACTACTCGGACAGCCTGCAGGTCGAGCTGCCGATCAAGTATCAGGTCGGCCAGCATTACCACAGCCTCGTGAAACAGTTCCATGAGATTAGTTTCACAATCGATGTCCTGGAAGCGTACTTCCAACGGCGCCGTGTCGATCCGCACGTCGCCATCTGGCAGATCGCCGACAACTACGACCTGCTTTTTCCGGGACGCACCTACGCTCTGCACCGGCCGCCGGGCTACGACGAGACGGATTTCGTCCCGCGTATGGGCTTCTACCAGCCGCTGGCCACGGCACCGGCGTATCAGGCCCGACTTCCGGAGATCAAGAGTGCCCGCCGGGTCGCACTGGACGCGCTGGAGCGCCGGATGCGTACTTCGGCCTGACCGATCTGCCCCGACCGGGCCGGGTGGCCCGGTCGGGTGCTCTACCGGCCGCCCATGCGGGCTGGTCCAGACCCGACCGTCCGGTCCGGTCGGGTCGGGTCATCCGCGCCGGGCGGGCTCGCCGGGACGATCGCCCGGCAGGCCTGGGTGAACACGTCGATCATCTGTCGGTCGAACAGGTCGGCAGGATCTTCGAGGGCCGGGGGGAGGTGGCCGAAGGACTCCAGCGACAGGAAGCCGTGCAACTGGGTCCAGGCCGCCAGGCAGACCGCCATGCCACCGGGGTCGATCGCCACGCCGTGGTCGCCAGCCCAGGCGCGCAGCCTGACCTGCATCGTCGGGGTGAGCCCGGCTTCGACATGGCCGGTGTCGACCAGTCCGGCCTCGATCGCCTCCGTCATGCAGCGGAACAGCACGGTCACCGACCGCTGCAGCTCGGCGGCCACCCGGGTGCCGACGAACCCGCCTTCCGGTACCCGCGTACCGAAGATCAACGTGTACTCGACGGCGTGGTCCAGCGCCCAGTGGCGGTGCGCCCGGGCGACGTCCAGCCACCGACCGAGATGATCGTGCGGATCGCCCGCCGTGAACGCTGCCTCGAGGGCGTCGGCCAGCGAGGCGAAGCCGTCGGCCGTCAGCTCCGCCAGCAGGACCTCGCGGCTGTCCACGTAGCGGTACAGGGCCGAGGGGGCCATGCCCATCGCCCGCGCTACCCCCCGAAGGGACAGGGCGGCGGGACCGAGCTCCGCCAACTGGGCATGCGCCGTCTGCTTGATCTCGTCGAGGGTGGCCCGCCGTAGCCGCTCCCGGCGGGGGACTGGACTACTCACAGCGGCCATGGTCGATCTCGGGGTGAACGCTGTCAACTTTGCGTCAGTTCGGCCTTGACGAGAACACCCGGCGCGAACACTGTTCTCTCCAGGGTTGCCCCATCTGTGGAGGAAGCCGTGTTCTCGTCCCTTGTGGCGCTGGTGACGCGCCGCCCTCGCCTGGTGCTGGTCCTCACGGTCGTCGTCCTGCTCGGCGGCGGCGTCCTCGCGAGCACCGCCTTCGGCAAGCTGCAGACCGGGGGCTTCGACGACCCGGCTTCGGAGTCCACCCGGGCAGCCGATGTGATGGACNCCCGCTTTCACGGCCATCCGAACGTGCTCCTTCTCGTCACCGCCCGGCGAGGGGATGTCGACGACGCGACGGTCGCCGCCGCGGGCCGGTCCGTGGCGGCCGATCTCGTCGCCCAGCCCGGCGCCCGCGACGTCGTGTCCTACTGGACCGGCGGCGGGCCGGCGCTGCGCTCCCGGGACGGCCGATCGGCCCTGGTCGTGGCCAGTGTGCGGAACGATGACCAGGCCTCGGACATCGTCGATCGCTACGAGTCGAGTCGAGAATGGTCGGACACGGTGACCGTGCTGCCGGGTGGTGCGGCGACGGTGGGCGAGGACATCGGCAACCAGGTCTCCAGCGACCTCGCCGTGGCCGAGTCGATCGCCATCCCCATCACCCTGGTGCTCCTGGTGATGGCGTTTGCCGGCGTCGTCGCCGCGCTGCTGCCGCTGGGCATCGGCCTGCTCGGCATCGTCGGCGGTTTCGCGACGCTGTCCGTGATCGGCGGGCTCACCGACGTGTCGATCTTTGCCGTGAACCTCGCGACGGCGATGGGCCTCGGCCTCGGCATCGACTACTCCCTGCTGATGGTCAGCCGGTTCCGCGAGGAACTGGCGGCCGGGCGTGACCGTGCGGACGCGGTGGCGGTGACCGTTCACTCCGCCGGTCGGACCATCCTGTTCAGCGGTGCCACGGTGATCGTGGCGTTGGCCGTGATGCTGCTGTTCCCGCCGTTCTTCCTGAAGTCCATGGCCTATGCGGGGATCGCGGTGACGCTGGTGGCGGTGGTCGCGGCGATCGTGTCGCTGCCGGCCCTGCTGATGGTGCTCGGCGAGCGGGTGAACTCCTGGCGGGTGGGTGGCCTGATCGGACTGGTCCGCCGACGCCGGACGAGTCGGTCCGGGCCGGTGGAAGTCTCCGGCGCGGATGGGGGGAACGGGGGGGACGCGATCGCGATTCGGCAGACGGGCGAATCCCCGTTCTGGCGGCGGGTGGCGGCGACGGTGATGCGCCGCCCGGTGCTCACCGGGCTGCCGGTGGTCGCGGTGCTGCTCGTACTCGGGGCGCCGTTCCTGCACGTCAACTTCGGGACGCCGGACGACCGGGTGCTTCAGCCCGGCTCCGCGTCGAGCCGGGTGGTCGGGGACGCGCTGCGCGAGGACTTCGCGGCCGACCTCGGCGGTGCGATGGAAGTCGTCGTGCAGGCCGAGGGGACGCGATCGGTCGACCGGCCGGCGCTGGCCGCATACACGGCGACGCTGTCGCGGCTGCCCGACGTGGCCCGCGTGGACGGTGCGCTGGGAACCTACGTGCAGGGCCGCCGTGTCCTACCCGCCGAGCCGACCAGTAGCCGCTTCGCCGTCGCCGGTGCGGACTCGCTGCAGGTGGTGACCTCGGTGGACTACGCGTCGGGTCGCGCGCAGGCACTCGTCCGGGCCGCCCGGGCCGTGCCGGCGCCCGCCGGGACCAGCGCCCTGATCGGCGGGGCGCCCGCCGTGCTGGTAGACGGCAAGAACACGGTCGCCGACCGGCTCCCCCTCGCGCTCGGCCTGATCGCGTTGGCCACCTTCGTCCTGATGTTCCTGTTCACCGGCAGCGTGCTGCTACCGGTGAAGGCGATCGTGCTCAACGGCCTCGCCATGTGCGCGGTGTTCGGCGCATCCGTATGGATCTTCAGTGACGGGCACCTCGAGGGACTGCTCGACTTCACCCCCGGCCCGCTGGACACGTCCATGCCAGTGCTGCTGTTCTGCATCGCCTTCGGGTTGTCGATGGACTACGAGGTCTTCCTGCTGTCGCGGATCAGGGAGGCGCACGATGCCGGTGCCTCCAACGCCGAGGCCGTCGCCGCCGGGCTCGCCCGGGTGGGCCGGATCGTGACCACCGCGGCGGCGCTGCTCGCCGTCACCTTCGTCGCCTTCGCGACCTCGTCGGTCCGCTTCATGCAGATGTTCGGCGTCGGCACGGCGTTGGCCATCGTGCTGGACGCGACGCTCATCCGGGGGGTGCTCGTCCCGGCGTTCATGCGGGTTGCGGGCAACGCGAACTGGTGGGCGCCGCGCCCCCTGCGGATCCTGCATGACCGGTTCGGACTCCGCGAGTACCGCGCGCCCGCACCCCCGGCCCGGCCGGGCTCCCCGCTCGTCCCGCGCGCAGGGCACGGATCGGCGGCTGTGGGCCTGGCACCGGCGCAGCGGTCCGCGGCCCAGGGCGGGGCGTCGCCGCGCGGCGACGCCGGACAGGGCCCGGCTGGGCGGCCGGGGCCGTCGGCGGGCTGACCGGATCGAGGCCGTCCCCGAGAAGGGGGCTGTGGGGCCCCGTGCGTGGGCGGCGGCGGGCCGCCGGCGCCGGCTCGGCTCAGAAGCGCTCGAAGCCGCGTCGACGTTCCCAGTCGGTGACCGTGCTCTCGTACGCGGCCAGCTCGACCTCAGCCGCATGCGCCAGATGGGCGACCACCCGGTCACCGAAGGCGGCGCGGGCCACCGCGCTTGACCGCCACCGCTCGACGGCGTCGCGCAGCGTCGCGGGCAGCGGCGTNAGTCCCGGCATGGTGAACGCGTTGCCGATCCGGCCGGGCTCGAGCGCCAGCCCGTGCTCCATCCCGAACCGGCCGGCGGCGATCATGCCGGCCACGGCGAGGTAGGGGTTGGCGTCCCCGCCGGGCACGCGGTGCTCGATGCGCAGCCCCGTCCCGCTGCCGACGACGCGTACGGCGCACGTCCGGTTGTCGCGCCCCCAGCTCACCCCGGTNGGCGCGAACGTGCCGGGGGCGAGCCGCTTGTAGGAGTTGACGTTGGGCGCGAACAGCAACGTGAAGTCGGCCATGCAGGCCAGCTGGCCGGCGACGAACGAGCACATCAGCGGCGACATCCCTGCGGTGTCGGATCGGCCGGCACCGGCCGCGGCCGCGAACACCGGCTCGTCCCCGTCCACCCCCCGCAGGGAGAGGTGGACGTGACAGGAGTTTCCCTCGCCCTCGTCGTACTTCGCCATGAAGGTCAACGCCTGCGCCGACGCGGCGGCGATCTTCTTGGCGGTCGTCTTGTAGAGGGCGTGGTTGTCGCACGCCTGGAGCGCCTCGGCGTAGCGGAACACGATTTCGTACTGGCCCGGATGGACCTCGCCCCGAGCCGACTCGACCGCGATCCCGGCGTCGGCCATGGCCCGCCGGATGCGGCGGGTCAGATCGTCGAGTTCCTCGGTGCCGAACAGTGCGTAGTCGATGTTGTAGCGGCTGGCCGGAGTAAGCCTCGACCAGGAACGCCGCGCCGCCCGTTTGTAGGACTCGCGGAAGACCAGGAACTCCAGCTCGGTCCCGACGAGGGCGGTGAGTCCGGCGGCGGCGAGCGCGTCGAGCTGGCGGCGCAGCACCGCTCGGGGGGCGACGTCCACGGGGGACCCGTCGGGCCAGGTCGCGTCCGCCAGGACCACCGCGCAGGACGGGCGCCACGGTGCCCGGCGCAGGCTGGTCAGATCGGGTCGGAGTCGAAGATCGCCGAAGCCGTCATACCAGGGAGTGCGCGGATAGCCGCCGTCGGTCTGCATGTCCACGTCGACGGCGTGCAGGTAGGTGCACGCCCCCATCCCGTCGGCGAGCACCTCGCCGGTGAAGTGGTCGGGGGACACGGCGCTGCCGACCAGCCGGCCCTGCAGGTCGACGGTGGCGACGACCACCTCCTCGACGGCGTGGTCGCCGGTCAGCAGCCGGTGCAGAGCCTCGACGCCCGCCGCCTGCGGATCGGTCAGGGCCTGCGGATCTGCCAGCGCCTGGAGATCTGCCAGGGCCTGGGGGTCGGCGTCCGCCGATCGCGGGCCGGCACCGTCGCTGGTACTGGTCCGATCGGGTGGCGATGCCGGGGCGGCGGGCTGCGGCGGTGCGGGGGCGGGCGGGTGGCCGGCCGGTTCGGCCGGGCTCGGCCGCTCGGCGGGCCCCGCCGAGCGGGCGGGTGGTATCGGCGCTGGCAGCGACGTCACTGGTCCTCCGTTCGTGCCATCGAAACCTCGGCCTGGGACGCCGGCCCGTGGGAGGTCACCGCCGCCACCGGGTTGGCCACCTTCCCGTGCATCAGGTCGAACCCGCCGTCCCGGTCCGCCCGGTCGTGGAACCCGGCGCCGGCGAGCTGCTCGCGGTTGAGGCAGACCCGGTCGAACCGCGGCGTGAGCAGATCGATCTCGCGGAAGCGTTCCCCCAGCTGGGGGAACCGCGCGTGATAGCCNTCGACCGCCGCCCGGACCAGCCGCCAGAACTCGCCCTCCTCGACCTGCAGATGATCCGCCGCGAGCACGGAGAAGTAACGGAAGTGGCCGGCGAACACGGCGGAGAGCACCGAGTGGGCCAGCAACGGCCCGGGCCAGCGGCGGCAGTGCGCGGCCGCCTGCGTGGGCATGCCCGCGCGTTCGGGAAAGTCGCCGTCCACCAGCTCGATGTCGGCGCCGAAGTCCTTCACCGCGATCCGTCGGGGTAGCTGCTCGGCGTCGAAGATGCAGATGATGTTCTCGCCATGCGGGGTGAAGGCGACCCCGTACCGGTACAGGTAGTGCAGCAGTGGCGGCAGCAACGCGGTGAAGAGGGCGCCAAGCCAGTCGCGGGCCGACTGGCCCGATCGGGCCACCAGTTCGGCAGCCAGGGACCGTCCGTCCGACCCGATCGTGAGCAGCGACGCGAGGCTGCGAGCCTGCTCCCCGTCGACGAGATGCCGCTCCACCGGATCGCGCCAGATCACGCCGAGCAACTCGTGCAGCCGGTAGGGCGCGCCGGGGATGGCATCGTAGGCCCGGTGGCCGACGGCGGCGCCGGCCACCTCGGACAGCGGCAGCACCCCCGTCACCTCCCGCAGGAACGGATCGGCGTCGCGCAGGTCGAGCAGCCAGCGCGACACTGCCGGCCCGGCGGCGGCGTCCGCCGCGGACATGCCACGCCAGACCAGGGTGTTGCGGATCATCAGGGCAAGCTTGACGTTGCGCCGCTCCGGCCGGTCGATGTTGGCCAGCGTGCGGACGGCCTGCAGCGGGAGGTACCGGTCCGGTCCCTCGCCCAACGGGACCAGCAGACCCGTGGCGAGCTCGGCGGCGAACAGCGGGACGATCACGTTCTCCCACTGCCATGGGTGCACCGGCAGCCAGACGTAGTCCTCGGCCGCCGCTCCGACGGCCAACAGGCCCGGCTCGCTGGACGGGTCGGGCTCGCTGGACGGGTCGGGCTCGCTGGATGGGGCGCGGCAGCTGGATGGGCCGAGGTCGGTGAGCGGGCCGAGGTCGGTGGACGAAGGGGGTGCCGTGGGCGTTGGGAGGTGGCTGGCCTGGGCGGCGGCGTCCCGCGGTGGTGCAGTGGCCACCAGGGCACGGGCGAGGACGTCGGCGAAGCGGACGCGGGTTTCGGTGTCTAGCTCCGCGCGGACCAGAGCTGCATTGCCCGACTGGTCCGCGGCGGCCCCGTCCGGTAGGCCGGGACCGGTCGAGGCGATGTCCCAGTACCGCCCGATCGCGGGATGCGCTGCCACCCAGCGCAGGCGGAAGGGCGACCGGGCCTCCGGGGTGTATCGGCTGGCGGCCGCGCCGAAGCCGAGGCGTCCCTTGTTGGCGACGAGGCAGGGATGGCCCGACTGATGTCCTTCCAACGCGACGAAGGGCAGGCGGGCGAGGAGGGCCGCGGGCGACGCCGTGGCCAGAAGGTGCTGATCGGCCGACTGGGTGGCGAGCAGGTCGCGCACCACGTCGGCGAGGACCGGATCGGGCCATCCGAGTAGGGACTGCGCATCCCGCAGGAACCGCACCGGGTCGTCGGCGGCAGCCTCGTCGATCCGCCCTTGGCCACGCGGGTCGACCGGCCGGCGGTCGTCCGGTCCGCTCGGGGGAGACAGGATGGTCCCCTGCCCGTCGACCGGCGGGGCGGTGCGGGTGAGGCTCGCGGGATCGATCCACCAGGATCCGAACGTGCCCCGCCGGGCGCGAAATCGGTAGACGGCGCCGGCTGTCACCAGCCGGTGGGCCAGCGCGGGTCCCCGGCCGATCGGGGGATGCTCCGCGAGGTCCGTGTCACCGGTGTAGTCCTCGATCTGCGGACTGAGCAGATCCTCGTAGGCGAGTTCCGCGATGAGCTTGGTCAGCAGTATGCGACCGGCCTGCCGCCAGCGGTCGGCTGACCCGCCCGGCCTCGCAACCGGCGGCGGGGATCCTGCGGCAGGTGGGCGGAGGGTCACCGGTCGGCCTCCCCGAGCATCACGGGATGCCGCCGTACCCCCCGATCGGAGGCTGCATCCCGCGCGCCGTCGGGTTCCCGACGCCCCCCACCATCCGCCGCCGGGGAGGCGGCGGCGCTGCCGGGCCCGACATGGCCCGTCGGCGCTGTTGTCGCCGTGGCCCGCGGTGCGTGGTGGGACCCGCCCGTCCGGGGAGGGGCACCGAAGGTCGTGAACGCCGAAGGCGGCGGCAGTCGGTATGCGTGTCCTCCGGTCAGGTCATCGAGGATGACCGCGGCCCGCCAGGCACCCAGGCCGAGATCGGGGGCACCGACCCCGTGGGTGTGCAGCTCGGCGTTCTGGACGTAGAGATGTCCGGTCACGCTGGGGTCGGTGGCGATCCGGTAACGGGCGTCGATCTGGAACCGACCTCCGTCGTCGAGAGCCAGCAGCCCGACCATCGGATCGAGCAGGGCCGGGCGCCGAGCGGCGTATCCCGTGGCCAGCACCACCGCGTCCGTGGTCAGCGCAAAGGCCCGGTTCTGATCATCGTGGCGGCAGTCGAGCACTGTCTCTCCCCGCTCGCCGTCCAGCGACGCCGACTGCACCGACACCCCCGGCAGCAGCGTGACCGCCTCGTCGCCACCGTCGATCGTCCGTTCGTAGAGCAGGTCGTAGATCTCTGCGATGGTGTCCGCGTCGATCCCCTTGTAGAGCTGCCACTGCGCCGGGACGAGCGCGTCCTTGCGGCCCTGCTCCAGGCCGTGGAAGTAGCGCACGTAGTCGGGGGTGAACTGTTCGAGGCCCAGCTTCGAGTACTCCATCGGCGCGAAGGCTGGGGTGCGGGTGATCCAGGTCAGGTGCTGCGCCGCCGTCTGCTGGTTGCGCAGCAGGTCGGCGAACACCTCGGCGCCGGACTGGCCCGATCCGACCACGGCGACGTGGGATAGTCCGGCCAGGGACGTGCGCCGCTCGCGGTAGTACGCCGAGTGAAACACCCGGTCACCCGCGACTCCCGCGAAGGCGGGTGGCATGGTCGGTTCGGTGCCGATTCCGAGCACCACATGCCTCGCGGTCACCACCCGGGTGGACCAGGTGCCAGCCCGGTCGGAGGGCTCTGCGTGCGCCGTCGCAGCAGGCGGGGCCGTCTGCCTGACCACGAGGCGAAACAACCCGGCGTCGGGATGCCAGCGGACCGCCTCCACCCGGGCGCCGAAATGGGTGGATTGCAGGCCCTCGGCGACCCACCGGCAGTAGGCGTCGTACTCGCGGCGGGGGATGTGGAAGCGTTCGTAGAGGTAGAAGCGAAAGAGCCGGTCGTGCGCCTGCAGGTAGGACAGGAACGACCATGGGCTGGTCGGATCGATGAGGGTGACCAGGTCGGCGAGGAACGGCACCTGCAGGGTCNTGCCCTCCAGCAGCAGGCCGGGGTNCCAGGTGAATGCCGGCGCCTGCTCGAAGAAGGCGGCCCGCAGACCGGGGAGGCCGTCGGCCAGTGCGGCCAGTGACAGGTTGAACGGCCCCAGCCCGACCCCTACAACGTCGTAGTCCGGTGCCTCCGGATGGGGGAGGCCGGATGCCGGCACCGTGACCGGGGTCCGCGGCGGCTCGTCGCGGGGTTCGGGCGGGATGCGGGACATCACGGGGCGGCCTCCAACAGCGGGTTCGGAATCTGTACGTAGACCGACTGGGTGGCCACCGGTCCGATCAGCTCGTCGCGGCCGTCCACACAGGTGCGCAGGTTGCCCTTGCTGGGCAGGGTGGCGGCCGTCAGGAGGGTGTCGAGTAGCCGGCGGCGGACGGCGGGTGGCCCGGCCGGGCTGTGGTCCGATCGGGTGTCTGAGGCCATCCGGGACAGCAGATTGCGTGCTCGCCCGAGCAGGCGGTGTTCGTCGGCGACATCGGCCGCGCCCAGGGCCCCTGCCACGGCGAAGACGTTGTTCACGAACAGGTAGTAGATGATGCGTTCCGCCACCAGTTCGTCGTCGAAGATCGCGTCGAGGCCCATGGCGAAGCCGGGTAGCAGGCGTTCCATGGCTGCGGCGGCCGAGGCGGCCACGTAGTAGCCCTGGCTGTCGCGGTACCACCCGGCCACCGNCCAGCCGTCGGTGTCCAGGCTGATCAGGGTGTTCTGCAGATGCGCCTCAACGCCCACACCAAACCACAGGTACAGGTCGAGCACGGGCGCTGCGAGCACGCTCAGGTAGCGCCCGAACCAGGTCTCGGCGAGCTCCTGGGGGGATTCTCCCCGGCGGTCGGCCAGCCGGATGAGCAGGCGGGGGAGCATCGCCGCCCGGGACCGACCGCGGCTGTCCGCCGCCCGATCGGGCCGGGGCGCGATCAGCGCCGCCAGGCTCATCGCCCGATCGGTCGGGCCGAAGGGGTTCGTGCGGATGGCGGTCTCCAGCCCCACCACGCCGTTGCTGCCGTCCGAGGACTCGCCGAACGTCCCGGCCGACCGGGGGATGCCCAGCCGCTCGGATCTCCCGGATGGTGGGGACCGGTCCNCATGGGTGACCGCCACCCAGTCGGGCTCCCCGATGAGGTGGAAGTCCGGATGTCGGGCGGTGAGAGCGGCACCGAGGCCCGCGTCGACCAGCCTGGTGATCATCTCTGCCAGTCGAAGCTCCCCGAGATGCAGGACCCGGCGAGAGTTGGTGATCCGCAGGCCCAGGGAGAGCTTGAGCATGACCCGGCGGTCCGGCCGCCAGACCGTGCGCAGGGACGACGTCGGNTACCACAGCGGGCCCGACTCGCCGAGGTCCACGAGGCGGCCGTCGGCGAGCAGCCGGGCAAGGGGGCTGTCCGCGCGTTCGGTGAGTTCACGGGCCTGCCACGGATGGGCCGGCACCGGAACGTAGCCGGGTGGAAGGCACCTGTCCGGCAGACCGCCCAGGTCGGCGCCGGTCGGTGCCGACGGGCCTGCTCCGATCGGGCGGCACCCCGCCGCCTCGCTGTGGGCGGCACCGCCGCCGTACAGCTCGGTCAGCAGGCGCGTGACCGGATGGCGGCCCGCCGGCGATGTCGCCGTGGGGCTGCGCTCGGCCGCTGGGGCGACCGACGTCGACACCACCGAGGGATGAGCGGCGAACCAGTGCAGCGCGAAGGAGCCGGCCCGCTCGGGGGAGTAGGCGGCCATCGCCCGGTCGGAGGCCCCCTGCCGGCTCATCGCGGCCGGGTGGAAGGGATGGCCCGTGAGCGACGCCTGCTCGGCGGCGAGGAACGGGGGGACGGCACTCGGGTGCCCCTGTGTCCGACGGGCGTCGAGATGGGCGGCGATCCGGCAGGCCGAATCGAGGATCCGGTCCAGCGCCTCGGCCCCGTGGGCGGCGGGCAGCCCCTGTTCCGCGGTGATCTCCCGGACGAGGAGCGCGGCGAGCAGGCCGGCGTCGACGGCCGACGGCGCGCCCGCCGGGGAGACTAGCTCGGGCTGGGCGAACCGGTGCCACCCGGACGGCGAGCGGTGGGTCATCGTCGCCCGGACGGACAGGCCCGACGCCGGCAGCTTGACGTCGATCGCGCGGGCGCCGGCGGCCGGCAGCGCGCCGGTCTCCCGAAGCCAGCAGCGCAGGAGAGTCTCGGTGACGAGATCATCAGCGATGGCCGCAGCCGTGGGCTGGTCTCCGGTCACGAGGCGCTCCCGATGNCACCGCCGTCCGCGCCGGCGAGTTCGTCGCCGATCGCGGCGATCAGGCGGAGCAGCGCGTCCACGTCGGCTTCGGTGGCGTCGGGATTCAGCAGGGTGAGCTTCAGGTGCACGGCCCGATCGGGTCCCGCTCGGGTCCGGCCGACCACCGCGCGCCCGTCGAGCAGCAGCGTGCGACGGATGTCCGCGTTGAGCCGGTTCAGTCGATCGGTGGTGCAGTCCGCCGCCGAGCCGGTGGCGCCGGCCTGCGGCCGGTAGCGGAAGACGACCGTGCTCAGCGTGACCGGAAAGGCGGCCTCGAGGCGGGGATCGGCGAGGACGGTCCGTTCCGCGTGCCGGGCGAGATCGTGGCAGGCGTCGACCAGGGCGCCCAGCCCGTCGCGGCCGAGCGCGCGCAACGTCACCGCGATCGGGAAGGAGTCCGCGCGGCGGGTGGTCCGCAGGGACCGGTCCAGGAGGCTGGGAAAGCCGGCGGCCTCGTCGTCCTCGGAGCGGAGGTAGTCCGCATGCGCGGCGCGCAGGCTGGGCCACTCGTCCGGACGGGGCGTCAGGAAGACGCCGGCCGGAGCCGGCTGCCAGCCCAGCTTGTGCAGGTCCAGGGACACCGAGTCGGCGAGCGCGAGCCCGTCCAGGTGGCCGGCCAGCCGGTCGGAGAACAGCGCGCCGCCGCCGTATGCCGCGTCCACGTGCAACCAGCCGGACGAGGTGAGATGGCCCNTTCCGGCCGGTGCCGCCGGGGGTCGCCGCCCGCGTAGCCGGCGCCGGTGCTCCTCGACCGCAGCCGCGATCTCGCGCAGCGGGTCGACGGCCCCGGCGTCGGTGGTGCCCGCGGTGGCCACGACGACGGCCGGGCCGGGGTACTCGGCGAGCGTCCGTCGCAGCAGGTCGACCCGCATCCGGTCCTGGCCGTCGGTGGGGATGGTGGCCCCCGGCGGGGCATCGAGGCCCAGCACCGCGGCGGCGCGGTCCACCGACAGGTGCGCGGCAGCCGAGCGGAACACGCGCAGCCGCCCGTTCGGCCCCGCCGCTTCCGTAACCCCACCGGCTGTCCCCGCGGCCCCCGGGCGGGCGGCATCCCGGGCGAGAAGCAGGCCCATGAGATTGGACTCCGTGCCGCCGGTGGTGATCGTGCCGGTGGCCCGATCCGGGTCGAAGCCGGCCAGCCCGGCGAGCGCGGCGACGACCTCGGTCTCGATCGTGGTCGCGGCCGGGGCCTGATCCCAGGAGTCCAGGGACGGGTTGAGGGCGCTCACGGCGAGGTCGGCGGCGACCGCCACGGGCAGCGGGGGGCAGTGCAGATGGGCGGCGCACCATGGGTCCGCCGGGTCCACGGACCCGGCCGCGAGGGCCTCCACCAAGCCGGTGAGCGCGGCCGTGGCGCCAATACCGGTGCGCGTGAGCAGGCTGGTGCGGTTGGGCGATACGCCGAGGGCGGCCTGGATCGCCGCACGCACTCGCGCGGGTCCACCGGCCGGCAGCGGTCCGCCGCGCCGACGCCGGCCCTCGGCCAGCGCGGCGAGGGTCAGCCCGACGAGCTCGTTCAGGCCCCGCCGGGGCTCCGGCGCTTCGCTCACGTGGTCGGACGCCCGGTGGCGTCGGCGGTGAGCCGCCGCACGGCCGCATCGGCGGCGTCGGCGAGGATCGCCAGGGCGCGCTCGCTCTCCTCCTCGCCGATGATCAGGGGTGGTAGGAGCCGGATGACCGCCCCGTGCCGCCCACCGAGCTCGATGATCAGTCCACGGCGGAGGCACTCGGCCCGGACCAGGGCAGCGAGCCGGGGATCGGCGGGATGCGCGCCGACCGCGTCCGCCTCGATCGTCGGATCGACCAGCTCGGCGCCGAGCATGAGCCCCCGGCCGCGCACGTTCCCCACGTACGGACGGTCACGGGCGAGATCCTCGAGGCCGGCCAACAGGCGGGAGCCCAGGCGGGCGGCGCGTTCGTCGAGTCCGTCCTGGCGCACCCGGCNCAGGGTGGCACGGCCGGCGACCATCGCGAGCTGGTTGCCGCGGAAGGTGCCGGTGTGCGCGCCGGGCGTCCAGACGTCCAGCTCGGCCCGGTAGGCGATCACGGCCATCGGCAGTCCGCCGCCGATCGCCTTGGACATCACGAGGATGTCGGGGGTGATCCCGCTGTGCTGCGCGGCCCAGAACCGTCCGGTCCGCCCCACCCCGGTCTGCACCTCGTCGAGGATGAACGGGATGCCGCGCCGGCGGGTGATCTCCCGGATGGCCCGCAGCCAGCCGTCCGGCGCCGCGACCACGCCACCCTCTCCCTGGACTACCTCCACGATCAGTCCGGCCGGATCGGTGACCCCGCCGAGCGGGTCATCCAGCAGCCGTTCGATGTAGCGGATGGAGAGTTCCGCACCGTCCGGACCGGCGGCGCGGCCGGCCGGGGATCCCACCCCGAACGGGCACCGGTACGGGTAGGGAAAGGGCAATCGGACAACCGAGGCCGTGGCCGGCAACGGGTTCTTGACGGCGACGTTGCCGGTCACGGCCAGCGCGCCCGCGGTCATGCCGTGGTAGCCACCGGTGAACGCGAGCATGGTCTGGTTTCCGGTCGCCGTCTGGGCGAGCTTGATAGCCGCCTCCACCGCGTCGGCCCCGCTCGGACCGCAGAAGTGCAGCTTGACATCGCTGCCCAGCCCCGGTGGCAGGCAGGCCCGAAGCTCCTCGGTGAACGCGTCCTTCTCGGGGGTGGCGAGGTCCAGGGTGTGCAGGGGGGCGCCGCGGGAGAGCGCCGCGGTGATCGCCTGGACCACGTCCGGATGGTTGTGGCCCAGGGCCAGAGTGCCGGCACCGGACAGGCAGTCCAGGTAGCTCCGGCCGTCCGCGCCGACGACCGTGGCTCCGCCCGCGCGGACCGGCACGATCGGGAGGGTGCGCGCGTAGGTTCGGGCGGACGACTCCCGCTCGCGCTGCCGCGCCAGGATGGCGGCGGGATCCCAGGCCGGGGGGACCGGGTCGATGCTGGTGCTGATGCCGTTTCGAGCGGAAATCGTCATTGCGGGCGACTCCCTTTCGAGCGGACCGTGTTCAAGGAAGCCTAACCTAACTCCGCGGCGAGCTGTTGCTCCGCGCAAGGATACGGTCGCGTCTGGCACCATCGGCGGATCCCTCCATGGTCCGCCTGGATGCCCTGCATCGTCGTGGAATTGCTGCTCCTGAGGCCCTCCCTGGCTCGGGCCCCCGCCATTCGGGCAGTGTCCGAGCGCACACCCGGGGGTGGACTCTCCGGCTGGCATGGTCGTGTCTGTCTTGGGACGTGGCTGTGCCGTCGGTGCGTGGCCCGATTCCGCCCCGCTCAAATGGGCTGATCACCCCTGCGCCCGGGCCGCTGCGGCCGTCGTCGCCGGAGGAGCGCGGAGCCGGGTCGACCACGCATTCGGCATTTTATTGCGCGGAATACGCCGCATTCGTCACTGTGGGAACGGCGTGGTGGTCCGATCGGGCGATGACCGGGCCCCGGGGAGGAGGACTCGGATGGACCTGCCGCCGTCCGCGGCTCCGCTGCATGCCCTGCCCGCGGAGCGCCTACCCCTCGCGGTGCTCGCGGCGGTGCGCGATCGACCGGCGGGGACGGCGGAGATCAGCGCCTACCTCTACGACCCGACCGTCGCCGCGCGCAACGCCGCCGCGCTGCGTGCCTGCCTGCCTGGCTGGGCGGCACTCTGCTACGCGGTGAAGGCCAACGGCTTCCCGCCGGTCCTCGACGCGCTGCTGCGGGGCACCGGCGCAGGCCGTTCGGGTCTGGCCAGGACGCACCCCACCCTCCTGGGCGCGGACCGGTCGGCCGTCCCCGGAGTGGGCCAGGAGGCCGCCGCCACCGGCGCGGACCGCGGGTGTGCCGTCCCCCGTCTGGACCTGCCGTCCGCCGCTTCCGAGGCCGGCGAGGACATCGTGGTCCCCCGACTGGACCCGAACGCCGTCGTCCCCGGTCTCGGTGGGGTGGACGGTTTCGAGGTCTCTTCGGTGCGTGAGATGCGCCTGGCCCTGGCGACCTACGGCCGAGTGGCCGCCGCCCGATCGCCCTACCTGGTCGCGTCCGGCCCGGCGAAGTCGGTCACTCTGCTGACCGCGCTGGTCGAGTCCGGCGTGTCCATCGTCAACGTCGAGAGCCCGGGTGAGCTACGGCGGCTGGAGGCTGTCGCGGCGCGGCTCGGTCGGCGGGTCACCGTGGCGGTGCGGGTGAACCCGGCGCGGGTCTCCCTCACGGGCTCCCTGCAGATGGGGGGACGGCCGAGCGCGTTCGGGGTGCCCGAGTCGGAGGTGCCGGCCGTGCTGGATCTGGCGAAGCGTCTGCCCCATCTGGACGTGGCCGGATTCCATGTCCACGCGGTGTCGGGCAACCTCGACGCAGCCGCCCATCTGGACTACGTCCGCTGGTGCCTCGGGTTCGCCGAGCGCACGGCCGCCGACGCCGGGATCGACCTGCGGGTGGTCGACGTGGGTGGGGGACTTGGCGTGCCGTTCGAGCCGGACCGGCGCGGCGAGCGGCCCTTCGACCTGGACCGGTTCGGGGAGGGCCTCGCGCGGCTATCGGTCCCAGCCGGCGTCGATGTGATCTTCGAGCCGGGCCGGCTGCTCGTGGCCGACTGCGGCTGGTACGCCGCCGAGGTGATCGACGTCAAACGCTCCTACGGGACCGATTTCGTCGTGCTGCGCGGCGGCATCCACCATTTCGCCCTGCCGACCTCCTGGGAGATCGTGCACAACTTCGCGGTCGTGGCGAGGTCCCATCCGAGCGGCGCGGAGAAACAGAAAGAAGCCGAGGACGTCGGGGGCGCGGGAGAGAACGGGGGCGTCGACACGACCGGACGTCCGGTCACCGTCGTGGGCGAGCTGTGTACCCCGGAGGACACTCTCGCGCGCGACATCACGGTCGGATCGGTGCGGCCCGGCGACGTCATCGTCTTCCCGCTGGCCGGAGCCTACGGCTACGAGTTCGCGCTCGCGGACTTCCTCGGCCATCCTCGGCCGCGCCGCATCGTGCTTGCGACATCGGCCGACGGCGGTCCGCAGGGCGGGTGACACGGGCGGTCGCCGGGGTCTCGCGGCGGGGCCCCGGTCGGACCCGTCGCAGACGAACGTCACCGGGCGCGGGACGGGCGGGATGCCCGGCCGAACCCGAGCCCCGACGCAGGCGTCCGCTCCACCGCCGGTCCCCTGCGGTCGATGGGGAACCCAGGGGAGGACCCGTGTCTATCGCGTCCGGCGGACGGGCAGCAATGTCGATGGCTGTGCGTGTTAGTCGGAAGAATGGTAAATAGGCTGTTTTGTCTCCACGCAACGCAATGGCTGCAAAATTCTCTATGTACAGACAACGCGACTCGGCTAGACTTGTCCTGGTCGCATCCAATGTGGTTGCCGGGCTCGATCCACCCGGTCGGCCGCGGATGACGGCCGACTACCGCCGGCGTGTGGTGAATTATCGTCCGGGCCGATCAAGCCGACCAGTCCGTTCCGTCTACCAAGTATGAAGGTGGTCTCCTCTTCGGTTACAGCCTGATCGGCTGCTTTCGGTGGTTCCTTGGTCTCGGCCTTCTGGTCTGCTGGTCGTGTTCGCCCGGCGTCGCGTCGGTGATCCGTGTGGTCGTGGCAACGGCCGATCCGAAGCCGGTTGTGCGGGGGGAATTCTCATGCTTTCGTTTCTGCGTGGGCGCGTGTCCGGGCATCGGTACCGAACCGCCGTCCCCCTTCTTCTGGGGGCCGTACTGCTCGGTGCAGTTCTGGGTGGCGGTGGCTATGCGTATGCGTCCGGCACATCTTTCGACAATCCCTGGGTCTTCCGGGCGACGAACCAGGCGAGCGAGGGGCTGCGCATCCAGTCCACCGGTGGGCCGAACGGTCAGCTACTCATTGTGTACGATAATTTTAACCAGCCTATCTTCGCCGTCAACAAGGCGGGCGGGGCGAGCGTGTTCGGCGACAACTTCAACGTGCACCAGGGCGGTGACATCTTCCATCCCTGGGTCAGACTGAGCGTCGTCGATCCGCGGCCGGCGGACTGCGTGACCACCGGTCAGCTCGTCATCGGCGGATCAGCCACCTCGGGCGGTCGGATCTGGCGATGCGTCGTCGGCCGTGGCTGGCTCCCCGTGCTCTGACGTGTATCTGGCGGAATTCCCGTCCGCCCGGTGGGCTGCATCGACGGAGGCATCCCGGTACCCACCTTCGCCGCCCGGCGGGCTTGCTGAATTCGGCGGTGTCCCGAGGGTCCATGGCGGGTGACCCGGAGGCTGGCCCGGGCCGGCGTTCACGGTTCATCAANGAGCAGGGCCATGACGCCGACGAGGGTGGCGCTGCTCACGATCTTTCGGTGGCGGATGAGCTCNCCGATCTCGCCGAGCGGTATCCATTCGATGCGATCCGACTCGTTGCGTTCCGTGGGCGGTCCGGTGAACGTGGCGGAGTCCGCCCGGAACACGAAGTGCTGCGCGTCGGTGATGCCGTTCGCGGGCTGCGCGTAGATCAGGGGCCGCAGCGGCCCCGGGCGCCAGCCGGTCTCCTCCTCCAGTTCCCGGGCGGCGGCGTCGATGGGTTCCTCGCCGTCCTCCACCAGACCCATCGGCAGTTCCCAGCCCCAGGTGTCAGTGACAAACCGGTGCCGCCACAGCATGAGTACCCGCCGCGACTCGTCCAGCAGCGAGGTGATGGCGACATCGCGCAGCCGGACCACGTGATACTCCGCCCGCTGCCCGTCCGGCTGCTCCACGTCGAGGTAGGCGAGGTTGACCCAGGGCGTCTGGAAGACGGACCGCTCCTGATGAACCCGCCACTTCATGAAGGCTCCCTGCTCGTGCGACAACTGACCGTCCGCCGCCCGCCGTCCGCCGTCCGCCGTCCGCCGTCCGCCGTCCGCCGTCCGCCGTCCGCCGTCCGCCTGCAGCCGGACGGCGAGGCCGTTTGCTCGATGCGGGATCGGATCTGCCGCTCCGCAGGGACGGTGGCGGTTTCCCCTGCGCCGGCGTTCTCGTCGAAGGGGTCGCGGTGGAGGCCGCCATCGATCCAGATCGGTGGCGGCGGATTCGACCGAGCAAAAACATCAGGCGCTTCCGTGCCCCGGGTAATTCGGCGCCCTGTCCTCACCTACGGTGCGAACCGATGTTATCGTCTACGCGTAGACGCCGGGAGGATCCTGATGACTGAGCCGGTGAAGCGGCGGCGCTCTCTGCTGGGTGATGCTCTGCCAGCACGAACGTTCGACCAAGGGGTCGATCTTGAGGTTGCGGAGTGGATCCTGGGAGCCTTGACCGCCAGGATCTCCAGTCTGCTGGCTGAGGAGCCGGACGAGACGGTGGCGCANAGTCTCCGGGCGGAGCGTGCCGCCCTGGCCGCCGAGCGGCGTCGAATGATTGCCGGGGGCCCGTCTGCAGTCGCCCGGGTGCTCCAGGAGTACGGACCGCGGGCTAGGCAGCTCCGAGAAGAGCGGCAGTGACCGAGGAGTTCAGGCTCGATCCGAAGAGCCACCAGGAGATTTTCGTCCACGAGATCGTTCCCGAACTGCTCGCGGGGGCGCGGTGGCAGGAGGTTCCGATCGTCTTCCTGCTCGGCGGCCAGCCTGGGGTCAATGCCACGTAGCCTATTTTGATCATGTTCGGTTGAGGGTGTGGATCCTGGCCGTCGCTGGAGCGTGATGGCNGATGCTGGCGGCCTCGCCGGGTTTTTTGACGCGGTAGTTGTTGTGGCGGGCGCGTTTCACCGCGCGGGGGCAGGTGCGTTCACGGCGGTCGGGGATCAGGAGCCGGGCGAGGTTGGACAGGTGCTTGGGAAGGTGGTCAGTCCAGTCCTGAGGGGGGAATGTCCGCCGTCCCGGTGGCGGTACGGCGGATCAGGCGGAGGGCCTTGGCGAAAGAGATCGAGTCCGGGTCGAGGTCCGCGGCGGCGGACGCCTGCGCGGTCAGGTCACTGATCGCATGGTGGACGATCAGATAGGACCAGATCTCCTGGTAGACCAGGTCCGGAAGACGGGACCGTAGGACTCGCCCGGGGCCGCGGAGATGGGTTTTGAGCTGGTTGTTGACTCTGCTGCTTAATTCGGCTGGGTGTCGTGGGTGCGGCATGATCTCCTCTGCGGTCCGGGTCGCCTCGTGGGCCGCGGGAGGTGGGGCACATGTCGTTGCAGCCGAAGGGGCTGCCCGAGATCCCGGCGCAGACCGTGGCGGTCGCGCGGGCGGCGTTCCCGCGGGGGACGCCGGCGATGCGGCTGCGGGACCGGCTCGCCGAGGTGTTCGTCGATAAGCCGTTCACCCCGGCGTTCGGCCGGCGGGGGGCGCCGGGTCTGCCGCCGGCGGTGTTGTCGCTGGTCACGGTGCTGCAGTTCACCGAGAACCTCACCGACCGGCAGGCCGCGGCGATGGCGGTCCGCGCGATCGACTGGAAGTACGCCCTCGGCGCGGAACTGACCGACACCGGGTTCGACGCCACTGTGCTGTCCCGGTTCCGGACCCGCCTGGCCGACCATGGCCTGGAACGGGTGGTGTTCGACCGGCTCGTGGAGGTCTGCCGTGAGCGGGGCCTGATCGGCGCCGGTGGCCGGGCGCGCACCGACTCCACCCATGTGATCAGCGTGGTGCGGGACCTGAACCGGACCGAGCTCGCCGGGGAGAGTGTGCGGGCGGCGTTGGAGGCCCTCGCGGTCGCGGCCCCNGACTGGCTGGCCGACACCCTGAACGTCGACGAGTTGGCGCACCGCTACGGCGAGCGGGTCAACGGATGGACGATGCCGTCGTCGACGGCGGCCCGGGACCGCCTCGCGGTGGTGTTCGGCCANGACGCGCTCGCGGTGTGCCGGGCGGTGGGCGCGCCCACCGCACCCGGCTGGCCGCGCGAGATCCCCGCGGTGGCGTTCCTACAGCAGATGCTGGTGCAGACCTACTACCTGTCNACCGACAGCCGGGGACGGGAGGTGATCGTGAAGCGGGACGCCGACCAGCAGGGTGTCCCGCCCGGACATCGCCGCTTGGCCTCCCCNTANGACCGCGACGCGCGGTGGGCGGCCAAGGGCGACGACCTGTTCTGGTGCGGCTACAAGGTCCACCTCACCGAAACCTGCGACCCTCCCACCGAAGCCGAAGCCGAAGCCGAAGCCGAAGCCGAAGCCGAAGCCGAAGCCGAAGCCGAAGCCGAAGCCGAAGCGTTGCCGTTACGGCTGATCACGGACGTTCTCACCACCCAGGCGACCGTCCCCGACGTGAAGGCCACCCTGCCCGTCCAGGCCGCCCTCGCCGAGCGTGGCCTCGCCCCCGCCGAGCACTACCTCGACGCCGGCTACTNCTCCGCCGACCTGATCCACGACGCCGCCACCCGCGGCATCACCATGGTCACCCCCGCCCTNCTCGACCACTCACCCCAGGCCAGAGCCGGCGCCGGCTTCGACAAGGCCGCGTTCCGGATCAACTGGAAAGCCCGCCAGGCCCGCTGCCCGCAAGGCCACACCAGCACCGGCTGGTACCCCGTCCGCCAGCACGACCGGGACGCCATCGTCGTGCAGTTCGCCCACACCGACTGCCACCCCTGCCCCACCCGCACCGAGTGCACCACCGCGGCGCGTGGCACCCGCTACCTCAGCCTGCGCCCCCAAGAACTCCACGAGACCCTCACCGCCGCCCGCGCCGAACAGGCCACGGACACCTGGAAGACCCGGTACGCGCTGCGCGCCGGGATCGAGGGCACGATCAACCAGGCCCTCGATGTCACCGGCCTGCGCTACGCCCGCTACTGCGGCCTACCCAAGACCCGCCTCCAACACGCCTTCTCCGCCACCGCGGTCAACATCATCCGCCTCGACGCCCACGGGAACCCCGACCAACCGGCCTTCACACCCCGCACCAGCAGACTCACCCGCCTCAGCCACCAACTCGCAACCCAAACCCCGAATTAAGCAGCAGAGTCTTCACCGCGATCAGCATCAAGTCGTCCTGACTCGTGATGAGGGGGTGGATCCCGGGCGATGGCGGTCGAGACCATGCCGGCGCAGGGAGCATCGACGCCACCGCTGGCGGCCATCCTCGCCGGATCGGCGATGGTGCTGGTCGTGGGCTTTGTCGCGATCTTCGGCGGGGCGATCTCCGGGGACTCCGGCGGCGCAACCGGCCAGTACGCGGACGCCGGGACGATCCCCGGCGCCTACGTGGGCGCGATCCTCAGTGCCGGTCAGACCTGCGCCACCCTCAGTCCCGGTCTGCTCGCCGCCCAGCTCAAGCAGGAGTCCGGCTTCCGGCCCGGTGCTCGATCACCGGTCGGCGCCCTCGGCATCGCGCAGTTCCTGCCCGGCACCTGGGCCAGCCACGGCCGGGACGGGGACGGGGACGGCCGGGCCGACATTCTCAATCCCGCCGACGCGATCCCGTCTGCGGCCGCCTACGACTGCTCGGTGGCCGCCGCGGTCGCGGATGTGCCCGGGGACCCGGTACGGCTCATGCTCGCCGCCTACAACGCCGGCCCGGGCGCTGTGCGTGCCTACCAGGGCGTTCCGCCCTTTTCGGAGACCCAGAGCTACGTCGAGTCGATCCTCGCCGCCGTGCCCGGCATGACCGCGGCGCTCAGCAGCGCGAGCGCCCCGATCGGACCGGCGACCGAGGCGGCCGCGGCCGCGATCGCCTTCGCGCGCGGTGAGCTTGGTGATCCCTACGTGCTCGGCGCGAACGGGCCGGATGCCTGGGACTGTTCCTCGCTCGTCCAGGCGGCCTACGCCGCGGCCGGGGTCAGACTGCCCCGCACGACCTACGACCAGGTCGACGCCTCCGGTCCGAGCATCGCGCTGATGCCGTTGTCGGCCTGGCAGCCGGGGGACCTGCTGTTCGCCGCGGGATCGGACGGAACCCCCTCGAATCCGGGGCATGTGGGCATCTACCTTGGCGGCAACCAGGTTCTGCACGCCCCGCACACCGGCGACGTGGTCAAGATCGTGACACTGGATCGTTACGAGAAGGTCACCCGGGTCACCAGGCCGTCGGCGCTGTCGACGGAGTGAGTCGCGCCGGCCCGGCGCCTGCGCGCTTCCATGGGCGGCGGCCCCGGGGCCTCAGAACAGTCGGGTGATGATCCTGGTGTCGGGCTGGCCGTCGTCCGATCGGGGGACGCCCGGCCCGGAGATGGCCGGCCGGATCCTGCCCGAACCGGGGCGGGACCGCCGCTGGGAGATGGCGGAGGTCGTGGATGCCGCGGGCGTCGCCGTCGGCCCGTCGGCGCGCAGGCCGGAAGACACCAGGGCGGCCCGCGGCGCGGCGGGGGGCGCAGCCTTGTCCGGCGGTGGCGTGGACGGCGGTGGCGTGGACGGCGGTTGCGTGGACGGCGAGGCGGGTCCATCGGAACGCCCCTGGTGCGGGTGTCCCGCGGCGACCCGGGTGGAATCCGTCGGGTCCGAGGTGCCGGCGGACGCCGGGGTGCGGTCGCCGTCGCGGGAGGCCGTCGCCGTGGCCTCGCCGTCGCCGGCGGGGGCGGGCTCGTGCGGCACCGGCAGGTCGAACCAGAGGTACTTGCCCGACTCCGCCATGACCGTCCCCCAGCTTCCGGCGAGGGCGTCGAGGACGAGCAGGCCGCGGCCGCCCTCGGCGTCGGGCGCGGCCGTGCGCCGCTGCGGCAGGACGGTCGAGGTGTCCGAGACGGAAGCGTGGATCAGCCCGGGGCGCATCTCGATGAGCAGCCACAACGGTGGCTGGCCGTACTTGACGGCGTTGGTCACGAGCTCGCTGACGAGCAGCTCGGCGGTGCTGCGGACGTCCTCGGGGAGCTGCGCCATCCGCATGCCCTCCCGCAGGACCCGACGGGCCTGGGGAACGGCCGAGGGCAGATAGGGAAGCTCGGCGAGTATGTGGGTCGCGGGTGGGCAACGCGAGGTCGCCTGCCGAACCACGTCCATCGGAACCGAAGACGCGCTCATCTACCACCAAGCCTGAACAACGAGGACATCGCTCATCGTGTACCCGCTCANGGCCGATTGAAGCCTCGGAATCCGGATCGCACCCCTTGGGGCGATGCCCACTCGGCATTCGATCTTGCTGTGGACGCCGGACCTGCGTTTATGGCCGCCGACCGGCTTCGTCGCGGGGGGACGTGACGGCCGTCGCCACCACCCGGGGCCGGTCAGCCGGGTACCCGCGCGACCAGGATCGCGACGTCGTCGCGCAGGTTGCCGCCGGCGAAGCGCTCGGCCGCGGCGAGCACCCGGTCGGCGATGCCCTGCGCCGACAGCCCCGCGCACCCGGCGACCGCCGCCAGCAGCCGATCCTCGCCGAGCAGGTCGCGGCCGTCGCGGGCCTCGATCACCCCGTCGGTGTAGAAGACCAGCGACTCGCCGGCGCCGAGGGTGACGTCGATGCCGGGGAAGGAGACCTCGTCGTCGTCGAGCACGCCGAGCAGGGTGCCGGGCCGGCCGACGAGCGAGGCGTGCCCGTCGGCATGCAGCACCACCGGCTGGGGGTGCCCGGCGAGGAACAGCCGCAGCCGGATTCCGGCGGCCTGCGCGTCCCCGGCCGGGCCCCCGCCGGGCAGGCTCGCGGGGCCCGTGATCGACGCCGCGGCCAGGGTGCAGAACCGGCCCTGACCGTTGGGGTGCGAGGAGGCGGCGTCACGCAGTGTCCGGTTCAGTTCGAGCAGTACCTCGCCGAGGTCGGTGCCGCGCCCGGTGAGCAGCCGCAGGACGGCGCGGGCCACCCCGGTGACCGTCGCGGCCTCGGCGCCCTTGCCACAGACGTCGCCGATGGCGATCGTCCAGCCCAGCGGGCCCCACAGCAGGTCGAAGAAGTCCCCGCCGACGTCCAGACCGGCCGACTGCGCGGCGCCGTAGGCGGAGCCGAGATCGAGTCCTTCGATCATCGGCAGGTCCGGCGGGCGCAGCCCGGCCTGCAACGTGCCGGCGAGCTCCACCTGGCGGCTGTAGAGGCGGGCGTTGTCGATGGCGAACGCGGCCCGGCGGGCGAGGTCGGCGAGCAGGTCGATCTCGTCGGCGGCGAACGCGTTGCCCTCCGGGCGCCCGAGGGCGAGCACCCCGAGCACCCGGCGGCGGGCCTTGAGCACCATCACCAGGGTCGGGCCGCCGAACGCGGTCAGCGAGTGCACCCGGTCGCCGCTCGCGGAGCGCACCGCGGCCATCNGCACCCCGCCCGGGTCGGCCGCCGCCGTGCTCAGCGCGCCGGCCATGTTCTCCTCGGCGTGGGCGGCCGACCACAGCGCCGGATCGGCGTTCTCCCGATGCAGGTAGACCGCGCACCACTGGGCGAGTCGGGGGACCGGCAGCCGGGCCAGCAGGGCCAGCGAATGGCCGAGGTCGAGGCTGCCGGCGAGCAGGTCNGACGCCTCGGCGAGGAACGACAGCATCCCGATCCGGCGCTCCTCGGCGCGGCGCATGTCGCCGCCGCCGAGGGCCAGCGCCATCCACCGGGTCGCCAGCCGGATGCGGTCGACGTCGAGCCCGGCCGGGCCTGCCCCGGGCGCCGGCCACAGCAGCAGCTCGCCGAGGCTCGACTGGGTCGGGTCCAGCGGGAACGCCACCGCCTCGTCGGCCTCGCCGACGACGCCAAGGGTGGCCACGGTCTCGACCCGGCCGCCGTCGCGGCCGGGGCGTCGCACCAGCCCGGCGGTCACGGTCAGGGCGTCGACGAGCTGCGCGAGAAGCTCGTTCACCTCGCCCTCGGCGGTCAGGGCGCGCGCGGTGTCGCGGGCGATGAGCCGTGCCGGGCGCATCTGGGCCGGCACGATCACCGCCTCGTCGTCGGCGGTGGAGTCCTCCTGCGGGACGTCCGCGGAACCGAGCCGGAACCAGACGGTCTTGCCGCCGGGACGGTGCTCGGTGCCCCAGCTCGTCGCGAGCGCGTCGACGAGGGCGAGGCCGCGGCCGTCCTCGCGCAGCCCGTCGAGGCCGAAGTCGGCCTCCTCGGGGAACGCCGACGGCGGGCGCGGCACGTCCACCTTCTTCACCCGCGCCATGCCGATGCGCACCGGGTGCCGGTCGGCGACGCCGACGCGAACGCCGTCGCCCTCCTGGCGGACGTCGACGGTGGCCGCGGTGCCCGCGTGCACGACGACGTTGGTGACCAGCTCGGTGACCAGCAGGAGCGCGGAGTCGAGCAGGTCGTCGTCGAGCCGGCCGTGCAGCGTCTCGAGCACGAAGCGCCGCGCGGACCGAGGGGAATCGGGCGTCGGCGGCAGCGTGATGGCCTGCGTCGGCGTCGTCGGACCCCCTCCTACGCCATTCATGTCGCTCAGTCTCTCCTGCGTTGTCCATCGTGAGGCGGATACTGGCGGCTGGTGTCACCTGTCCACCGACGCCCGCCCACGCCGGTGCCCCGAGGAGACCGCCCCTGGCCCGGGCTCCTCCGCCCGGCCCGTCGTCCGAGACGATCGTGCCGACCGAGCTCAGGTAGGAGACCGATGAGTTCCACTGACGACCAGCAGGCCCCGGCTCGCCGTGATCCCGTTGCACCCGGCGGTGACGCTATCGCGACCATCGTCCCTCATGCGACCCGCGACGTGGACGAGACCCGGACATCGCGCACCTCGTCGGATGAGCTGATCGCCGATCTCCTGCACGGTCTGACCNGGTTGTGNGAGGGCGACTTCGCCACCCGCCTGCCGGCCCGGGAGGGGTATGCCGGCGACGTGGTGCGCAAGTTCGACGAGCTGGCCGCCATCCAGGAGCGCCATGCCGGCGAGCTGGCCCGGGTCAGCAAGGTGATCCGCCGCGACGGGNGGCTCACCCTGCGGATGGAGGACCAGGGCAGCCCCGGCGGCTGGTCGGACATGACCCAGGCAGCGAACTCCCTCATCGACGACCTGGCCCGCCCGACCCACGAGGTCGCGCGCGTCATCGCCGCGGTGGCCGAGGGGGACCTGTCCCAGCACATGGCGCTGGAGATCGCCGGCCAGCCGGTGCGCGGGGAGTTCCTGCGGATCGGCACCACGGTGAACACGATGGTGGACCAGCTCTCGTCGTTCGCCGATGAGGTGACCCGGGTGGCCCGCGAGGTCGGTACCGAGGGCAACCTGGGCGGGCAGGCCAAGGTCAAGGACGTCTCCGGGGTCTGGCGGGACCTGACCGAGTCGGTGAACTCGATGGCGGGCAACCTGACCAGCCAGGTCCGCAACATCGCCC
>NZ_LJJX01000029.1:0-96689 GCF_001421075.1 Frankia sp. CpI1-P | reverse complement strand
CTTGAAACGCGGCGGACGAGCCAACCCCGAATAGCAGCGTTTCCACGCGGTCTGATACTGCTTCAACACCTGCTGGCCTGCCTGCGCAGGCAGCACGGAAAGCCACTCGAAGCCTTCCGGTAGATTCTTCCGCGCTTCCCGCATCTGCCGATCAACCTCGGCCACGGCGAGCATGGGACGGCGATGCTCGCGGCACGTCGTGTGCCATTCGTGTAGCAGATTCCACAACCCCCGCGCCGCATGACCCTGCCCGTCCAGTTTCCCTGCCTGACCCGAATCCGGGTACAGACGGGCGACGTGAACCGACCGGGGCATGGNTGTAATTCTACCCGAATACACGGCGATTCACCTCCCGACTAAAGGCGGAAGCCCTCTCACCGAAGCTTGGTAGACTGGCGATCATGAGTACAACGGTGCGCGTGAGCGAGAGGACGCGGCAGCGGGTCGCGGCCTTGGCGGCGTCCACCAACCAGCAGATGCAGACCATCATCGACGAGGCCGTCGAGGCCTACGAGCGCGAGCTGTTCTGGCGCGGCTTCGAGCAGGGCTACGAGCAGCTCGCCGACGATCCGGACGGCTGGGACGCCATTGAGGCCGAGCGGTCGGCCGAGTCGCCGGCCCTGCGGGACGGGCTGGAGCGATCTCACCTCGCCGCAGCGAGGTATGGATAGTTGACTTCGGCGAGCCGATCGGCCACGAACAGGGGCTGCGCCGGCCAGTGATGGTCGTGTCCGCGGATCGGCTCAACCGCAGCCGCGCGGGCCTGTCCATCGTTGTCCCCGTCACCAGGACCCGGCGGGGTCTGCCCTCCCACGTCGAGCTCGCGCCCGGCGGCACGGGACTGCACCAGACGAGCTTTGCCAAGGTCGAGGACGTCAAGTCGGTGTCGCAGCAGCGGTTCACCCGCCGCCTCGGGGTCGTGGGCCCGACCACCTGCTCCGGATGACCGAGGCGCTGAAGTTCCTGCTGGACATGTGACCGCGACGGGCCCACGGAGCCCGCGAACGCAGATCCCGGGAACGAGCGAGGGCGCGTCCCCCCGCAGGGAACGCGCCCGTGACTGCCTCGGTCGGCCCGGCCAGGCCAGGTCTGTTCGGGGGCCCGGCGGGGCCCCGCAAAGCTCAGCTCAGCGTGGCCGTCTCGGCCAGAATGCTGACGCCCTGGTGGGTGACGGAGATGAAGCCGCCGTCGACCTGCGCCGAGATCTCCCGGCCGCCGGTCTTGACCCGCACCGTGCCGCCCGGGACCAGCACCCCGAGCAGCGGCACGTGGCCGGGCAGGACGCCGAGATCACCTTCGGTGGTCCGGGCGACGACCATGTCGGCGTCGCCGGACCACACCTCCTGCTCGGGCGAGACGATCGCCACCCGGATCGGCATTACAGGTTCTCCGCGTTCTTCTCCGCGTCCTCGATGCCACCGCACATGAAGAACGCCTGCTCGGGCAGGTGGTCGTAGTCGCCCTGGGAGAGCCGCTTGAACGAGTCGATGGTCTCGTCGAGCGGGACGAACTTGCCGGGAATGTTGGTGAACTGCTCCGCGACGAAGAACGGCTGCGACAGGAACCGCTGGATCCGCCGGGCCCGGTTGACGAGGATCTTGTCCTCTTCGGAGAGCTCGTCGATGCCGAGGATGGCGATGATGTCCTGCAGGTCCTTGTAACGCTGCAGGATCCGCTGCACCTCGCGGGCCGTGTCGTAGTGCTCCTGGCCCAGGTAGCGGGCGTCGAGGATCCGGGAGTTCGAGTCGAGCGGGCTCACCGCCGGGTAGATGCCCAGGTCGGAGATGGACCGGTCGAGCACCGTCTGGGCGTCGAGGTGGGTGAACGTCGTCGCCGGCGCCGGGTCGGTCAGGTCGTCCGCGGGCACGTAGATGGCCTGCAGCGAGGTGATCGAGTGGCCGCGGGTCGAGGTGATGNGCTCCTGGAGCACACCCATCTCGTCAGCGAGCGTCGGCTGGTACCCCACGGCGGACGGCATCCGGCCGAGCAGGGTGGAAACCTCGGAGCNGGCCTGGGTGAACCGGAAGATGTTGTCGATGAACAGCAGNACGTCCTGCTTCTGGACGTCCCGGAAGTACTCGGCCATGGTCAGCGCGCCCAGCGCCACCCGCAGCCGGGTGCCGGGCGGCTCGNCCATCTGGCCGAACACCAGCGCGGTGTCCTCGATGACGCCGGCCTCGGTCATCTCCAGGAACAGGTCGTTGCCCTCACGGGTGCGCTCGCCGACTCCGGCGAACACCGACACGCCACCGAACTCCTTGGCGACGCGGCGGATCATCTCCTGGATGATGACGGTCTTGCCGACGCCGGCACCGCCGAACAGGCCGATCTTCCCGCCACGCACGTACGGGGCGAGGAGGTCGATGACCTTGATGCCGGTGGTGAACATCTCGGTCTTGGACTCGAGCTGGTCGAACGCCGGCGCCTGCCGGTGGATCGACCACCGCGTCTCGGCGTCGACCTTCTCGACGTCGAGCGGGGTGCCGAGCACGTTGAACACGTGGCCCTTGGTCGCGTCGCCGACGGGCACGGAGATCGGGGCGCCGGTGTCCCGCACGGCGGCGCCGCGGACCAGACCGTCGGTCTGCTGCATGGAGATGGCGCGCACCGTGTTGTCGCCGATGTGCTGGGCGACCTCCAGCGTCAGCGTCAGCGTCTCGCCGCCGATCGTGCGGTCGACCTCGAGGGCCTGGTAGATCTCGGGAAGCTCGTCCGGCGCGAACTCCACGTCGACGACCGGTCCGATGACTCGGGCGACCCGGCCGATCCCCGGGGTCCGGCCCTCCGCCGTGGCCGGCGAGCTGGTGGTGACGGTCATGGCGTCCTCAGTTTCCCTCATTGCCCGTCGCCGCAGCCTCGGGCTAGCCGTTCTCTGGCACCTCCGGCGCCGCCGGCATGGTGGGCGCGTCCCCGCCCGCCGTCCGTCGGCGCCGTACTTCTACGTTGTGGTCAGTCGGTGTCGTCTCGCCCGGGCACTCGAGGTGAGGTGGGTGCTCGTCCCCCGAAGGTGTCTCACCTCGACGATGCGCCCTCCCGCGTGAGGACGCCCCACCCTTCGGTGATGCCCCACGCACCAGTGTCACCCAATGTGTCCGGCGACGCGACGACATGGCGGATGTCCTCGCCGAATCGTGCGCCGCCGGTCCACGTCAGGAGGCCGAAGCCAGGGCGTTGGCGCCGCCGACGATCTCGGAGATCTCCTGGGTGATCGCGTCCTGCCGGGCCCGGTTGGCCTGCCGGGAGTAGCTGCGGATGAGGTCCTCGGCGTTGTCGGTCGCGGACTTCATCGCCCGCTGCCGCGCCGCCGACTCCGACGCCGCCGACTCGAGCATCGCCGCGTACAGGCGGCTCTCGACGTACCGGGGCAGCAGCGCGTCGAGGACCGCCTCCGCGGACGGCTCGAACTCGTACTGGGGCAGCGGACCGCCGGCCGGTGGCTCATCGGTCTCGGTCAGCACCATCGGCAGCAGCCGGCGCGCGACCGGGTTCTGCGCGATGGCGGAGACGTACTCGGTGTGGACGACGTGGATCTCGTCGACCCCACCGTCCTCGGGGGCGGCGACGAACGAGGCGATCAGCGCGTCCGCGACCGACTTGGCGTCGGCGTAGGACGGCTGCTCGGAGAAGCCGGTGTACTCGCCGCTCATCGCCCGGCCACGGAAGCGGTAGTAGCCCACTCCCTTGCGGCCGATGACGTGCAGCTCCGGCTCCTTGCCCTCCAGGCGCAACAGCTCGATGAGCTCGTTGGTGCGCCGCAGCGCGTTCGAGCTGTAGCCGCCGGCCAGCCCACGGTCACTGGTGATCACCACGACCGCGGCCCGGGCGGGCTGGGGTCGCTCGGTGGTCAGCGGGTGGCTGATCGTCGTCTGCGACGCCACCGCCTCGATCACCCGGGTGATCTCCTCGGCGTAGGGGCGGGCCGCGGCGACCCGTGCCCGGGCCTTGGCGATCCGGGAGGCCGCGATCAGCTCCATCGCCCTGGTGATCTTCTTCGTCGACTGCACCGAGCGGATGCGCCGCCGGTACTCGCGAAGCTGCCCCGCCACGGATCAGCCCTCGTCGTTGGCGCGTGCCGGAGCCCGGTGAACCGGGATGGACTCCTGACGGACCGCACCGGGGTCGAGCGGGCTGGCGGCGGGCTCGTTGACCAGCGGCTTCCCGTCGGACAGCGTGAACTGGTTCTTGAACGCGGCGATCGCCGAGTTCAGCTCCTGGATCGTGTCGTCGCCGAGCTTGCCGGAGCCGAGGATGGCGTCGTAGATCCCACGGTGGGACCGGCCCACGTAGTCCAGGAACTCCGTCTCGAACCGCCGGACGTCGGCCACCGGCACGTCGTCGACCTTGCCGGTGGTGCCGGCCCAGATCGACACGACCTGCCGCTCGATCGGGTACGGCTGGTTCTGCGGCTGCTTGAGCAGCTCGACGAGGCGCGCGCCCCGGGCGAGCTGGTCACGCGAGGCCTTGTCCAGGTCCGAGCCGAACGCGGAGAACGCCTCCAGCTCGCGGTACTGGGCGAGGTCCAGGCGCAGCCGGCCGGCGACGGACTTCATCGCCTTGGTCTGCGCGCTGCCGCCGACGCGGGACACCGAGGTGCCGACGTTGATGGCGGGGCGGACGCCCTGGTTGAACAGGTCCGACTCCAGGAAGATCTGGCCGTCGGTGATCGAGATGACGTTCGTCGGGATGTAGGCCGAGATGTCGCTGGCCTTCGTCTCGATGATCGGCAGCCCGGTCAGCGACCCGCCGCCGAGCTCGTCGGAGAGCTTCGCGCAGCGCTCCAGCAGGCGGGAGTGCAAGTAGAACACGTCGCCGGGGTACGCCTCGCGGCCCGGCGGGCGGCGCAGCAGCAGCGAGATCGCCCGGTACGCCTCGGCCTGCTTGGACAGGTCATCGAAGACGATCAGCGCGTGCTGGCCGTTGTACATCCAGTGCTGGGCGATCGCGGAACCCGCGTACGGCGCGATGTACTTGAAGCCGGCCGGCTCGTCGGCGGGGGCGGCGACCACCGTGGTGTAGGCCAGCGCGCCGGCCTCCTCCAGGGTGTTCACCACCTCGCGGATGGTCGACTTCTTCTGGCCGATCGCCACGTAGACGCACTTGACCTGCTTCGACGGATCGCCGGAGGCCCAGTTGTCCCGCTGGTTGATGATCGTGTCGATGGCCACCGTCGTCTTGCCGGTCTGCCGGTCACCGATGATGAGCTGGCGCTGGCCGCGGCCGATGGCGGTCATGGCGTCGATCGCCTTGATGCCCGTCTGCAGCGGCTCCTTGACCGGCTGGCGCTGGACGACCGTCGGCGCCTGCAGTTCGAGGGCCCGGGAGCCCTCGGCCTGGATCTCGCCGAGGCCGTCGATCGGCCGGCCGAGCGGGTCGACGACCCGCCCGAGGAAGCCGTCACCGACGGGGACAGCGAGGATCTCGCCGGTGCGGCGGACCTCCTGCCCCTCCTCGATGTGCTCGGCCTCGCCCAGGATGACGGTGCCGATCTCG
This sequence comes from Frankia sp. CpI1-P, assembly GCF_001421075.1. Classification (NCBI taxonomy): domain Bacteria; kingdom Bacillati; phylum Actinomycetota; class Actinomycetes; order Frankiales; family Frankiaceae; genus Frankia; species Frankia sp. CpI1-P. The sequence goes on along the minus strand of NZ_LJJX01000029.1, from coordinate 91,199 downwards.
CCGATCTCGAGGTTCAGCGCGAGGCCCAGCACGCCGCCGGAGAACTCCAGCAGCTCGTTGGTCATCGTGTGCGGGAGACCCTCGACCCGGGCGATGCCGTCACCGGTGACGACGACCCGGCCGACCTCCTCCCGGCCGGCGGAGGTGGCCTGGAAGGAGTCGACGTACTCCCGTAGGGCGTCGCGGATCTCCTCCGGCCGGATGGAGAGCTCAGTCATCGCTTACGTCCTTCGTCGTTCATCGCTGGCAGGGCAGGTCGCCTGGGCGCCGCCATGGTCATGACCGCCACCCGGCTATCGAAGCAGCGCCCGGCGCGCGGCGGCCAGGCGGCGTAGCACGCTGCCGTCGACCACCTCGTCGCCGACCTTCACCACGATCCCGCCGAGGAGCTCGGGATCGAGATCGACCTGAAGTTGGATCTGGCGGCCGAAGTACCGGCTGATCGCCGCGCCCAGGCGGGCGATGACCTCGTCGGTCAACGGCACCGCCGTGCGCACGATCGCGACGACCCGACCCCGGCGGGCCGCGGCGATCCGGCTGAAGTCGGCCAGGCGACGCTCGACGTCACCGTGGATCCGGTCGGCCGCGGCCTGCTGGGCCAACCGCAGGGTGACCGGGTGGGCCCGACCGGACAGCAGCCNGGCCAGCAGCGCGTTCTTCACCGACGCCGGCGCGGCCGGGTCGGTCAGCGCCAGGGCGAGCTGCGGGTGCTGGCCGAGGATCCGGGCGAACCGGAACAGCTCGTCCTCGACCTCCTCCAGCGCGCCGTCCCGCTCCGCCTCGACCAGCAGGGCCTCGACGCTCAGTTCAAGCAGCGCGTACTGCAGGTCGACCGGCCGGGACCAGCGCGCCGAGACCGCGGTCTGCACGATCCGCAGGCTCACCGCGTCGAGCTGGCGGCCGAGCAGCCTGGCCGCGAGCTCGGTGCGCGCCGTCGGGGGCGCTCCCGGGTCGGTCAGCGCGCGGCGCACGGTCGGCTCCCGATGGAGCAGGTCGGCGACGGCCCGCAGATCGTCGGCGACCCGACTGGCATCCACCGAGGTGACGGTGGCGCCCGGCGGCGTCGCCGTGGCCTCGTCGAGGGTCGCCCGCGCGGTGGCGAGCCCGTGNCTGCTGGCTCCCTCCACCGTCAGCCTCCCGACCCCACCGGCGCGGGAGTGCTGCCCGCACCCTCGGCCGAGTTGTCCAGGGCGGCGATGAAGTCGTCGACGAGCCGGGCCTGGGTGGCGGTGCTCTCCACCTGGTAGCCGACGATCTTCGACGCGAGATCGATCGCGATCACGCCGACCTCCCGACGGACCTGGGCCACGATCTGCGCCCGGTCGGCCGCGAGCTGAGCGTCGGCGCGCTCCTTGATGTCGGCGATCTCCCGCTGCGCGGACGCGCGGAGCTCCTCGACGATCTGCCGGCCCTCGGTGTGCGCATCGTCCCGGATGCGCGCGGCCTCGGCCCGGGCCTCGGTGAGCTGCGCCCGGTACTGCTCCAGCAACGCCTGCGCCTCGCGCTGCGCGGACTCGGCGCGGGCGATCCCGCCCTCGATGCGCTCGGTGCGCAGCGCGTAGGTCTTCGCGATCTGCGGGCGGATCTTCCAGAAGAAGAAGGCCACCAGCAGCCCGAAGGCCAGGGTGCCGATGAGCAGTTCGCTCAGCGGCGGGATGAGAACGTTCTCGTCGGAGTGCCCGCTCTCGCTCGCGGCGAGAAGGATGGCGGCTGATGCGCTCATGGTCGCGTCGCCGGTTTACGGGAAGACGAAGGGAACGACGAAGCCGATAAGCGCGAGCGCCTCGGCGAGGGCGAAGCCGATCAGCATGTACCGGAAGGCGACCTGCTCCGCCTCGGGCTGCCGGGCGATCGCCTGGACGCCGAGACCGAAGATGAGACCGATACCGATACCCGGGCCGATGGCGGCCAGACCGTAGGCCACGGCGCCGAGGCTCCCGGTCACGGCGTCCTTGGAGGCGAGAACGATCGAGGGGTCCATTACGGTGCTTTTCCTATTCAGTCGGGCACCGGGACTCGGCCGGTGCTGGGGGGAGTTGTTCAGAACTAGGCGTGCGCCGCTGCCGGCACGCCCACCGGGGCGTGCTCGGCGAGTTCCTCGGACGGAGCAACCTCGTGCTCTCCGTGCGCCATCGCTCCGCCGATGTAGGCGGCGGTGAGGATGGTGATGATGTACGCCTGGAGGGCATCGATGACGAGCTCGAACGCCGTGAGGACGATCGCCACGAGCAGGGACGCGACGCCGAATACGAAGGGCGGCTTGGGCAGCAGGTAGTCCGCGCCCAGCGAGAAGACCAGCAGCAGGAGGTGACCGGCGAACATGTTCGCGAACAGTCGGATGGCCAGCGTGAACGGCCGGACGATCAGTGTCGACAGGATCTCGATCGGGCCCAGCAGCAGGCGGATCGCCAGCGGCGCGGTGGGCGCCGGGTCGATCATCTCTTTGAAGTACGCGCCGGCGCCGTTGGACTTGATGCCCGCGTAGATGAACATCACCCAGGTGACGACGGCGAGGACCATCGGGACCGCGATGCGCGAGGTCGCCGGGAACTGGGCCGCCGGGATGATCGCGAGGACGTTGCTGACCAGCACGAAGCTGAACAGGACCAGCAGGTAGGGCGTGTAGCGCGCGCCCTTCTCCCCGATGACCCCGCGAGCGATCTGCAGATCGACGAAGTCGTATGCGGACTCGCACAGGTTCTGGATCCCGCGAGGTATGATTTTAGCTCGACGGAAACCCAGCCAGAAGATCACGCCGACGAACAGCGCGGCGAAGATCGTGAGCGCGGTGGCCTTGTTGAGGTAGAGATTGACCGAGCCGATCCCGACATCGAACCAGTGCGGAGTCTGGAAGACCTCCTTCGTGGGGCCTTCGAAGCCCTCATCAGCGAGGACCGGCACGACAAACACCTCCATGATCGATTAAGTAACGCGTCCACGGCTCAGCGAGGTTGCCGTGCCGGCGGCAGATTGCCCCCACCCTACCGGGTTCGCACGACACGCTCACACCGAAGAACGACCCGCAGCCAACCGGCGGCAGCGCTTCGAGGGACACCTCGACAAGCCCAGGCCCTGGTGGGTGTCGGCAGGCCGACGTNCTGTTGCCCGCGATACTATCCACACCGGCGCGCCACAGGCACCAACTCGCTTCGAGGTTCACCCTGGCTCATGTGCGCGTTGTCCGGAGGTTTCGCTCCGTTGATGACGATTCCACATTGCGTGACCACCTCATGACGTCCAGTTCGCGCTGACGCCCGCCCGCGGGCCGTCGCTCGGCATGGTGCCGGGACGTGCACGGGTTGCGGTCATCTCGCCACTCCCTCCCGGCGGTCCGCCGCTTGCGCCCACTCTTGCCTATTTCGCCCGCGACGTCGATGACCTGGCAGGTCATGGTTGCGCCGGTGGGACCGGTGCGCGGTCGCCGCGAGTTTTCCCGATGACCGGTGAGATCGCGGCGAATCGGACCGGCCGCACCCATGGAACAGCCGGGAATGGTCGGATAGACAGGTCCACGGGCGCGAACGCCCCGGTCCATTCGGAACGGGACGGCCGGGACCATCGGGATGCAACGAACGGGACGACCGGAACGTCCCCACCAACTCCAGCAAAAAGGGGCGAACGGCCCCCGACCAACCGGNTAGCGCTGAGTCAGCCGGTAGATGACCAGGTACATGGCGGCCCCCATGCCGACCGCGAGGCCGATGGGCAGGAACAGCGCCCGAAAGCCGAACAGCCGGTCGGCACCAAAGCCCACCAGTCCCCAGAACGCCATCCCGGCGATCAGAGTTCCGAAGACGTTCCACGCCTCGCCGGGATGCTGCCCGCCCCGGGCGCGCTGCCGGGGCGGACGACCGGACGCGCGCGGGGCACCGGCACTTTCGGGTGGCCCACCCTCGGGCCCGCCCCGCCGTGCGCCGCCGCTGGCGGCCCCGGGGTTCCGGTCGCTTCCGGGGTTCCGGTCGCTCCGGTCGCTCCGGTCGCTCATCGCGTCGGCGGCCGCCGCGCGGCGTCCCAGGCGCCGGGGCGATCCGGGTCGAAAAAGGGCACCCGGGTGTGGGTCGCGACCCAGAGTTCGGCGCCCATCCAGGCGAAGACGCCGCCGAAGATCGACCAGGCGAAGGACGGCAGGTCGAGCGCCGAGCTGTCCTGGAGCCCCAGCAGCACCACCCCGAGCACCGCGATCTTCAGCGCGTAGGTGCCGAGGGCCGCCGGCAGCAGCAGGTGCGGCGCCCGGCGCGCGACCGCGCCCACCGCCAGCTTGCTGATGGTGAAGAACGCGACGACGATCACGAGCCCCAGCACCACGCTCAGCGCGCCGGTCCCCCCGCGCAGCCCCGCGGAGATCGCCACGGCGGGCACTGCGAGCGCGAGAGTGAGCAGCAGGCCGAGTCGGATCACCCGGGCCGCCGGCACGATCACGCGCGTGCCGACTTCTGCGTGCGGACCAGCAGCGCGAGCAGCGCCGCGAGCCCGACCCCGACGGTGGCGACGAGAATCGGCAGGGGGGAGGCGGAGAACGACGCGGCGACACCGCCGAACCCGACCAGAGCCGCCCAGAAATACATGAACAGAACCGCCCTCACGTGCGAATTGCCGATCTCCAGCATCCGGTGGTGGAGATGCATCTTGTCGGCCGCGAACGGCGACCGTCCCGCCCGCGTCCGCCGGATGACCGCCAGCCCGAGGTCGAGGAAGGGAACAGCGAGGACGGCCACGGGAATCGCCAGCGGGATCAGCGACGGATACGACCGCGAGGGTCCAGCGTAACCCCCGTAGGCGACCTGCCCGGTAACGGAGATCATCGAGGCGGCGGACAGCAGGCCGATCAGCATGGAGCCGGAGTCGCCCATGAACAGCCGGGCCGGATTGAAGTTGTGCGGCAGGAACCCGACGCACACCCCGGCGGTGACCGCGGCGAGCAGGGCCGCGGGCGATGCCCGGTAGAAGCCGTCGATCACCGCGATCTCGTAGGCGAAGTAGAAGGTCGCNAGCGACGCGATCNCCGCGACCCCGGCGGCGAGCCCGTCGAGCCCGTCGATGANGTTCATCGCGTTGATCAGCAGGACGGTGGCGAGGATCGACAGCGGGACGGCGGTCTCCGGCCCGAGGCTCAGCGTGGTCTCGCTGTTGCGGTCGATGGCGAACGACCACTGGACGCCGAGCAGCACCATGATGCCGGCGGCGGCGACCTGGCCGGCGAGCTTGGTCAGGGAGTCCAGCTCCCACCGGTCGTCGGCGACCCCGAGCAGGCAGATCAGCGTGCCGGCGATGAGCACCGCCCGCGTCTCCGACCAGTCCTGGGACACCACCGACAGGAACGGCAGCCGGTCGGCCACCTCCAGGCCGGCATAGAGACCGGCGAGCATCGCCAGGCCGCCGAGTCGGGGCGTCGGGATCGCGTGGACGTCGCGGTCGCGCACCCCGGCGACGGCGCCGATGCGCATGGCGAAGGTCCGGGCCAGCGGCGTGGCGAGGAATGTCACCGCCGCCGAGACCACGAAGACGAGCAGGTACTCGCGCACCGTCGGGTATCTCCCACTGCCGACCCGGATGTGGTGGAACGCTGTGATGGAGAAGCTGTCATGGAAACGCTGTGATGAAACGCTGTGATGAAACGCTGTCGTGGAACGCTGAGGTGGAACGCTGAGGTGGAACTCGGAACGGCCCGCGGCGGCTACCGCGGGTACGCGGGGTACCGTTCGACGAGCGTGGCGACGCCCGCGGCGATGTCCGCGGCGGCGGCGGGATCACGCACCGCCCGGGCGATCAGGGCGGCGATCTCCTTCATCTCGCCCTCCCCCATTCCCTGGGTGGTGACCGCCGGCGTGCCGACCCGGATCCCGGAGGAGATCGCGGGCGGCTGCGGGTCGTAGGGGATCGCGTTCTTGTTCAGGGTGATGCCGGCGGCGTCGCAGCGGGCCTCGGCGTCGCGGCCGCTGACCCCGAGCTCGCGCAGGTCGAGCAGCGCGAGGTGGGTGTCGGTGCCCCCGGCGACCGGCCGGATGCCCTCGGCGGCGAGGCCCTCGGCCAGCACCTGCGCGTTGGCCACCACCTGGCGAGCGTACTGGGCGTAGGCGGGGGTGGCCGCCTCCCGTAGCGCGACGGCCTTCGCCGCCACCGCGTGCATCAGCGGTCCACCCTGGCTGAACGGGAACACCGCCTTGTCGATGCGCCCGGCCAGCTCCTCGCGGGCGAGGATCATGCCGCCGCGGGGGCCGCGCAGAACCTTGTGCGTGGTGAAGCTGACGACGTCGGCGTACGGCACCGGGCTGGGGATCGCGCCGCCCGCGACCAGCCCGATGAAGTGGGCCGCGTCCACCATCAGCCACGAGCCGACCTCGTCGGCGATGGATCGGAAGGCGGCGAAGTCGATCAGGCGCGGGTAGGCCGTCGCCCCACAGATGATCATCTTGGGGCGGTGCTGGCGGGCGAGGTCGCGTACCTGGTCGTAGTCGATGAGCTCGGTATCCTCGCGCACGCCGTAGGCGACGACGTCGAACCACTTCCCGGAGAAGTTCACCTTGCTGCCGTGGGTGAGGTGACCGCCGTGCGGCAGCGACATCGCCAGCACCGTGTCACCCGGGGTCAGCAGCGCCGCGTACACGGCGAAGTTCGCCGACGCGCCCGAATGGGGCTGCAGGTTGGNGTGCTCGGCACCGAAGAGCTCCTTCGCCCTGGCGATGCCGATCTCCTCGGCCCGGTCGACCACCTGGCAGCCGCCGTAGTAACGCCGGCCGGGATAGCCCTCGGCGTACTTGTTCGACAGCGTCGAGCCCAACGCCGCGAGCACCGCGGGCGAGGTGAGGTTCTCGCTCGCGATGAGCTGCAGGCCCCCGCGCAGCCGAGCCAGCTCGTCGAGCACCACCCCGGCGATGTCCGGGTCCGTGTCGGCGAGCTGGTCGAAGTCCGGGCCCCAGAACGGGGTGCTCATGGCGTACCTACCTTCTGCGCTCGTGCCGCCCGATCGGGACCAATGGTCCTCCGCGCCGGCACGGCCCTCCACTCGGGCCGGGCCAGGACCGGGTCAGGACCGACTCAACGGCCGGCGGGTTCCCGCACGAGGGGCAGGACCTCGCGCAACGCGTCGAGGCCGACGGCGCCGCTGCGAACGACGACCGGCACATCGCCGGTGCAGTCGACGATGGTCGAGGGCACGGCCGCCGGGCACGGGCCGCCGTCGAGATACACCTCGGCGGCACCGCCGAGCTGGTCGACCGCCTCGTCCACCGTGGTCGCCGGCGGCTGGCCGCTGATGTTCGCACTGGAGACGGCCATCGGACCCGTGCGGCCCAGCAGCTCGATCGCCACCGGGTGCAGCGGCATGCGCACCGCCACGGTGCCCCGGCCCTCGCCGAGATCCCAGCGCAGCGACGCCGCGTGCCGGACCACGAGCGTCAGCCCGCCCGGCCAGAACGCCGAGATCAGATCCTTCACCTGCGGGGTCTTGCGGTCGATGAGCCCATCCAGGGTCCGCCAGGAGCCGACCAGGACCGGGACGGGCATGTTGCGCCCGCGCCCCTTGGCGGCCAGCAACGCGGCCACCGCGTCCCGGTCGAACGCGTCGGCCCCCAGGCCGTACAGCGTGTCGGTGGGCAGCACCACCAGCCCGCCGCGACCCACGGCGGCGACCGCCGCATCCAGCCCACGGGCCCGCTCGGCCTCGTCGGAACAGTCGAAGCGCTGCATCACCCCTCCTCCCCTGTCGCTCGCTCCCCGGCGCCGGCCCGGCGCCGGCCGCTGACGAACCGGTCCCGCCCGGCCAGGTCGGGATGGTCGGCCACCTCCGCCCACCGCCCGTCGGCCCGCAGCAGACCCGGTGCGGCGACACCGTGACCATCGGCGTGTTCGACGACGAGCAGGCCCCCGGGGCGCAGCAGCCGGGCCGCCAACGCGACGACGGCGCGCACCACGTCGAGGCCGTCCGCACCGCCCCACAGCGCCCGGGGCGGATCATGCTCGCCCACCTCGGGCTCCACCTCGTCGCGGTCGGCATCCGGAAGATACGGCGGATTGCTGACGACCAGGTCGACCGACCCGGCGAGCCGGGCAAGCGACGCGGTGGGCGCGGCGGTGATGTCGGCCTCGTGCACCGTGACCGGAAGTCCGCTCGCCGCAACGTTACGCCGCAGCCAGCCCAGCGCCGCGGGGTCCACCTCCACGGCGTGCACCCGGGCGCCGGGCACCTCCGCGGCCAGGGACAGCGCGATCGCCCCGGACCCCGCGCACAGGTCCACACACACCGGGCCGTCCGGCGCCGCAGACGCTGACGCTGCGGACACCGAGGTCACCACGGACGCCGAGGTCACCGCGGGCGCCGAGGTCACCGCGGGCGCCGAGGGCAGCGCGGCGAGGGCCCATCCGACGACCGACTCCGTCTCCGGCCGGGGGACGAACACCCCGGGGCCGACGGCGAGGTCGAGATAGCGGAACCCGGCGAGGCCGGTCAGGTGCTGCAGCGGCTCACGCCGGGCACGCCGGCCCACGAGCTCGTCGAGGCGCTCGACGGCCGGCGGGGGCAGCTCGTCGACGAGTGCCAGCCGGGCCCGGGAGATCCCCAGGGCGTGCGCGGCCAACTGCTCGGCGTCGGCGCGGGGGCTGGCGACCCCGGCCGACCGCAGCCGTTCGGTGGCCCGCGCGAGCCAGGCCGCGAGCGTCACGGCGGGCCCGCGGGTCACCGACAGGCCGGTCATGACGCCTGGGCGGCCAACCGGGCCTCCAGATCGGCGGCGGCGAGCGCGTCCAGCACCTCGTCGAGCTCGCCGTCGAGCACCTGGTCGAGGTTGTGCGCCTTGTATCCGACCCGGTGATCGCTGATCCGGTTCTCGGCGAAGTTGTAGGTACGCACCCGCTCCGAGCGGTCCACGGTGCGAACCTGGCTGGCGNGCGCCATCGACGCCTCCGACTCGGCCTTCTCCCGGGCGACGCCGAGCAGCCGGGCGCGCAGGATCCGCAGCGCGGACTCCTTGTTCTGCAGCTGGCTCTTCTCGTTCTGGCAGGACACCACCAGACCGGTCGGGACGTGCGTGATCCGGACCGCCGAGTCGGTGGTGTTCACGCTCTGCCCACCGGGTCCGGACGAGCGNAACACGTCGATGCGCAGGTCGTTCGGGTCGATCTCGACGTCGACCTCCTCCGCCTCGGGAAGCACCAGCACCCCGGCTGCGGAGGTGTGGATGCGCCCGGCGGACTCCGTCACCGGCACCCGCTGGACGCGGTGCACCCCGCCCTCGAACCGCAGGCGGCCGTACACGCCGTCGCCGGGCGCCGAGCCACGGGCCTTCACCGCCACGCTGACGTCGCGGTAGCCGCCGAGATCGGACGGGTTGGCGTCGAGGATCTCGGTCTTCCAGCCGCGGCGTTCCGCGTAGCGCAGGTACATCCGCAGCAGGTCGCCGGCGAACAGGGCCGACTCCTCGCCGCCCGCGCCGGCCTTGACCTCCAGGATGGCGTCCCGGGCGTCGTCGGGATCGACCGGGACCAGGTAGGCGCGCAGCCGCTCGTTGAGCCCGGCCAGTTCGGCGTCGAGATCGTTGACCTCCCCGCGGAACGACGTGTCCTCCGCGGCGAGCTCGCGGGCGGCGGCGAGGTCGCCCTCCACCCGCTCGAGCTCCCGGGCCAGATCGACGACCGGGGCGAGCTGCGCGTAGCGGCGGCTCAGGGCACGGGCCTTCGCGGGGTCGTTGTGCACCGCCGGATCGGCGAGCTGCCCCTCGATCTCGGCGTGCTCCGCGACGAGGCCGTCGAGCGGGGACGTCATGGTGTTTCCTCTTCGCACATCATGGTCCCGGACGCCGCACGGCTCCGGAGCCAGGGTCGGCGGGGCGGCGCTGCCTGCGGCGCCCCGGACGCAAACGGCGCCCGCCCGGGGATCCGGACGGGCGCCGTGGCCGCACTACTTCGCGCCGCCGACCTTCTCGCCGGGGCGCCGCCGGCCGAACCGGCGCTCGAACTTCTCGACCCGCCCGCCGACGTCGAGGATCTTCTGCTTGCCCGTGTAGAACGGGTGGCACTGCGAGCAGACCTCGGCGTTGACGACGCCGTTCTCCTTGGTGCTGCGGGTGGTGAAGGTGCTCCCGCAGGTACAGTTCACGGTCGTCTCGTGGTAGGTCGGGTGGATATCAGCCTTCATGGTCCCTCTTTCGATGTGGCCGCCGGGTCGCCGTCCGGATGGAGGGCGTGAACCGGAGCCGTTCTGCCACCAGTCTGCCAGAGGCGGACGCCACGTCCGCCGGTGACTTTCCCAGCTCGCTCAACGTCCCCACGAGCCAGCCTGTTCCGCCCCGGTTCCGTCCCCCGCCAGTCCCCCGCCCTCGCTCAGCCCCCCGCCCAGNCGTCACGTTCCGTGACACGAGGTGGCGCGACCGAGGCGGGGCGCGAACCGGGCGAAGACTCCCGCGTCGGCGCCGGAGGCGCGGGAGAGCGCCTCCATGGTTCTTCTGTAGGGTTCGGCGTCCAATTTGTCCCTACGTAAGAGACAGGTGGCACCGCTCCCCTGCACAACCGCTTGCGGGACAGCGCCGGTGGGCCAGCCGGGAGGCGAGAGGCTGGGCGGGGCGCCGTCTGNCGTCGCACCGCCTACCGCCTACTCCAGAGGCCTGACGAGCGGCCGCACCATGAGACCGAGGTCTCCGAACGTCGCCGCCCCGCGGCTCCCCCGGTCGGACCGCCGAAGGCGATCCGACGTCACCCCGAACGTCGCCGTAGGACTAATCCTGCGGCGGCGCCGTCNTGGCGATCTGCATGAGGAACTCGTAGTTCGTCCGGGACTGCTTGAGCCGGTCGAGCAGGAGCTCCAACGCCTGCTGGTTCTCCCGGGTGTGGAGCACTCGGCGCAGCTTGTGCATGATCGAGAGCTCTTCGGGGGCAAGGAGGATCTCTTCCTTGNGGGTACCGGAGGCGTCGACGTCGACCGCCGGGAAGATCCGCTTGTCGGCGATCTTGCGGTCGAGCTTGAGCTCGGCGTTGCCCGTCCCCTTGAACTCCTCGAAGATCACGGTGTCCATCGTCGAGCCCGTCTCGACCAGCGCCGTGGCGATGATCGTCAGCGACCCACCGTTCTCGATGTTGCGCGCCGCGCCGAGGAAGCGCTTCGGCGGGTAGAGCGCCGTCGAGTCGACACCACCGGACAGGATCCGGCCCGAGGCGGGGGCGGCCAGGTTGTAGGCGCGGCCCAGCCGAGTGATCGAGTCGAGCAGGACGACGACGTCGTGGCCGAGTTCGACCAGGCGCTTGGCCCGCTCGATGGACAGCTCGGCGACGTTGGTGTGGTCGGCCGGCGGCCGGTCGAAGGTGGAGGCGATGACCTCACCCTTGACCGAACGCTGCATGTCGGTCACCTCCTCCGGCCGCTCGTCGACGAGGACGACCATGAGGTGGACTTCCGGGTTGTTCGTGGTGATCGCGTTGGCGATGGACTGCAGCACCATCGTCTTGCCGNCCTTGGGCGGGCTGACGATGAGGGCGCGCTGCCCCTTGCCGATCGGCATGACGAGGTCGATGACCCGCGTCGTGAGCAGGTGGGGCTCGGTCTCCAGGCGCAGACGCTCCTGCGGGTACAGCGGCGTGAGCTTGGTGAACTCGGGCCGCCCGCGCGCCTCGTCGGGTTCCATCCCGTTGATCGTGTCCAGCCGGACCAGCGCGTTGTACTTGTCCCGACGCTGCTCGCCCTCCTGCGGGGCGCGCACGACGCCGGTGATGGCGTCGCCGCGGCGCAGCCCGTTGCGACGCACCTGGGCCAAGCTGACGTAGACGTCGGTCGGGCCGGTCAGGTAGCCGCTGGTCCGGACGAAGGCGTAGTTGTCCAGAACGTCGAGGATGCCGGCGACGGGCACGAGGACGTCGTCCTCGCGCAGCACCGGCTCGTTCTCGGCCGGGCCGGCCGGCCCGCCGCGACCGCGGTTGCGGCCACGCTCACGGAAGCGGCCCCGCCGGCTGCGGCCGGCGAAGTCGTCGTCGCCCTGACCGTTCTGGCCGGAACGGTCACTACCCGGACGGTCACTACCGGAACGGTCACCGCCGGAACGGTCACTACCCGCACGGTCACTACCGGCACGGTCACTACCGGCACGGTCACTACCCGAGCGGTCGCCGCCGGAACGGTCACCGCCCGAGCGGTCATTGCCGGAACGGTCACCCTGGGTCCGGTCGGCGCGACCCGATGAACGGTCACCGGACTGCCGGTCCTGACGATCCCCGCCGGACCGACGATCCGTGCCCTGACGGTCGTTCGTGGGCCGCTCGCCGTCGCCGCCGCCGGAACGGCCGTTGTCGCCGGCCCGCCCGCTGTCGCCGGAACGGCCGCTGTCACCGAAGCGGCCGCTGTCACCAGAGCGGCCGCTGTCACCAGAGCGGCCGTTGTCGCCAGAGCGGCCGTTGTCGCCAGAGCGGTCGCGGCGGTCCTCACGGCTGCGGACAGCGCCTTCGCCCTGTCGGCCGGGGCTGGTCGCCGGCTGGGTCGGGGCGGACTGGGCGGAGGCGGCAGCGGCGGCCGGCGGCGCGGAGATGGCCGCGGGCTGCGCCGGGGCCGCCACGACGGGGGCTGGACGGGTCTCGACGACGGTGTCGCCGGCCGAGTCCGGCAGGGTCGGCTGCTCGAGGGCGGGGCTGGCCACGCCGCGCGACGCGCCGCGGCGGGAACGGGTGCGGGTGGTGGTGCTGGAGCCGCCGCCGTCGCCGGCGGGCTGACGGGTCGCCAGGGGCGCCGCGGCGGGCGCCTCACTCGGCGCCGGGATGGGCGCCACCGGCGCCTGGTCGATGACGGAGGCGGCGGCGGAGCCGCCCGCGGCCTCGCCGTTCTGCAGGTTCTGGATCGCGGCGATGAGCTGGCCCTTGCGCAGCCGGCCCACCCCCTGGATACCCATGGACGAGGCCATGGACTGCAGCTCGGGGAGCAGCATCGCGGACAGCCCGGTGCCCTGCCGGCGCCGCCGGGTCGCGGTGGCGCCCTCGGCGGTCGGGGCCGCGGTCGCGACGGCGGCCCGGGAGCCGCGGCTGGCGCGCGCGCTGCCGTTGTCGGCGGCGGGCGCGGTGGTGACGGCGTCTGCGGACGAGGTGCCGGCCGCCGGCCCGCTCTCGTGGGGCGGCGATGCAGGCGTCGCAGGCGCCGCAGACTCACGTGCGCTCACTGGCAGCACGTTGGTGGTGTCGCTCAAGGTTTTCCTTCCCTGAAGGAACTGNCTCCTGATGAGCCGGGCGTAGCTTGTGAACCTTCTTCGCCTGCACAGATGCCGGGTGAAGGGGATGTACAGCACCGGATGGGCGACGTCGCGCCCGTCTACGGCGCCAGCGGCCGACTGCCGCGAGCGAACTCGCCGATCCCGCCCAGGTGTGCCGGTGTGGAGCCGAGGCAACGACGACGAGGCCGAAACACCGGAGTCCCGAACCACGGCCCATCTGGCACTGCCAGAGCGGCACTGCGGGAGCGAGCACGCGCCGCGGTGGCAGCGGGTGCAGTCACCAGACTATCCAGCGGCAGACACCTCGGCAACAACCTTGAGACGTCAGGACTTCCCGATGTGACCCACGACCGCGAGCCGCGGCCCGACCGCCCCACCCCAGCCCGACAATATTACGTTATAAATCCGTTCGACTACCTTTCGGGGTCGAGGCGGGTGACCTGCGCCCCGAGGCGGTCAACACTCAGCGGCGCGACCGAGAACTCGGAGCTCGCCGCGCCCACCGCCGCCGCGGCCTGTTCCCCGCCGACCGCGAGGGCGAGTACGGACGGTCCGGAACCGGACAGGGTCGCCGGCACCCCCAGGGCGCGCAGCCGGGCGACCAGCTCGCCGGTGGCCGGCGCGGCGGGCAGCCGGTAGGGCTGGTGGAGCAGGTCCTCGGTCGCGCTGAACAGGGTGCGGGCGCGCTGCGCCGCTCCGGCGGGCTCGGCGGCGGACATCGTCAGCGCCAGCAACGCGGCCCGGCCGAGGGTCCGGGCGGCGTCGGGCAGCCCGACGAGCGCCGGCAGCGCGCCCCGCGACGCCTCGGTGGACTGGCGCACCGTCGGCACGAAGACCACCGGCCGCAGCTCGGCGAAGGGGTCGACGCGCAGGCAGCGGGCCCCCTCGACGTCCTGCCAGGCGACGGTGAAACCACCCGACAGCGCGGCGGCCACATTGTCCGGATGGCCCTCGATGTCATGCGCGAGGCGCAGCATCCACGCGGCTTCGGCCGGCGCCGAGGACCCGGGACCAGCCGCGATCGCGGCCGCGGTCACGTCGGAAGGGACGCCGGGACGGGCTACGCCGGGGGCGCCCTGGTTCGCCGCGGCGCCGGCCTCGAACTCCGGACCGAGATCGGCCCGGGTGAGCGCCNCCGCCGCCACGATCCCCGCCACGATCGCGGCCGCGGACGAGCCGAGCCCGCGGCCGTGCGGGATCCGGTTCACGCAGCGCAGAGCGAGCCCCGGCTGCGGCCGGCCGAGCAGGTCGAACGTCGCCCGGATCGCCCTGACCACCAGGTGCGTCTCGTCCTGGGCGACCTCGTCCGGGCCGACCACGTCGACCGTCAGGCCGGACGCGGTCACCTCCACGTCGACCTCGTCGTACAGCCCGAGGGCGAGTCCGAAGGCGTCGAAACCCGGGCCGAGGTTCGCGCTCGTGGCGGGAACCCGCACCCGGACCCGTCGGGCGGCGCCGGCGGCGGCCGTCCCACCGGCGCCGACCGCCGGCGAGCTCCCGTACTCTCCCCGCGCGTCACGGTCACCCGCGCCGGCGCCATCGCGGACAGCCTCGCCGGCGCCATCGCGGCGGTCACCCGCGCTGAAGATGTCGCGGACAGCCTGGCCGGGGACCGCTTCGGCCCCCGGGACCGCGCCGGACAGGGCGGTCACGAAGTCTGCAGCCCGAGCGCCTCGGCGGCGCCCNCGACGGTCGGCCGGATCGTCTCCGGTCGGGCCGCCCCGCTGATCGCCCAGTCGGGGTCCTTCAGGCCGTTGCCGGTCACGGTGCACACGACGCGCTGGCCCGCCTCGATGCGGCNGTCCTCGCGGGCCATCAGCAGCCCGGCGACACTCGCCGCGCTGGACGGCTCGACGAAGACGCCCTCCCGGCGGGCGAGCAGCCGGTAGGCGGCGAGGATCTGCCGGTCGTTGACGGCGTCGATGAGGCCGCCGGAGGAGTCCCGCGCGTCGACGGCGAAGTGCCAGGAGGCCGGGTTGCCGATGCGGATCGCGGTGGCGATCGTCTGCGGGGAGGTGACGATCTCGCCGCGCACGATCGGGGCCGCGCCCGCCGCCTGGAAACCGCACATCCGCGGCCGGCCGGCGCCGAAGCGGGCGTCCTCCTCCAGGTACCCCCGCCAGTAGGCGGTGATGTTGCCGGCGTTGCCGACCGGCAGGCAGTGCACGTCAGGGGCCCGCCCGAGCGCCTCGACGATCTCGAACGACGCCGTCTTCTGGCCTTCCAGGCGGTACGGGTTCACCGAGTTGACCAGGGTGACCGGTGAGGTGTCGGCGAGTTCGCGGGCGACCCGCAGGCAGTCGTCGAAGGAGCCGTCGAGCTGAAGCAGCCGGGCGCCGTGCACGAGCGCCTGGGCGAGCTTGCCCAGCGCGATCTTCCCGCTGGGGACGAGGACCGCGCAGGTGATGCCGGCGCGGGCGGCATAGGCGGCCGCCGAGGCCGAGGTGTTGCCCGTCGAGGCGCAGATGACCGCCTGGGAACCCGCGCCGACGGCCCGGCTGATGGCCATCGTCATCCCGCGGTCCTTGAACGAACCCGTCGGGTTCGCACCCTCGACCTTGAGATGAACCTCACACCCGGTGAGCTCGGACAGGTGCTCCGCGTACAGCAGCGGCGTGGCGCCTTCCCGCAGGGTGATCACCGGCGTGTCGTCGTCGACCGGCAGCCGGTCGCGGTACTCCTCGATGATCCCCCGCCACGGCCGGTGCGACCGGTCGGGCTGGGTGGACGCCGCCGGCTGCGCCGGCCCGCCCGGGAACGACGCGGACTGCGCACGAGCGCTGGACTCGGCAGCGCTGGACTCCGCACGAGCTGTGGACGTCGTGGTCACGGCTCACCTCCCTCGACCCGCATCACGCCGGACACCGCCCGCACCCCGGCGAGGCCGCGTAGCTCCTCGACGGTGGCCGACAGCGCCGCGTCGGGCGCGGCATGCGTCACGAGAACGAGGCTCGCGTCGTCGCCGCGGCCGTCCTGGCGGACGCTCCTGATGGACACATCGTGACGCGCGAAGGCACCGGCGACCGTCGCGAGCACGCCGGTCTTGTCGGTGACATCGAGATTCACGTGATACCTCGTCACGGTACGGCCCATCGGCAGGACGGGTAGCGCCGCGTAGGACGACTCGCCGGGTCCGCGCCGGCCCGCGATGCGGTTGCGCGCCACAGCGACCACATCGCCGAGCACCGCCGACGCGGTCGGCGCCCCGCCCGCCCCCTGGCCGTAGAACATCAACTGCCCGGCGGCCTCCGCCTCGACGAACACGGCGTTGAACGCCTCCCGCACCCCGGCCAGCGGGTGGCTGCGCGGGATCATCGCGGGATGGACCCGGACGCTGATCCCGTCGGTCTCGACGGAGCGTTCGGCGACCGCCAGGGCCTTGACGGTGCAGCCCATCTCCCGCGCGCTCGCGATGTCGGCGGCGGTGACGTCGCCGATGCCGACCCGGTAGACGTCGTCGATGGTGACCGGCGAGTGGAAGGCGAGCTGGGCCATGATCGCCGCCTTCGCGGCGGCGTCGTAGCCGTCGATGTCGGCGGACGGGTCGGCCTCGGCATAGCCGAGCGCGCCGGCCTCGGCCAGCGCCTCGGCGAAGGACGCGCCGGTCTCGTCCATCCGGGTCAGCACGAAGTTCGTCGTGCCGTTGACGATGCCGAGCACCCGCCGGACACGGTCGCCGGCCAGGCTTTCGCGCAGCGGGCGGATCAGCGGGATCGCCCCGCCGACCGCGGCCTCGTAGTACAGGTCGGTGCCGGCGGCGGCCGCCGCGTCGTGCAGCGCGGCGCCCTCGGAGGCCAGGAGCGCCTTGTTCGCGGTGACCACCGGTTTGCCGGCCCGCAGGGCGGCCAGCAGCCAGTCTCGGGCCGGCTCGATCCCCCCGACGACCTCGATGACGAGATCGACATCGTCGCGGGCGACGAGTCCGGCGGCGTCCGCGGTGAACAGGTTCGCGTCGATGTCGAGGTCACGGACCCGCTCCGGGCGGCGCACCCCGATCCCGACGAGGTCGAGCGGCTCGCCGACCCGGGCGGCGAGGTCGTCGGCGTTGGCCCGCAGCAGCCGGACGATCTCGCTGCCGACGACGCCGCAGCCGAGCAGCGCGATCCTCACGGTGTCACCGCCGCGGCGGTCTGCCCCGCCTGCCCCGCCGGGCCTGCCTGGCCTGCCTGCCCCGCCGGGCCCGCCTGGTCCGCCGGGTCGATGTCGAGGCGCAGCAGGTCCTCCTCGGTCTCCCGCCGGACGATCAGCCGGGCGACGCCGTCGCGCACCGCGACGACCGGCGGGCGGGTGACATGGTTGTAGTTGCTGGCCATGGACCGGTGGTAAGCCCCGCTGGCCGGCACCGCGACGAGGTCGCCGGGGCGCACGTCGTCGGGCAGCGGCACGTCGTGGGCGACGACGTCGCCGGACTCGCAGTGCCGGCCGACCAGCGTGACCACGTGGGCCGCGGCCGAGCCCGCCCGGGAGACCAGCCGGGCGGTGTACCGGGCGTCGTAGAGCGCNGTGCGGATGTTGTCGCTCATCCCGCCGTCGACGCTGACGAAGGTGCGCAGCCCGGGCAGTTCCTTGACCGTGCCGACCTCGTAGAGGGTCACCGTCGTCGGGCCGACGACGGCCCGGCCCGGCTCGACGCCGAGGCGCGGGACGGCGAGCCCCGCGGCCGCGCACTCCTTGCCCACGACGGCGGTCAGCCGCTCGGCGACGTCGGCCACCTCCAGCGGGGCGTCCTCGCTGGTGTAGGCGATGCCGAGCCCGCCGCCGAGGTCGAGCTCGGGCAGTTCGAGGTCGTGGGTGTCGCGGATGCGCGCCAGCAGGCCGACCATGCGATGCGCTGCCAGGCCGAACCCGGCCGTGTCGAAGATCTGCGAGCCGATGTGCGCGTGCAGGCCGACGAGGTGCAGCGAGCCGGCGGCGAGCACCCGCTCCACCGCCTCGGCCGCCGCACCGTCGGCCAGCGAGAAGCCGAACTTCTGGTCCTCCTGGCCGGTGGAGACGTAGTGATGGGTGTGCGCCTCCACCCCCGGCGTGACCCGCACGAGGACCCGCTGGCGCACCCCGGCCTCGGCGGCGACGGCGGCCAGGCGGTCGATCTCGGCGAAGGAGTCGACGACGATCCGCCCGACGCCGTAGGCCACCGCCGCGCGCAGCTCGGCGACCGACTTGTTGTTGCCGTGGAACAGCAGCCGCGCCNCCGGGAAGCCGACCGAGCGGGCCACGGCGAGCTCGCCGCCGGTGCAGACGTCGAGGTTCAGCCCCTCTTCGGCCACCCAACGGGCGACCGCGCGGCACAGGAACGCCTTACCGGCGTAGTAGACGTCGCAGTCGGAGAACGCGCGCCGCCAGGCGGCGCACCGGGCCCGGAAGTCGGCCTCGTCCAGGACGAACGCCGGGGTACCGAACTCGGCGGCCAGCTCGTCCACCCGGACGCCGCCGATCCGCAGCACGCCGTCGGGGTCGAGCCGGGCCGTCGCCGGCCAGAGGTTCTCCTCCAGTGCCACCACCGGGGCCGCCACCGCCGCGGCTCCCACCTCCGGGGCCGCCGCCGCCGGGTTGTCGGTCTCGCTCATGTCGCCTCTGCCTGTCTCCATGCTGCGGACTGTCCCAACGCCGCGGCCTGTCTCAACGCCGCGGCCTGCCCCAACGTCGCGGCCACTGTCCGCCATCCGGTCACATCCGCTCGGGTGCGCTGACGCCGAGCAGGCCAAGGCCGTTCGCGAGCACCACCCGGGTCGCGGCGACCAGCAGCAGCCGGGCCCCGGTGAGCGGACCCGCCTCCTCATCCCCCTGCGGGAGTACCCGGCAGGCGTCGTAGAACCGGTGGTAGACCCCAGCGAGTTCCTCCAGGTAGCGGGCGACCCGATGGGGGCCACGCAGGCTGGCCGCCGCCTCGATCACCCGCGGGAACTCGCCGAGCCCCCGCAGCAGGTCGACCTCGCGCGGATGGGTCAGCAGCGCGACGTCCGCCGTCTCGGGCGCGGTCGGCAGGCCCAGCGCCTCGGCGTTGCGCAGCAGCGAACTGATCCGGGCATGCGCGTACTGGACGTAGAACACCGGATTGTCGCTGGTCTGGCGGGTCACCAGGTCGAGGTCGAGGTCGAGGGACGAGTCGAGCGAGGACCGGACCAGCGAGTAGCGGGCCGCGTCGACCCCGACGGCGTCGACGAGGTCGTGCAGGGTCAGGAAGGTCCCGGCCCGCTTCGACATCTTCACCGGGGCACCGCCGCGCGACAGCGTCACCAACTGCCCGATGATGACGTCCAGGTTGGTCGCCGGGTCGTCGCCGAAGCAGGCGGAGATCGCCTTCAGCCGGGCGACGTAACCGTGGTGGTCCGCCCCGAGCAGGTAGATGAGCTGGTCGAAGCCGCGGCCCCGCTTGTCGCGGTAGTAGGCGGCGTCGGCGCAGAAGTACGTCGGCTGGCCGTCGCTCTTGACCAGCGGGCGGTCCTTGTCGTCACCGAAGTCGGTGGTGCGCAGCCACACCGCGCCGTCGGCGTCGTAGACGTGGCCCTGCGCGCGCAGGTCGTCGATCGCCTTCGTCAGCGCGCCGGCGGTGTGCAGCGCCCGCTCGGAGGCCCACCGGTCGAAGTGGACGCCGAAGCCCTCCAGCGTCGAGCGGATCTCGGTGAGCATCAGGGCCAGGCCCTCTTCGGTGGTCACCGCGAGCGCCTCGTCGTCGGGCAGGTCGAGCAGCTCCGGCCGGGCCGCCAGCACCGCCGCGGCGATCTCCGCGACGTACGCCCCGTGGTAGCCCTCCGCCGGGATCTCCCGGCCGGCGGCCGCGGCCAGCACCGACGCGCCGAACCGCTCGATCTGCACGCCGGCGTCGTTGACGTAGTACTCGGTGCCCACCGAGTACCCGGCCGCGGTCAGGATGCGGCCCAGCGCGTCGCCGACGGCAGCCCACCGGGCCGAGGCGAGCGTCACCGGCCCGGTCGGANTGGCGCTGACGAACTCCAGGTTGACCCGCACGTCGCGCGGCTTCGCCGCCTGGCCGTAGCTCTCACCGGCCCGCACCACCGTGCGGGCGATCTCGCCGAGAGCGTCCCCGGCCAGGGTGAAGTTCAGGAATCCCGGCCCGGCGATGTCGACGCTCGCAATCCCGCGCTGCGTGACCAGCCGACCGGCCAGCACCTCGGCGACCTCGCGCGGCTTGCGCCGGGCCGCCTTCGCGAGCTGCAGCGCCACCGGGGAGGCGTAGTCGCCGTGCCCGGCGGTCTTCGGTCGCTCCACCGTGACGGTGGTCGGCACAGTCACGTCCAGGTCGCCGTCGGCGACCGCGCGACCAATGGCCGCGACGATGGCGTCGGCGAGATCGGCGGGGGTCATGTCGCGATGCTATCGGCGCGACGCCATCCCACGTCCGCCCGCCGATCCGACCGTCCAGGCCGCCACGCGGCGAACCGGCGAGCCGAACGGCGCGAACCCGGTGATCCGCCGGCTGGACCTGGCTAGGCCGGCTGGCCGGCGGCGAGCTTCTGGACGACGGTGATCAGCTCGTCGGGGTCGAACGGCTTCGTCAGGTAGTAGTCGACGCCGATGCGAGCCCCGCGCTTGACGTCGGCCTCCTGCGCCCGCGCGGTGAGCATGATCAGCTTGATGTCGGCGGTCGACGGGTCCTCCCGCAGGTGAGCGGCCACGTCCCAGCCGTTCATCCGCGGCATCATGATGTCGAGCGTGATCACCTGCGGGTCGACGGCCCNCACCATCTCCAGCGCGTCGACACCGTCGACGGCGGTATGGACCTCGAAGCCTTCCAGCTCAAGGTTGACGACCACGAGCTGACGGATCACCGCGTCGTCGTCGACGACGAGGACCCGGGGGGCGGCTTGGTACACACCGGAAGCTTACGGCCGACCCGGGTGCGCGATCCGGTGTTCCCGCCTGGTAACGTATGCCGCGTTGCCCCAGAGCCCCCGTAGCTCAGGGGATAGAGCACCGCCCTCCGGAGGCGGGTGCGCAGGTTCGAATCCTGCCGGGGGCACGCGCGGCCTTCTATGCTTGTCGCCCTTGGGGCGCCTTTGGCTTTGCCCGTGATGTTTGCCGGGGGGCCGAGCCCCCCCCCGAACCCCCCCACAATGCGGCCGTTTTTGCTCGTCGCCCTTCGGGCGACTTCGGGTGGGTCCGCGGTGATTGGCGGGGACGGTGAGGCCCGTCGAGTGTCTCTCATCACATGACAATCTGCGTGGTGTTCCATCTGGGCTGGGTTGATCTTGGTGGCGTGTGGGGACCTGGTGTCTGTTCGGTTATCGCCTGGGGTTAGAGGGCGGCTCGTTCGTTTTCGATGGTCTGTGCTTCGGCATGCGGATCGAGGTCGGGGTGTGCGGGTGCGGCCCGGTTCAGCACGGTCAACGCCTGGTAGGTCTGGCCTGCCGATGCGCCGGTCAGGGCCTGTTCGGCGAGGTCGGGGTTGCCGGTGGGGCCGGTGAGGTGGCGGGCGAGGAAGTGTTCGGCGAGCCGGTCCGGGCTGATCCCGGCCCAGAACTGTCCGGTCTGCCTGCTTGGACGTGGTGTGCCCGGCCGGCCCAGTCGACTGCGGGATCGAGGTCGCCGAGCCGGCGGGCGAACCTCCCGGCCGCGTCGGTGAACAGGGTGGTCCGGTCGGGGCCGGTGGCTTCCACCGGTGGCGCCGGTGGCTTCCACCGGTGGCAGGGAGATGGTCTGGCCGTTCTCGGCGAGGTCGTGCTGGNGGGTGAGGTCGTCCCACCAGTCCCCGCCGCCGCGGGCGACCAGCAGCAGCCGTACCGGGGTGCGGCTGGTGCGGGTACCCAGGGTCTTGAGGAGGGTGTTGGTGAGGCTGGCGTGGGTTTCGGCGTAGTCCACGACCAGCAGCACCGGCCGTGTTGACCCGGCGAGCCGTCCAGCAAGGTGTGCCCCCTCCGGGTCGACGAGACCCGCGAGCCAGCCCGCCTCGCGCAGACGGGCGGTCAGGGCGCGGGCGAAACGGGTCTTGCCCTGCCCACCCGGGCCGACGAGGAGCCGCACCGCGCTGTCCGCCTCGCCCGCGCACCAGTCGGTGAACTCGGCGAGCAGGGATTCCCGGCCGTGCAGGTCGACGATCTCCGCGTCCGCGCGGAGCAACTGCGCCGGCGTGCGGGGCACCGTGACCGTGGGTGGGGTGAGGAGGCCGGCGAGTTCGACGGACTCCCAGCCCACCGGCCCGCCGTCGTCCGCGATCAGATTCCGGAAGGTGGGATCGTCCAACAGCCGCCGCACCGGCACCGNGGTCAGCCGGCCCTCCCCGAACCCGGGGGTGTCGACCACGATCACGGCGGTGGCCAGCCACACCGGCCCGGGGCCGGTGGGGTCGGCGCAGGCGAACAGCACCGCCCCGGACATCCCCGACCAGGGCAACGGCTCCGCATCCCCGGCCGGGGCCAACGGCGGATGATCCTCGATGTTGATGTCGTGGCGGTCGGTGACCAGCCCGCCCAGGGGGTTCACCTGCCCGGCGAGGTGGTTGGTCTCCCGGGCTCCGTCGTCGCCGCGCAGCACCCGGGGGAAGCCGACCGCCTCACCGGCGATGCCACCGGCACGGCCGGTGAGCGCGCCCCAGCGCAGCCGGTCCACCCGCGGGGGTGCCCAGGCCGGATCGTCGATGCGGATCAGTGCCGCGTCGGGTCTGGTGCCGTCGGCTCCGTCCCAGCGGTCAGGCCAGACGACCCCACCCGCGTGCGCCCGTCGGCCCGCACCGTGCGGATCTCCACGACCTGCCCCGGTGGCACCGGACCCGCCGTGCCAGCGTCCGTTCCCATGCGAGTGGTCGGGTTATTCGTCGTCGGCGATCAGCGGAGACCGGCCCGTCGCCGGATCCACCGGCTGCAGGCGGACGGTGAGCCGATGCGTGGAGGTCGAGGACTTCTCCCCGGATGCGCCGATCGACACCACCCCGATCCGCACACCCCCGTCCGCCTTGCCGCCGGTCCGGACCTCGATGCCCAGTTCCAGCTCCACCGGTTCCACCGAGAACCGGATGGGAGCATCCGCTCCCGCGACCATCGCCGCGATCAACTCCGCCCGCACCGCGCCGATCGCGTCCGCCAACCCCACCCACGGCCCGTCCACCATGATCCCCCGATCAGCAGCACCACCGGATAGTGCCCACGGTAACCGGAGATATCCGGTTTACCGGCGCATGCACACCTCGCCCCGACCCCACCGGACAGCTCCTGTGATCGCGGGTACCTACAGGCT
This sequence comes from Frankia sp. CpI1-P, assembly GCF_001421075.1. Taxonomy (NCBI): domain Bacteria; kingdom Bacillati; phylum Actinomycetota; class Actinomycetes; order Frankiales; family Frankiaceae; genus Frankia; species Frankia sp. CpI1-P. The sequence goes on along the minus strand of NZ_LJJX01000029.1, from coordinate 67,833 downwards.
ATGGGGCGGTTGGGATAAGATACGCACAGGTCGAGCTGAGTGTGCTCCACGGCGACGCACTGGAATACCACTCCGATCTGCTTGCTCTGAAGCACGCACAGAAGTTGTACGGTGTCGACCTGGCCGTGGCCACGGCCGCGCGCATAGATTCCCTCGCCCTTCCACAGATCGGCGAGGAACTGGTGGTTCGACGCCCGATCGGGGTCGGCGCCAAGAACCTTCTGTTCGTCGGCGCCNAGTCCTCGCCGAGGCTTGGCTACGAAGAGATCCGCCGCTTCTCGCAGTCCGTACTCACTGCTGCGGCCAAGCTGACTCCTGCGGTGCGAGAGATCTGCCTGACTCTGCACGGTGTCGGCTTCGGCCTCGACGAGGTCGAAGCCTTCGAGTCCGAGGTCGCCGGAGTCATCGAGGCAATCGACACGGGGCGTCACCCGTCCGATCTCCGCGCGATCACCTTCATCGAGAGAGACGAGGGTTGAGCACGGAGAATGCGACGGTGCCTGAAGTCCCTCATCAGCGGCACCCTCCTCGAGGAGAGGTCGCAGACGCCGAGAAGAGTCGATCGCGTCGGCTACGACTCGGCGAAACGGTCGCACGCCTTCGTCGCCATGCCCTACACCGAGCNCTTCGGCGACATACTCAACTATGGAATCGCGCCTTCCATACGCTCGGTTGGCCTGCTCTGCGAGCGGATGGACGGACTTTCGTTCACCGGCGACGTCCTGGAGTACATGAAGGAGAAAATACGCACGGCCAGACTCGTGGTCGCAGACCTCAGTGACGCAAACCCGAACGTCTACCTAGAAGTCNGCTACGTCTGGGGGCGGGATGTTCCGTGCATACTGCTCTGCAATCGCAGTACCCCAATCGAGTTCGACGTCCAGGGTCATCGTTGCCTCTTCTACGGCTCGATCATGGAGCTGGAGAAGGAGTTGACCATCGAGCTGAGACGCCTCTTCGGGTGACGGACTCCGCCGCGAGTCACCGAAGCCGGGTCTGCGGCCGGATGTCGGAATTGTGTCAGTGCCGGGTCCACGGCGCGAGTCCGATGCGAGACTGCGGCGACGTGCTGACCGGCCCACGTCCGGCAGGCGCGGACAGGCGGGCGCCGGTTCGCGTGGGTGAACGCGGTGATGAAGGAGCGGGCAGGGATGCGGGTGGACTGGGAGCTGCGGGCCTGCGCGCGCAAGGGCCACGTCACCTTTCGGCCTGACGAACCCGAGCTGGCCGCGCGGCTGACCGCCCGGACCGCCGTCGGGGTGAGCTGGCGATGCCTGCGCTGCGGGGACTTCGTCGTCGGTGAGCCGGTGCTCGGCGGGCCGGCGCAGGACGCGCCGGTGCTGCTGCGCGGGCGGGCCCTGCGGGACGCCACGGTGCTGCGACTGCTGGCCGCGGAGCGCCTGGTGCGGGCGCTGCTGATGGTTCTCGTCGGCTACGCCATCCTGCGCTTTCGCCAGTCCGAGGAGGCCGTGCAGCGGCTGTTCGACCGGGCGGTGCCCGCGGCGCGGCCGCTCGCCGACGTCCTGCATCTCGACCTGAACCACTCCCCGACGATCGAGCACCTGCACCACCTGCTCTACACCCGGCCGAAGACGCTGCTGCTGGTGGCGGTGCTGCTGTTCGGCTACGCGGCGGTACAGATCGTCGAGGCGGTCGGGCTGTGGCTGCTCAAGCGCTGGGGCGAGTACTTCGCGGTCGTGGCGACCTCGGCGTTCCTGCCGCTGGAGATCTACGAGCTCACCGAGCGCATCACGGTGCTGCGGATCGGCGCCCTCGTCCTCAACCTCGGTGCGGTGGCCTATCTGGTCGCCAGCAAGCGGCTGTTCGGGGTCCGCGGCGGGGTGAAGGCCTTCGAGGCGGAGCGGCACGCCGAGTCCCTGCTCGAGGTCGAACAGGCCGCCCGCGCCGAAGCCCACCCGGCCCCCGGCCGCGACAGCACCCACCCCGACGGCACCCACCACGACAGCACCCACCACGACAGCACCCACCACGACAGCACCGACCACGACAGCACCGACCACGACAGCATCAACCACGCCGGCAGGGAGATCCGGCGAGGGTAGCGCTGCTGACCTACTCGACGCGGCCCCGCGGCGGGGTCGTGCGCNCCCTGGCGGGCGCCGAGGCACCCGCCGGCCTCGGCGCCTCCGCCCAGGACGTTCAGCCGTGTTCGCCCGGTCCAGGGTTCGGATTGAAGCTGTCGTGCCAGACGGCCTTCGCCCCGCTGTCACCGATCCGGTAGATCTGCACCACCGAGCCGACGGCGACCACCACGCTCAGAACCGCGAGCGCGATCACCACCACCAGCCCGCTGGGGCGCGCGGCGGCGTGCGTCCCGCCGCCGCCGGACCCGCCGTCGGTGGACCCACCGACCTCGGCCCGCCGGCCCCACCACCAGACCGCCGCCGCCAGGACGAACAGCCCGATCGCCCAGGGCAGCAGTCCGTCGCCGAGCTCGGTGTGCCGGCGGACCAACGGGTCCGATGGGACCCGCGCCTCGAGCCATTCCCCGGCGTGGGTCGTCAGCGGCACGCTCACCAACGCGACCAGGGCGACCGACGGCGTGAGCACGCCGAGCCGGCGCCGGGCGGCGGGCCAGACGGCCGACAGCACGACCAGCAGCGCGGCGAGCGGCACGAGCACGACGACGACGTGTACGAGCAGCGCATGCGCTGGCAGGCCATTGATCTGCGTTGGTCCCACCGTGACTCCCATCCGGGGCGGCGCCGCGCGGGGGCGACGCATCATCATCTATCTCTGTAGTACTACAGGGATAGTAATACTACCGGTGTCGTAAGACGCGGTTAGACTTCAGCCATGNGTGGCAAGGGGCCTGGGCGGCGGGTGGCCGGGGAGCTGGAGTCCGCCGTCCTCGCCGTGCTGTGGGAGGCCGACGGGCCGCTCACCCCGAGCCAGACCCAGGAGGCCCTGATCCGGGACGGTCACGAGCTCGCCTACACGAGCGTCGCGACGACGCTCGCCCGGCTGCACGGCAAGGGCATGCTGGAACGGACAGTCGCCGGCCGTGGTCACGCCTACACCCCCACGGCGGCCGCGGCCCGGCAGCTCGCTGACCGCATGCGCGGGCTGCTCGGGGACGGCCGGGGCCNGGCCGAGGTCCTCAGCCACNTCGTCGCCGGGCTCACGGCCGACGACGAGGCCACCCTCCTCGCGTTGCTTGCCGCCGCCGAGGACGACGAGCCTTCGACGGGCGGCGGCTCGGTACCCGTCGCGGGCGAGCTGCCGGGCTCACGGCCANGAGCCCGGCCTCCTGCGGGTCGGCGCGTGCCAGCCGGCCGTCCGCGCGACAGGACGGGCCGCTGGGCGACCGGTGGTACCGGTGAGGTACATGGTCTGGGTTCCCCTGGTCGTCAACATCGTGGTCGCGATGTGCGCACCGGCGCTCGCCCGCCGGCTGCCCTACCGGGTGAAGCCGGCGGCGCTGACCGCCGGTGCGGTGATCGCGGCGGCCGGCTGGGTGTGGTCCCTGACGTTGCTGGCGGTGAGCTTCGTCGATCGGATGCCGGCGCTCGCGCATCGGCTCGGTGCGACCGTCGGCGCACCGCCAGCCGAGCTCCCGCCGTCCTCGGCGGGCGCGGCGGCCGTTCTGGCCGTCGGAGCCACTGCCGGCATGTTGCTGGCCGCGGCCACGCGCATCGGCCGGGATCTGATCAGGGCGGAGCGGCTGGTCCGCCGGCTACCGCCCGGGCGGGTCCACGTCGTCCCGCTAGGCCAGCCCGACGCCTGCGCGATCGGTGGCGTCACCGGGGGGCGGGTCGTCATCACCGCAGGCATGATCGACTGCCTGGACAGCGCCGAGCAGGACGCCGTCCTGGCCCACGAGCATGCCCATCTCGCCGGGGGACATCACTGGCTACGGATGATCGTCGCCTGTTGCGCGGCGGTGGATCCGCTGCTCAGACGCCTGCCCGGTCTCGTCGAGAATGCCTGCGAGCGGTGGGCCGACGAGCACGCGGCCCGCGCGACGGGGCAGCGTCGCGTCCTCGCCCGGGCGCTCGGGAAGGTCTCGCTGGCGACGCTGCGCGAGGCCCAGCGCCACGGACCGGGCGCCGCGGGAGAACCCCGGTCGACGCCCACCACCTGCGGCTTCGACCACAGCGGCGTCGCCGAACGGATGACGGCGCTGCTCGACGGATCATCCGGCGCCACCCGGGTGCCCGCGACGGTCCTGCTGGCGACCAGCGCGCTCGCGGCCATCATGATCGGCTCGGCGGTACACGCCGGCACGGACTACCTCGCGTTGCTCCGCTAGCCGCCGTAAGCCGGTCGCCGGGCATCAGCGCGGGCCGTGGCGGGCGGCACGGGTCGGTTGGCCGCCCCCGGTTCCGGGCGCGGCCGACCACCACCGCCACCGCCACCGCCGGGCACCGTCTCCCGCAGCGTCCGGTAGACCTCGCCGAACTCACGGACCGCCCGCACGGAGCGGTACCCGCCGAGCCGGCGGGCCAGCATGCGCAACCGCTCGGCGGTGCGCGCGGAGTTCACCCGGGCGTCGAGCCGGGCGGCGCGCAGGGCCCGCTCGCAGGCCCGCTCGACGTCGCCCTGTTGCAGGTGGACCTCGGCGAACCACGTCTCGTACAGCGAGATCTCGCGGGCGCGCAACGGGTCGTAGCCGGTCAGGCCGTGCCGCAGCCGATCCTCGGCCCGATCGGGGCGGCGCAGCTCGGTCCAGCACCTGCCGGCCATCACGTCGATCTCGCGGGCGTCCAGCCAGTAGACCCATTCGGGGTCCGCGGCCGGATCGGTGCGGTCGTAGAGCCGCTCCACGACGGCGAGCGTCTGCTCGCAGGCCCGCCGTTCCCCGGCCCGGGCGTGCGCCCAGGCAAGCCTGTCGGCGAGCAACGCCCGGGTGGTCGCCGATGCCGAGCGCCCGACCCCGGCACAGGCGGTCTGCGCGAGCAGCACCCCCTGCCGGGGATCGGCGTGGTTGACCGTCTGGTAGGCCTGGGTGGAGATCAGGTTCGCGGCCAGCGCGGTGTCCCCGCCGGCGTGCGCGGCCCGGATCCCGCCGGTGAGGAAGCGCCCCGCCGCCCCGTGCCGCCCGGCGTCGGCGGCGATCCACCCGGCGAGCTGGCAGAGCTGGGCCACCGACGACAGCAGCCGGCGACCGACCGCAGCGTCGTAGATCGCCTCGCGCAGCATCGTCACGGTGCCGAGGAGTTCCCGTTCGACCAGACCGACGAGGTCGCGCCCACCGACGTAATCGTCCAGCCGGCGGAACTGCCCGACCCGTCCCTCCACCTTCTCCGCCAGGGCCGCGCCGACATGCCGCCCGGCGGCGAGCTCCACGACCTGGGGCGGTTCCAGCAGCAGCCACTCGTGGGCGAGGCGAACGGAGTCCCACTCGTCGGCCTGCGCCGGCTGGGTCGCTGCGGCGGCGGCGGGCGCGGGGACCGGGCGTGCTCGCGCCGGCCCGGCGCTGCGGGCCGCCGGCACCACGATCGGCGCGCCGGGCACCGTGACCCGACCTCCCGCCGCCGGCGACGGTGTGCCCGCCGCGGCGCCCGAGGCCGCGGGCCACGGTCGCGCGGACCCCGCACCCTGCACTGCGGCGGCCAGGTAGGCGGCCAGCAGCTCACTGCTGCGCCGCGTCCACGCCCCGGGGAGACCCGCCGACCCTGACGGCCCGCCGCCAGTCGATCCCGGCGGTACCGAACCAGCCGATGCCGCCCGGCCTGATCCGGGACCTGGACCGGGACCTGACCCAGGACCTGACCCGGGCCGAGCCGACCCGGGCGGCTGCGAGCGGCGGCCCGCCAGGCCCACGAGCCCCGACCAGGCCGCGTCCATCTCCGCGTCCATCTCCGCGTCCGCGGCCACCGCCCGCGGCCCGGACCCGCCGGTGTGCCCACCGGCGACGGACTCCCCCGGCAGCGGTAGCCGGAACCCCAGCTCGGGCTCCGTGACGCCGAACAACTGGCAGTAGGAGCGCCGATAGGCGACCCCGGGAAAAACCTTGCCGAGTTCGTGGCGGCGAATCATTTCCGCGGTCGCCGCCGGCGGGGTGAATCCGCTTTTTTCCGGCAGCCCGCGCAGCCGCCCGGCGAGACCGTCCTGGGTCAGGCCGTGCGCCTCACGAAAGCGTCGGAGAATGTTCGGCATCCATCCCGGATGCCTATCGACCGACACATCGACTCCGTTCTCTCGCCACCGCCGCACCCCGAGATCAGGATAGTCAGTGGGATGAGACGAACGGGCAGAATTACCGGAACAGGAACCGGTGCATCCTCGATGTCCCTTTCCTGTCCGGTCGTGGGCCTGTCCGGTCGTGGGCCTGTCCGGTCGTGGGCCTGTCCGGTCGTGGGCCTGTCCGGTCGTGGGCCTGTCCGGTCGATTGCCTCCCCGATGCTCTGGTCAGGCCGCCCGGGGTGCGGTGAACTCGTGGTCACGCGGCCGCGGCCGGATGGACGGGAGGTCCCCGGCCGTGGGGCCGCACTCCGGGTGCCGGTCGGCAACGAGTTGCCCCCTCGAAGACCGGCACCCAGGCCGGTTCCGGGTGGGCGTCCACGGGCCACNCCGGCCCACCCGGAGCCGGCCGCTCGCCGCCGGCACCCGTCCCGCACACCGCCGGTGACCGCCTGCACGCCGAGTTCGGCCGGCCGGCCCAGGTCGTCGAGAATCCTTTCGACCCGCTCCCCGTTCGGTCCGACGTCGAAGGAACAGGTCGTGGTCTTCCGGATTTCGCGGTAATCCCGACCCTCGGCCTCGCAGTGCGTCCGCAGGATGTCGAGCTTTCGCGGCAGCTCCGGGCCGGGAAAGAGATTGCCAGCCTGGGCGTAACGGGCCACCAGCCGCAGCGTCTTCCGTTCGCCGCCGCCGCCGATCAGGATGGGCGGATGCGGCCGGGTCAGCACCTGCGGCGAGTTGAGCGGCCGGGCCAGCCGATAGTACCGACCGATGGTGCCGGCCGGAATAGGGGCTTTCGTCGTCGCTCCACCTCCGCAGGCAGATCTCGAGGGTCTCCGCGAGGCGTTCGAAGCGTTCGGCCAGTGGCGGGAACGGCGGGCCGCGGGCCGCGGCCCGCTGTCTCCGCCTCGGACCAGGCCGCCCCGATGCCGAGCCAGGCCCGACCGCCGGAGAGGGCGTCGAGCGTGTTGACGATCTTGACGAGGACCCCGGCCCTGTGGCGAGGTGAAGTCGTCGGTGACGATAGACCTCCCATCCGTACACGGAGAGTCGCTCGTAGAACGGTATCCCCGCCGTACACGCCCACCAGACCCAACATCACAACAGGCATCTCGCGACGGACTTCCACCCGTAATGCCAGGAAACCCGGATGTACGACAATCCAGGCATGTTCCGTCCGGTAGCCGCCAGGACGGCCGTCTGGTGCCCGGGTGGCGGGGCCTCCGGGGTGTCCGTACCCTTTTGNGCGAAGGTGGTGGCATCCCTCCGCCCACCCCACAGATGGTCACATACCGTGACCATCGATCGGAGTCCGGGGCGCAGCCCGGGGCGGCGGGGGCGGCCACGCGGCCCGGTCCGCGCCCGGCGGTCGGCTCGCCGGACGGCTCGCCGCGGCGGACGGTCGACCGGCTCACGCACGCCGACCGCGCCGGGCCGCAACCGGGGGCCCGGCTCGCGGGCCCGCACGCAGCATCCGGCGGGGGGATGACCGGTTGACCACATCGCCACCTCCCCCACGCAGGTTCCGCCTGATCCGGTTCGCCCAGCTACTGCTCATCCTCGCCACGCTCGCCCTGTCCGTCGCCTCGTTCGTGGACATGCCACGCTTCGGCCACGAGGCCCGGTCGCTGAGCTATGGCGTCGCCATCGGCTCCGGCCTGATCTGCGTGTCCCGGGCCGTCCTCGTCCGCGGCGAGCGCACCCCCTGGGCACTGCTCGGCGCCGGGCTCATCAGCTACGGCTGCGGGACGATCTACCACAACGTCGCCGTGGACGGGCGGGGCGACGACATCCAGCCCTCGCTGGCGGATCTCGCCTGGCTGCTGTTCTACCCGGCCTGCTACGTCGCCGTGATCCTGCTGCTGCGCCGGCGGCTGGTCCGGCTGCACCGCAGTGTCTGGCTGGACGCGTTCGTCGGGCTGCTCGGCGTGGCCGCGCTGACCAGCGGCATCGGGGTGGCGATGGCGCGGGCCAACCCCGAGCACAGCGCGTGGACGATGACCGTCAACGTCATCTACCCGCTGGCGGACCTGCTGCTGATCCTGCTCGTCGTCACCGTGTTCGGGCTGCTGGGCTGGCGCCCGGGGCGGGTGTGGTGGCTGCTGGGCGCCGGCCTGGTGAGCTTCGCCCTGGCCGACTCGCTGCTGCTCGTGATCGTCACCGCCGGGCACACNCCGTCGAACGGGGTGCTGTCCAGCCTGTGGCTGCTTTCGGTGCTCATGCCGGCGCTGGCGTCCTGGCTGCGCCCGCGCTGGCAGCCGCCGGCGAAGATGTCCGGGTGGGGCGTGATCGCCGTGCCGCTGGTCCTCGCGACGGTCGCGCTGGGCCTGCTGGTGCTCGGCGCCGCGATCGACCTGCCGGCGGTCACCGTGGCGCTCGCGGCGGCGACGGTGCTGTCCGCCCTGGCCCGCGCGGCCTTCACCTTCATCGAGGTCCAGCAGCTCGCGGAAAGCAGGGTGCTGGCCCGCACCGACGACCTCACCGGCCTGGCCAACCGCCGTGGCTTCATCGAGCGGCTGACCCGGGCCGAGCAACGCACCACCGGACCGGACACCTTCGCCCTGCTGCTGCTCGACCTCGACCGGTTCAAGGAGATCAACGACTCGCTCGGCCACCAGGTCGGGGACGCGCTGCTGACCCAGGTCGGCACCCGCATCTCCGACGCCCTGCGCCCGGGTGACCTGCACGCCCGCCTCGGCGGTGACGAGTTCGCGGTGCTGCTCGAACACGCCGACGCCGACGCCGCCCGCCGGGTCGCCGACCGGGTGCTGACCGTGCTCGCCGATCCCTTCGACGTCGGGGGCGTGACGCTGCACGTGGGCGCGAGCATCGGGGCGGCCGTCTACCCGGACCATGCGCAGGACGCGCACACCCTGCTGCAGCGCGCCGACGTGGCGATGTACGCGGCGAAGTCGGGCCGCACCGGCGTGGAGTCCTACCGGCCGGGCGCCGACGTGAACAGCCTCGTCCGACTGGACATGATCGAGTCGCTGCGGGCCGCCCTCGGCACCGGCCAGTTGGAGGTGCACTACCAGGTCAAGGTCGATCTCGGCTCCGGGCGGACGGAGTCCGTCGAGGCCCTCGTCCGCTGGCGGCACCCGACCAGGGGCCTGCTCGGCCCGGAGGAGTTCGTCCCGCTGGCCGAGCAGGCCGGGTTCATGCGGATGCTCACGATCGAGGTGCTGCACACCGCCCTCGACCAGTGCCGGCGCTGGCACGCCGCCGGCCTCGAGGTCGCCGTGGCCGTCAACCTGTCCGCCTCCGACCTGCTCGACCGGGGCTTCCCCGCGCAGGTCAGCGGGATGCTCGCCGGCTTCGGCCTGAGCCCCGCAGTGCTGGAGCTGGAGATCACCGAGACGACGCTCATGCTCGACCGGGTGCGGTCGGCCACCGTGCTCGGGGAGCTGCGGGCGCTGGGCATCGGCATCGCCGTCGACGACTACGGCACCGGCTACTCGTCGCTGGCGCGGCTGCTCGAACTGCCCGTGAACGTACTCAAGCTCGACAAGTCGTTCATCCAGCGGGTGGCGGACGACAGCCGGGCCGAGGCGATCGTGCGATCCACCGTGGGCCTGGCGCACGCCCTCGACCTGCGGATCGTCGTCGAGGGGGTGGAGACCGCGGCGGCGGTGCGGATGCTGCGCGAGGTCGGTTGCGACCTCGCGCAGGGCTACTTCCTCGGCGAACCCGGCCCGTCCGAGCTGGTTACCGAACAACTCCGGCGACAGGCGGCGCTGGCTGGCACGATCGACCTGGAGACGGCGACGCGGGAGATGGCGACGCGGGAGACGACGACGCAGGAGACGACGACGCAGGAGACGACGACGCAGGAGACGACGACGCAGGAGACGACGACGCAGGAGACGACGACGCAGGAGACGACGACGCAGGAGACGACGACGCGGGAGGCGGTCGGGCTTGCGACGCCCCGCGAGGCGGGCGCCCGGGAGGCGGCTCGCGACCCCGTGGCCGACCGCGGGGCTCGCCGCACCGGCGGCCGCGCCCCGACGAGGGAGGGTGGCGTGCGCAACACTCCGGTGGCCCCCGGATCGACGCCGGCGGGCAGCCCGTGGCGGTGACCGCGGCGCCCCGCGCGGTGGGTCCCACCGTGTGGGACGGCTTCTCGCTCCTGCGCAGCCCCGGCCGGGCACCGGTCGCGGTCGGGGGCACGCTGGACCCGGCGACACTGGTCGGCGCCTACCGGGCGGGGGCGTTCCCGTGGCCCACCGGGGACGAACCGGAGGGCGCCGAGGCCGACGAGCCGGCGCCGGCCGGCGCGGGTGGTCTGCGTGACCTGTTGCGGGCCGCCGTCGCGGCCCGCCGGGTGCGGCATCTGTCCCCCGACCGTCCCGGCGGTTACGACCTGCCCTGGTGGAGCCCCGACCCGCGGGCGGTGATCCCCACCGGCGGGGTGCGGGTGAACCGCTCGCTGCGCAAGCGGCTGCGCAACTGCGGGTGGACGACGACCGTCGACGAGGCCTTCGTCGAGGTGGTCCGGGGCTGCCAGCGCGACGGCACGTCGGGCTGGATCACCGACGAGCTGATCGACGGCTACGCCCGGCTGCACGCCCTGGGATGGGCTCACAGCCTGGAGGTCTGGGACGGCGACGACCTCGTCGGCGGCGTCTACGGGGTCGGGATCGGCGGCGTGTTCGCCGGCGAGTCGATGTTCCACGCCCGCACCGACGCCTCGAAGGTCGCCCTCGCCGACTTCGACGCGCGTTTCGCCGCCGCCGGAGGCGTGCTGATGGACGTCCAGATGACGACGGACCACCTCGTCGACCTCGGCGCGCTGGAGATCCCTCGGGCCGACTACCTCGCGGTGCTGGCGCGGGTGCGCGACGCCGACGTCCGGCTCGACCGCGACCGGCGGCCGGTCGCCCGCCTCGCGCCGCCCGCGGGCTGACCGGCCGCCAGTCGTCGGGTACCGGCGGCTCAGCCGGGATCGGGCGGGCCGCTCGCCGCCACCAGCGGGAAGCGGTCACCGGCCTCGCCGAGGACGGCGAGCAGGTGGTCGATCTCGTCGTCGGTGTTCGCGGCAGTGATCTGGATCCGCACCCCGACCTGGTCGCGAGGGACGACGGGGAAGGGCACCACCGACGCGAAGACCCCCCGCTCGTACAGGAAGCGGCCCAGCGGGTCGGCGTTGTCCGCATCCAGCAGCGGGATCTCGACGATCGGGAATCCGCTGGTGTTGAGCGTGCCCAGGCCCAGCCCGCGCAGCCCGTCGAGGAACCGGCTGGTCAGCCGGTGCAACCGGGCCCGCAGCGCCTCCCCGCGCCGCTCGTTGACCCGCAGGCCGACCAGGCCCGTCGCCAGCGACGCGACCGGCGACGGGCCGGAGAAGATGTACGGCCCGGCCGCGGACTTCAGGTACTCCTTCACCTCCGTCGGGCAGGCGACGAACGCGAGCAGCGACGAGTACGCCTTGGAGAACCCGCCGACGAGCACCAGGTTGTCGTAGCCGGCGCCGAGATGGCGCACGATGCCGTTGCCGCGGCTGCCGTACGGGCTCGACTCGTCGGGGCCGCGCTCCCCGACAACGCCGAAACCGTGNGCGTCGTCGACGTAGAGCAGCGCGTCGTGGGCACGCGCGAGCGGGAGGAGCTCGTCAAGCGGCGGCCCGTTGCCCGTCATGCTGTGCACCCCGTCGACGCAGATCACCCGGGGATGGGGGGCCGCGCGCAACAGCCGGTCCAGCCGGTCGAGCCGGTCCTCCCGGAACCGCGCGACGGTCCCGCCGCGGCTGGCGACCATCGCGGCCCCGTCGTGGGCGGTCTGGTGGGCGTGGAGCTCGACGAACAGCGCGCCCCGGCCGACCAGCGCCGGCAGCACCGAATGTTGGATATGGGTGATGGTCGGCAGCAGCAGCGCGTCCTCGGCGCCGAGCAGCTCCGCGAGCATGCGCTCGATGTCGTCGTAGGGGCGCGGGCTGGCAATCAACCGTGACCAGCTCGGATGCGTACCCCACAGGTCCAGGTACGCCGGAACCGCCTCGATGATCTCCCGATCGAGATCTAGCCCCAGATAGTTACAGGAGGCGAAATCGGTGAGCCAGTGGTCACCGATCCGTATCCGGCGGCCGTCGATCTCGTCGACCGTCGCGTCGTAAAAGGGAGCCTGCCGGCGCATGCGGTCGAGTTCCGTGCGGATACCCAGCGGCCGGTCGAGGACGTGCCGCCAGGCCGGCGAGAATGCACTCGGCGCAGGTGGCAGGGGTCGGCCCAGGGTTTCAAAGGTCTGGGACATCCGGCCCGCTACCTGGCCGGTCGAGGGCTCGGGGGGATCACGCGACCTGGCCTGATGATCGCGGATAGCACAGAATGTCGCGGGGATCCGAGTTTTCGGAAATTCATCGGATCCGACTTGGTGGTCGGGCGCGCCACTACCATCACCCATCCTTGGGTTCACCGGGAACGCACGTCGCCGGGTCAGGGAACGAGGAGAAACCAACGGAAAAAAGGAACGTGGGGCAGGTAAACGATAAACCTCCCGACCCGTCGATTCCACACATCGCGCGCGAGCTGGGCAAACGCATAGCGAGATCCTCCGTCCACCGCACCCGACGCCCGCGCGGCGATACACCGGGGACGGCGCATCCCGCCTCGCCCGACCGAGCCAACCCCGCAGGAGGGCTTGCGCCCGCTCCCGCCGACCCCACCGGAGATGCCCTCCCACTCCCCGCCAGGCCCCACCGGGGATGCCCTCCCGCCCCTGCACAGGCCCGCCGGACCCCGACCCGCGAGGCATCGACCGACCCTCGCCCGGGGCCGGCTGCCCCCCGCGGCCGGAGTGTTATCGTCCCCGCCATGTCTGACACGGCGGCATCCGCGGCGACTTCCGCCGAGCCCACGACGGCGACAGCGGGGCCCTCCGACCCGGACGGCGAGGCGCCCCTCGTGCGNACGCTGCCGTACTCCGGCTGGGGCCTTAGCCGGTCGAAGACCCTCTTCCTCGCCCACCGCAAGGAGCCCGTCGACCCGGCGGGGTTCTACTCGCTGATCGCCGCGGACTCCGTCCGCCAGCTCATGCGGTACACCTCGCTGACCGGCCAGCTCGTGCTGGACGTCGGCGGCGGTCCGGGCTACTTCCGTTCGGCGTTCCTCGACGCCGGCGCCCGCTACGTCTGGGTCGAGCCGGACGTCTCGGAGATGGAGGCCGGGGGCATCGAGGTCCCCGGCCGAGTCCGGGGCAGCGCGCTGGACCTGCCGTTCCTGTCCGGCAGCGTCGACCTGTGCTACACGTCCAACGTCCTGGAGCACGTCCCCGACCCGTGGCGGATGTGCTCGGAACTGGTCCGGGTCACCCGCCCCGGCGGGCTGATCTTCCTCAGCTACACCAACTGGCTGTCGCCCTGGGGCGGCCATGAGACGGCGCCATGGCACTACCTCGGTGGTGACCGGGCAGCGGCCCGCTTCGAGCGCCGCAAGGGGCAGGCGCCGAAGAACATCTACGGCCGGACACTGTTCCCGGTGTCGGTCGCCGACACGCTGTCCTGGGCACGCCGCCGCGCCGACGTCGAGATCCTCGACGCGATGCCGCGTTACCTGCCGGACTGGGCGAAGGTGATCCTGAAGGTGCCCGGGGCCCGCGAGATCGTCACCTGGAACCTCGCGATGGTGCTACGCAAGCGCTGAGACCGTCGCGAGCGGCCCCAGCGCAGCGGTCCCCTGGCCCCGCTCGCGGTGGCGGCGACCCCGCCCCCGAGACGAGGCGGTGTGCCGGGCAGCGGCGCCACCTGTCTCCTCCACAGGGATAAATCGGACGCCAAGCCCGGTGGAAGAACCATGAAGGCGTTCGCCCACGCATCCCCTCGGGGACGTGCGGTCAGACGAGCCTGAGCTGCTGGCCCGCCGACGGCCGGCGGGCCCGCCGACGCGCGCCCGCGGCCTCGCCCGTCGACAGCAGGGCCGGGCCGATGTCGGCGAGGAACGGCGAGGGCCGGGTCTCCGCGTCCGTGCCGGCGCGGCGGCGCGCCGCGGAGGTCAGGATCAGCTGGTGGCGCGCCCGGGTGACGCCGACGAAGAACAGCCGCCGCTCCTCGGCCTCGGCAAGCAGCGCCGCCGCGGCCGGGTCGACCTCCCCGCCCGGGTCGACCTCCCCGCCCGGCGTCGCCTCGCCGGTGGCCGCGCAGGCGCGGCCGGCGGGGCCGAAGCGCATCGGCAGCAGCCCGTCCTCACAGCCGACGATGAAGACCAGACCGAACTCCAGGCCCTTGCTCGCATGCAGGGTGAGCAGGCTGACGCGGTCCGCCCGCGGGTCGAGCCCGTCGACCTCGCTGGCCATCGTGACCGACGTGAGGAAGCCGTCCAGGTCGGTCCCGGCGGCGGCCGCGGCGGGCGAGAGCAGCTCCACGGCCAGCCGCAGCTCGGCCTCGGTGGGCACCCGTCCGCCGGGGAAGCCCACGAACCCCGCCGGCAGCGACGCGCCCAGTTCGGTGCCGAGCGCGGCCGCCAGGTCGACCGCCTGCGCCGCCGCGTCACGCAGCAGCCCCGACACCGCCCGCACACCCACCGCACCGGCCGCACCGGCCGCACCGGCCGCCCTCGCCGCACCGGTCACCCTCGCCGCACCGGCCGCCCTCGCCGCACCCACCGCACCGGCTGCTCCGGTCGCACCGGCCGGGCGCAACAGGGCCAGCAGGGCGGCGACGGCCGGGGCGTCGGCCAGCGGCAGATGCGAACGGCGTTGGAAGGGGAATCCCCGCTTCGCCAGCGCCTCCATGATCGGTTCCGCCTGGCGGGCGGTCCGGTAGAGCACCGCGATGTCCGCGAACGACAGGGCCGCCTCCACCGACCCGTCCACCCCGGAGTCGAGTGCGTGGAAGGAGGTCCCGCCGAGTGCGGCGTCGATGGTGTCGACGACCGCGATGGCCTCCTCGGCCTCGCTGCGGTAGCGCCGCAGCAGCACCGGGCCGTCCCCCTCGGCGCCCCGCACCGCGGTCAGCGCCCGGCCCGGTACCAGGCTCGCCGGGGCGATCACGTCGAGGGCCGCCCGCACGATCGTGCGCGTCGACCGGTAGCCGCGGGTGAGCGCGACCGTGCCCGCGCCCGGGTAGTCCTGCTCGAACCGCAGGAAGAAGCCGACATCGGCGCCGCGGAAGCTGTAGATCGCCTGGTCCGGGTCGCCGATCACGCACAGGTTCGCCGCCGGCGGGCACAGCAGTCCCAGCAGTCGGTACTGGAGCTCGTCGGTGTCCTGGTACTCGTCGACCCAGACATGGCGCCAGCGGTCGCGGTAGTGCTCGACCAGCTCCGGTGCCGAGCGCAACAGGGTCAGCGGCAGCGCGATCAGGTCGTCGAGGTCGACCATGTCCCGTTCCCGCAGTTCGGCGTCGTAGCGGGCAAGGACGCCGACCAGGTCATGGTCGCGCTGGGCCTGGCCGAGCGCCCGCAGCCGCTTGAGCTCGGCGATCCCGGCCGACACCCGGCGCCGGACGCGGGAGTCGCCCTCGCCGTGCAGCGCGGCGTCGAGCAGCTCCGCCCGCACGGCGTCGTCGGCGACCTGGACCTGCGCCCCGCGCGCCAGCCGCTCGTGCTGCTCGCGGACGATCGTCAGCCCCAGGCCGTGGAACGTCGTCGCGAGCACCCGGCGGGCCCGTTCGCCCAGCATGGCGTCGAGCCGCTCGGCGAGCTCCCCCGCCGCCCGCCGGGTGAACGTCACCGCCAGGCACTGCTCGGCGGGCACGTCGCGCTCGGCGACCCGGTGGGCGATCGCGTGCACCAGCGTGCGGGTCTTGCCGGTTCCGGGGCCGGCGAGGACGAGCAAGGGGCCGGCCGGATGCGCCGCCGCCCGCCGCTGGTCCGGGTCCAGCCCGTCGAGCACGGACGGTTCCGCACCCGCTCCCCATTCCGCCGACTCGGCCACACCCACCGGCTCGACCGGACCCGCCGGTTCCGCGGAACCGACCGACGTGACCGCAGGCGCCCCCGCGGCGACGGCACGGTCAGCCGGCGATCCCTCCCCCACCGCGGCGAGCGCCTCGTCGAGCGTCGGGCCGCCGTCGGCGACATCCGTGCCGCCCGCCGCAGCCGCCTCGACGGCAAGTGCGCTGTGCCGGCCCCGCTGGCCGCGTCCCGCCTGCCGCGAGATCCGGCCGCCGCGCCCGGCCGCGTCCGGCTCGGCGGGGGCGCTCGGGGCGAAGTCGAACAGGGTGCCGCCGTCGCCGGCGAGCTCCCGCGACTCGAACAGCCGGATGACGCCGTACTCGCCGTCGAAGCCGGCCTGGCGGATCACCTCGCCGCGCCGCAGCCGGGAGATCGCCTCGACCAGTTCGGCCGAGCCCACCTCGGCGATCGCCGACACCGGGACGTCGCCGAGGATGCCGAGCTCCGGGCCGAGCCGGGACACCAGCGAGGTGACCTGGCCCGCGACCGCCTTGCTCTTCGGCCCCACCCCAAGGATCTCCCCGACGACCTCCGGCAGCGGCACCAGCGAGGTGACCGCGGCGGCTGTCGCGGGACGCACGCCGGCCCCGCGATCGGACAGCGCCTCCACCCGGTTGAGCACGCCCACGGTCAGCAGTCCGCCGCAGGTCGGGCAGCGCCCGCCGACCTCGCGGGTCTGCTCCGGGGTCAGGCACACCCCGCACTTGCGGTGCCCGTCGAGGTGGTACTTGCCCTCCTCGGGAAAGAACTCGACCGTCCCGGCGAACCCGTCCCCGCCGCGCAGCGCCGCCTCGATGGCGAAGTAGTCCAGCTCGCAGGTGAAGGCCGTCGCCTCGCGGCCGAGCATGGGCGGCGAGTGGGCGTCGGAGTTGCTCACCAGGCGGTAGCGGTCGAGGCCGGAGATCCGCCAGAACATCTCCGGGTCGGCGGACAGCCCCGTCTCCAGGGCGAAGATCTCGTCGGCGAGGTCGACGTAGCAGTCCTCGACGGCGTCGAAGCCGGACTTGGAACCCAGGACGGCGAACCACGGCGTCCACACGTGCGCTGGCACGAGGTAGCAGCCCGGCCCGCCGGCCAGGGTGATCTCCAGCAGGTCGCGGGAGTCCAGGCCGAGGATGGGCCGCCCGTCCGCGGNCAGGTTGCCGATGCGGGCGAGCGCCGCGGTGATGGCTCCGGCGGCTTCCCGGGTCGGCGCGTAGAGCAGGTGATGGACCTTGCGGGTCCGATNGCCCCGCTTGTAGATCGTGGAGATCTCGCTGGAGATCATGAAACGGGTCACTGTCCGACAGGAGGCCGGCAGCGTGCGCAGCACCTCCCGTTCCAGATCCGGNCGCAGCCGGAACAGGCCGGGCTCGGCCGGCACGAGTTTCTCGGCGAGCTCCTGCGACCACGCGGGGTGGGTGAAGTCTCCGGTGCCGACGACGGCGATGCCCTTGCGCGCCGCCCACCAGGCCAGGTGCTCCAGGTCGCAGTCGCGGCTGCAGGCCCGGGAGTAGCGGGAGTGGATGTGCAAATCAGCATAGAACCGTGACCTCACGGATGCGTATGTTGTCGCATCCGCGCGCGGCGACCGGCGGCGGCACGCCGAAGGTGCGGCCCCGAGCGTCGACCGGCCAACGGCAGGCATACGCCGAGGCCACGGCCGATCCATGGCCGCCAGCCGCCGGCAGGTCGCGGGGTGGCCGGCGTGGACGTGCCACCCGGCCCGCCGCCCGCCGGGGACNACCGTCATTATTCGTCGTGGCGGAGCCCTGATCGCGGCGGCGCGGAGGGGTACGGGAACGGGAGGGACGGCGGATGGCACCCTATGGGCGGCGCCTCCTGCCCGCCGCCGGCGCGGGGCAAGCGCGGCGGGTGATCCGGTGACGGCGCGCTACGCCGACGCCGAGCAGCGGGCGGCGCTGGCCGACCGCTGCCATCGGCTGGTGCGCTTCCTGCACGAGGTCGCGCTGGCCCGCTCCACGCGGGTGCGGACCGTCGAGGAGCACCCGCTCACCGTCTGGCTCGCCGACATCCCGGCCGGCGTCGCCCTGTCGGAACACGCCGGCGCCGGCGAGGTCCTGCTGACCGCCCCCGCCGCCGCCGCGCTGCCCCCGCCCCCACCGCTCCCGCCGCTCCTCGCCGGTCGGATCCGCCTGCCCGACGCGGCCCTGGCCGACCCCGACCGCCCCCCGGTGTGGCCGAGCGCGGGCGCAAACGCCGACGCTGCGGCCGGTTCCGACCCGGCGGGCCCGGAGGACGACCGGCTGGAGGCCGCCTACCGCGACTGGCTGCCCGGCTGGCGGATCTGGGCGACGCGCGCGCGCGCCGACGCCGAGCGCCGCGCCCTGCACAACACGCTGCACGCCGTCGCCGCCCGGGTGGCCCAGGAGGGCGACGCGCTGGAGCTGGTGCTGGCCACCGGCCTGCTTACCTGGACGCCACCCGGCGGCCCGCTCATCCGCGAGCACCTGCTGTCCACCCGGGTGAGCTGCGAGATCGACCCGGTCAGCTCGGACATCCGGGTGCGGGTGCCGGCGGGTGGCGCCACCCGACTGGGCGATGGCCCGCTGCTCGACGGCCTTCCCGGTTTCCGCCGGGAACGGACCAACCACCTGCACGAACGCCTGCACAACCGGCCGCCGGTCCCGCTCGGCGCGGACGACCCGCGGCTGCTGCGGGACTGGTTGACCCTGGCCCTGGACGTGCCGGTGGACGGCTTCGAGCCGCAGGACGCNCCGCCACCACCACCGGACGGCACGACCCGCCCCCGCGTGACCTTCGCCCCCGCGCTCGTGCTGCGCGTGCGTGACCAGGCCTCGCTGCTGACCTACTACGAGCGGATGCTGGCGGCGTTGCGCGGCGACGGGCCGCCGCCGCTGGGCCTGGTCCAGCTCGTCGCGACCCTGGACGCCGACGACCGGCTCGCCTGGCTCGACGCCGAGGGCGCGACAAGCGGCGCCGAACTCGGCGCCGACCCGCTGCTGCCGCTGCCGGCCAGCCCCGAGCAGGCCCGGGTGCTCGAACGGCTGCGCCACGACAACGGCGTCGTCGTCGAGGGTCCGCCAGGCACCGGCAAGACCCACACGATCGCGAACCTGATCTCCGCTCTGCTCGCCGAGGGTCAACGGGTCCTCGTCACCAGTCAGAAGGCGCAGGCCCTGCGGGTGCTGCGGGAGAAGCTTCCGCCCGAGCTGCAGCGGCTGTGCGTGTCGCTCACCGACGTCGAGGAGGCGTCCGGCCCCGCTGGCGTCTCCGCGGTGGACGTCGGCGCGATGGACGTCGGCGCGATGGACGTCGGCGCGATGGACGGGGTGGGCTCGCCCGAACTCGCCGCGAGCGTCAGCGCGTTGGCCGCGGAGAAGGCGGTCTACCATCCCGAGGCGCTCGACCGCCGGATCGAGCAGGCCGCGCGGCGGCGGGCCGAGGCGCTGCGTGCCCGGGCCGAGCTCGCCGAGCGGGCCCGCGGCGCGCGGGCCGCCGAGCTCGCCGTGCATCCGGACAGCGAGGTCGGCGCCGCGGGATGGGGGGGAACCCGGGCCAGCATCGCCGCCCGGGTTCGCGACGGTGGCGGGACTTACGGCTGGTTGCCGCTGCCCGTGCCGCCCGCGCGGACCGGCGACGAGCAGCCCGCGCCGCTGACGGACGCCGAGGCGGTGGAGCTGTACGCCCTGCTGCGCGCCGCCGACGACGACCCGGCCTCGGACGTCCCGATCGGTGCGGTACCGCCGGTCCTGGCCGCGGCGCGCTTCGCCGCACTGGTGACCGCGGACCGCGCGGCCCGGCAGGCGGCCGAGGCGGCCCGGGCCGGGGTCACCGCCACCGCCCGCGCCCTCCTGGACGAGATCGCCACGGCCGGCCCCGGACCGTCGCCGACCGACCCACTGCGGGCCGCAGTGACCGCGCTTGTCCGCGCCCTCGACGACCTGGCCGCGCACGGCGCCCGCGGACCGGACCGGGACTGGATCCCCGCCGCCCTCGACGATGCCCTCGCCGGGCGAGACCGCCTGCTCTGGGCCAAGGTGAGCGCCGCCGCGCCGCTCATCGCGCAGGCGGCCCGCCACGTCGACGACCTCGGCCTGCACGCCGTGGTGCTGCCCTTCACCGACGCCGCCCCCACGGATCCGGCCCGCGCCGCGGACGACGGCGACGGCGACGGCGACGGCGACGGCGAGCCCAGCAGCGGCGAACCCGGCAGCGCCGAGCGGGGCAGCGCCGAGCTCGATCCCGCCGCCCTGCTCCCTCGCGCCGAGGCGCTGCGGGCCCATCTGAACGGCGGCGCCGAGCTCCGGCGTCGCTTCAAGCCGAAGGTCCAGCGGGAGGCCGACGCGCTGCTGCGCCAGGTGACCGTCGACGGGGTCGCGCCGACAACCCCGGAACTGCTCGACGTCGTGCTGACCCGCCTGCGGGCGGAGCTCGCCGTCGAGGCGGCCGGTCGCGGCTGGACCCTGGTGGGCCGCCCNCCGCGGCCCGATGATCCGCTCGAGGTCCGACTGTCCCGACTGGTCGAGGGGCAGCAGGCCGTCGAGGGAATCGACGCCGTCGTGGCCGCGCGGGACCGGGTCGTGGCCCTCGCCGCCACGGCGGCGCCCGGGCAGCCGGTCACGATCGACTCCGCCGCGGACGCGCGGGATCTGGCCGCGGCGATGGCCGCGCTCGCAACGATGGCGGCCGCGGCCGAGGCCGACCGGGCGCTGGCCGACCTCGCCGACGAGTACGACCGGCTCGCCGCCGCCCCGGACGCCCCCACCGCGCTGGCCGCCGAGCTCGGCGCCGTGGCCGCCGCCACCCGGACCCGCGACGCCGACGCCTACGCCACCGCCCGCGCCGAGCTCGACGCCGCGGTGACCCGGGGGCAGGCCGCCGCCCGGCGCGCCGCGCTGCTCCGCCGGCTGCGGGCGGCCCATCCCGCGTTGGCGGATCTCCTGACCGCCGCCACGATCGACGGATCCGCCCGACCCGACGGCGGCCCGGGCGGCGCGCGAGGGCGCGAGGACGGCGGTGATGATCCGTGGCCGGCCCGGCTGGCGTCGTTCTCGGCCGCCTGGGCCTGGGCCGTCGCGGCAAGCTGGC
The DNA here is from genome assembly GCF_001421075.1 of Frankia sp. CpI1-P. NCBI lineage: Bacteria > Bacillati > Actinomycetota > Actinomycetes > Frankiales > Frankiaceae > Frankia > Frankia sp. CpI1-P. Next base: position 46,747 of record NZ_LJJX01000029.1, on the reverse strand, counting down.
TGGCCCGAGCCGCCCGTCCCGACGTCCCTGCCGGCTCCCCGGGTTCCGTAGGCGCTCCCGGCGGCGAGCCCCGCGGCGACGGCGTTCCCGACGGTGCGACCACGGCGTCGCCCGTCGACCTGGACGCCCAGCTCGACGCGGCCGAGGATGTCCTCGCCGCGGCCACCGCGGAGCTGGCCGGGGCGAAGGCCTGGAAGCACTGCCTGGAACGGATGGGCGCCGAGCAGTCAGCCGCGCTGCGCGCCTACGCCGACACCGTCGCCGCCGGCGGCACGCTGGCCGGTCGGCACGCCGAGCGCTACCGGCAGGCCGCCCGGGAGGCGATGGAGATCGCCCAGACGGCGGTGCCGGCCTGGGTGATGCCGATCCGGGAGGTGCTGTCGACCATCCCCGCGGTCCGCGACAGCTTCGACGTCGTCATCGTCGACGAGGGCAGCCAGGCCGGGCTCGACAGCCTGTTCCTGCTGTGGCTGGCGCCCCGCGTGATCGTCGTCGGCGACGACCGCCAGTGCACCCCGCCGGTCGACCCGGCGCAGGAGCTCGACCCGGTCCTCGACCGGCTCGACGCCCTGCTGCCGGACGTGCCGGCCTGGCTGCGCGTCGGTTTCACCCCGCGGTCCAGCCTGTTCAGCCTGCTGCGGACCCGCTTCGGCGAGGTGATCCGGCTACGGGAGCACTTCCGCTGCATGCCCGAGATCATCGAGTGGTCGTCGGCGATGTTCTACCGGGACGCGCCGCTGCTGCCGCTGCGCCAGTTCGGCGCGGACCGGCTGACGCCGCTGGTCGCGCGGTTCGTCCCGCACGGGTTCACCACTGCCACCCCGGCGGGACCGCGCAACCCGGCCGAGGCCGAGGCGCTCGTCGCGCAGGTCCTGGCCTGCGCCGAGGACCCGCGTTACACCGGGCTCAGCTTCGGGGTCGTGGTCACCCAGGGCACCGCGCAGGCCACGCTGATCCGCGACCAGCTCGCCGAGCGGATGTCGGCCGCCGAGCACCTGCGCCGCCGGTTGCGGGTGGGCACGCCGGCCGACTTCCAGGGCGACGAACGCGACGTCGTGTTCCTGTCGCTGGTCGTCGCGCCGGGCGACCAGCCGGTCCCGCTGACCCGCCTGGAGTACCAGCGACGGTTCAACGTCGCGGCCTCCCGGGCACGCGACCAGGTCTGGCTGTTCCACTCGGTGTCGCCGGCCGACCTCGACCACCAGGATCTGCGCCACAGCTACCTCAGCTATGTGCTGTCGGCGGCGCGCCCGGTCGCGCCGCTGCCCGGCCTGGCGCCGCCGCTCGCCGAGGTGGCCACGGACCGCCCCCATCCGGCCTTCGGTTCGCTGTTCGAGCAGCGGGTGTTCCGCCACCTCGCCGGCCGCGGCTATCTCGTCACGCCCCAGGTGGAGGTCAACGGCCGGCGGGTCGACCTGGTCGTGGCGGGCGGGCGGGCCCGGCTCGCGGTCGAGTGCGACGGCGACGTCGGCCCCGGGCCGGCGGAGATCGCCCGCGAGTTCGACCGTGAACGGGAGCTGCGCCGGGCGGGGTGGCGGTTCTGGCGGGTCCGCCAGTCCGACTTCGAGCTCGACCCCGAGGCGGCGCTGGCCTCGCTGTGGCCGCGGCTGGCCGCCGCCGGGATCGCCCCGGCCCCGGTCGAGCGGGCCGGCCGCGACGATGAAGGAACGCCGGGCGGCCCGGCCGCCGCCCGCGGACCGGTCCGCGCCGGCGCGGACGAACTGCTGCACCGTTGGCGCCCGATCGCGCTCTCGGAGCTGGAGGGCCTCGACGACGCGCCGGCGCCGACCGAGCGGCGCGATCCGGCGGGTGCCCGGCGCTCTCCGGGTACCGGCGCCTCGACCGACTGACTCATCGGCCCGGCGGTCGGCCCCGCCGGTCGGCCGGCCCCGGGCGCGTCGTCCCGGCCCGGGGGGATCGGGGCGCACCTGCCTGCTGCGGCTCGACCCCGCCGGGCTCGCCGGCAGGCCGCTCGCCGCCTACCGGTTGCGCAGACCCGTCCGCCACGCCGACCGGCTCGGGGGCGCGCTCGGAGCCGTCGCCGCCCACGTCCCCCTCGCCGCCCACGTCCGCCACGCCGCCCACGTCCCCCTCGCCGCCCACGTCCCCCTCGCCGGCAACGTCCCCCTCGCCGGCAACGTCCTGCACGCCGCCCACGTCCCCCTCGCCGGCAACGTCCTGCACGCCGGCAGCCTCCTCCACGCCGGCGGCGCCGACGATGCGGGCGAACGGCGGCCGGTGCAACCGGGGCTTCGCCGCCGTCGGCTCCGTGAAGTCCGCCCGGTGGATGCGGCAGAACGCGGTCTGGGCCCCGGGCCCGATCCGGCACACCCCGATGTCCGCCGCCGCCGACAGGTAGGCCAGTGCCTCCGCGCGTTCGAGCCCGACCCGGCTCTGCAGGAACAGCACCGCCGAACGGGTCGCGCGGCGGATCGCCTCGGTCAGGTCGGCGTCGAGACCCACGGTGACCCACACGGTGTCGGTCTCGACGAACGGCTCACGCAGCGCGCCCAGGGCGGCGCGGGCGGCCGCCTCCCGCAGCGCCGTCAGGCGCAGCGTCGCGCGCAGCGGGCCCTCCAGGGCCGTCGCGCCGATCTTCCCGTCCCCGACGGCGTAATGCGGGTCGCCGACGGCGAACAGCGCGCCGGCGACCTGGACGGGCAGGTAGAGCCGGGCGCCGGTGCCGAGATCGCGGCAGTCCAGAGCGCCGCCGTGCAGGCCGACCGAGGTGGAGGGAATGACCTCGGTGGTACTGTCCACCGCGACCGCCATGACGCCCAGGAACGGAGCCAGCGGGAAGCGGGCTCGTCCGCCGCTCGTGCTCGTCAGCGAGCCGAAGAGGCGACCGNGGCGGCGTTCGACGGCGCAGAAGGTGGTGACGGTGCGAAAGCGCTGCCAGTGCCGCGCGTCGGCGTCCGGCTCGGGCGGGCTGCCCTCCGGAAACTCCCCGGCGAGCAGGCCGGCGCCATGGCGGGAGGAGATGATCCCGTACCGGGCCCGCGGGTGCAGCGACAGGACGTCGACGCGCAGCACGTCACCGGGCTGGGCACCACGGATGAGCACCGGCCCGGTCACGATGTGCGGGGCGTCCACGCCGAACCGGTGCGGCAGGCCGGAGGCGGCGATGGCCCGGGCGTCGGCGAGGACCTCCGATGCCGGNACGCCGAGGTCGGCGAGGAAGGCGTCGGGGTCACGGCCCTGGTCGCCGAGGATCCCCTCCGGGCTGACCGTGTCGAAGGTGACCGCGGCGCCGGAGTCGACGCTGAGCACGGGCCTGGTCAGTGCGTTGGGCAGCTCGCCCCATGTGACGGTCTCGGGGGTGGAGGGCAGATAGTGCTTTCCCTCGATCTTGCCCCGGCCTGGCTGCAGCGCCACAGGCGGGCCTACCAGGCCCGATGCCGGCCGGGCGGGCTCCCGCCGTGACGAGCCTGGACGCGCGGGCGACCGGCCCCCGGAGTCCCGGTGGGCCGGACGCGACATGCAGAAGGACAGGGCTGGTCATGCACGCGCGTCAGATTTTCAGTGGCACATGACGAAAAGGTGACGTGGATGTTGCGATCACGGTCATTCCGTCGGGAGGGGGTGCTGGGCCGGTGAGTGGGAGGTCCAGGGGCGTGCGGAGGCGGTCGGGCAGGCGGCACCGGCGCTTCGGTGCCACCCTCCGCGGCGCCCGGTCGTTGCGCGGCGCCGGCGCGCCGTGACCGCGACGCTGCGGGATCTCGGCGAGTTCGAGCTGATCCGCGCGATCACCGCCCGTTTCGCCCGCGGCCGGGACGTCCTCGTCGGCCCGGGCGACGACGCCGCGGTGCTGGCCGCGCCGGACGCCCGGGTGGTCGTCACCACCGACCTGCTGCTGGAGGGCCGCCACTTCCGGCGGGACTGGTCGTCGGGCCTGGACGTCGGGCACAAGGCCGCGGCGCAGAACCTCGCGGACGTGGCGGCGATGGGCGCCCGACCGACCGGGCTGTTCGTCGGCTTCGCCGCGCCCGGTGATCTCACCGTCGACTGGGCCCTGGCGCTGGCCGACGGGCTCGCCGCCGAGTGCGCCCGGGCCGGGGCCACCGTCGCCGGCGGCGACATCAGCTCCGCCGACTCCATCATGCTGGGGGTGACCGCTCTCGGTGATCTCGAGGGCCGGGCGCCGGTGCTGCGCTCGGGGGCCCGACCGGGCGACGTGGTCGTGCTCGCCGGCTCCCTCGGGCGGGCCGAGGCGGGCCTGGCCCTGCTCACCGCGGGCCTGGGCCAGGGCGCGGACGCCGGCTGGGCGGGGCTGGTCACGGCGCACCGGCGGCCCCGGCCGCCCTACCCGCTCGGCCCGGCGCTCGCCGCGGCGGGCGCGCACGCGATGTGCGACGTCTCGGACGGCCTGGTCCAGGACCTCGGCCACATCGCCGCCGCCTCGGGGATGCGAATCGATCTCGACCTGGCCGGCCTGACCGCCCTGGCCGGCGGTGCTCCGCTGCGCTCGGCCGCCGCCGAGCTGGGGGCGGACCCGCTGGACTGGGTGCTCACCGGCGGCGAGGACCACGCGCTCGTCGCCTGCCTGCCTCCGTCCGCGGCCATCCCCGGGGGCTGTGAACGGATCGGGCTGGTGCTGCCCGGAACGGGCGTGACCCTGGCCGGGCAGCCGACCGCCGGCCGAGGAGGATGGAATCACTTCAGGTGACCGAGGGCTCGGCGGCGTAACCGCCCGGCCGGCCACCGCATCTTGGCGGACGGTCTCGCCGGGCGGGCAGGAGGCCACCTCGGTGCAGGTGAGCAGGTCCGAACAGCAGATATCGCCCCGGCGATCCGCCGGGGCGAGCTGCATTATCCGAACCACGTAGACGCCGGCCCGCCAGGTCGCCTCACGGGCGTAGGTCGCTCGAAGCGACTTTTATTGGGTCCGGGGGCCATGATGCGGGCCGGNGACACTTAGCTTAACGGATGGACCGCCCCGGGTGTTCCCCGCGCGGGAAACCGGACGAACGGCCCGCATCGGGTAGGGGCCACCAAGGCCGGGCGAGTCACCCTCCGCTGCCGACCGCCCACGCACATACCGGCCACGTGGGCGGCAGGGCGGCATCGAACCGGCACGCACCGTGCCTATGACCCGACCGGGCAGGCCCGCCCCTGCCCTGGGTGTCCAGAGNGGGTAGCCTGAGCAGACGGTGGCAGAAGGGCCTTTCGGAGGCCGTGAAGTGAGACCGTGGATAGAGGCGAATGGCCCCGTGACAGCACCGACGGTTCCTGCGTCAGGACCTGACTTCGGACCCAATGAATGGCTGGTCTTCGAGATCTACCAGCAGTTTCTCGAAGATCCACAAAGCGTGTCGCCGGAGTGGCAGGAGTTCCTCTCCGACTACCGGCCGACCGCGCCGCCGGCCGGCCCCGGCGCGGATGCACCCGCCGCGGAGGTGGCACCAAGCGGGATCTCACCCGACGGTGAGGTCTCCCACACGGCGCCGTCTGCGGCGAAGCCTACCCCGCCCGCGGCTCCGGCGTCCGTGCCTACTCCGGCCCCGCCCGCGAAGCCCGTCGCGGCGGCGCCCGCGAAGCCCGCCACGCCCGCACCCTCCGCGCCTGCGAAGCCGGCAGCCGCCAAGCCCGTCGCGGCCGCCAAGCAGCCGGCACCCGCCCCCGCCGGCGCGGAGGGCTCGGCCACCACGCCGCTGCGCGGCGCGGCCGCCCGCGTGGTCAGCAACATGGAGACGTCGCTGCACGTCCCGACCGCCACGTCGGTGCGGGCGTTCCCGGCGAAGCTGCTCGCGGACAACCGCATCGTCATCAACCGGCACCTGGCCCGCTCCAGCGGCGGCAAGGTGTCGTTCACGCACATCATCGGCTACGCGATGGTCAAGGCGCTGGCCAGCAACCCGGCCATGAACGCCTCCTACGCCGAGGTCGGCGGCAAGCCGGCGCTCGTCCAGCCGGAGCACGTCAACCTCGGGCTGGCCATCGACCTGGTGACCCCGAAGGGCCGCCAGCTCGTCGTCGCCGCGGTGAAGAAGGCCGACACGCTGGACTTCAGCCAGTTCTGGGTCGCCTACGAGGACCTGGTCCGCCGCGCTCGGTCCAACAAGCTGACCACCGACGACTTCACCGGCGTCACCATCAGCCTGACCAACCCCGGCGGCATCGGCACGGTGCACTCGGTGCCCCGGCTGATGGAGGGCCAGGGCACGATCATCGGCGTCGGCGCGATGGAGTACCCGGCCGAGTTCTCCGGCGCCGCGGCCAACACGCTGGCCCGGCTCGCGATCTCCAAGACGATCACGCTGACCAGCACGTACGACCACCGCATCATCCAGGGCGCCCAGTCCGGCGAGTACCTGCGCCGGATGCACCAGCTCCTGCTGGGCGAGGACGGCTTCTACGACGAGATCTTCCAGTCGCTGCGGGTGCCGTACGAACCCATCCGCTGGGTCGCGGANATGCCCGTGGTGCACGAGGGCGACCTCGACCACAACGCCCGGGTGCTGGAGCTGATCCACGCCTACCGGGTGCGCGGTCACCTGATGGCCGACACCAACCCGCTCGAGTTCGCCATCCGCANCCACCCCGACCTGGACATCATCAGCCACGGGCTGACGCTGTGGGACCTCGACCGGGAGTTCGCCGTCGGCGGGTTCGCGAGCCAGCGGACGATGTCGCTGCGCGACGTGCTCGGCGTCCTGCGCGACTCGTACTGCCGCCGGGTCGGCATCGAGTACATGCACATCCAGGAGCCCGACGAGCGGGCCTGGATCCAGGCCCGGGTCGAGCGGTCCGCGGAGCGTCCGGACCCGGCCGAGCAGTTGCACGTGCTGGAGCGCCTCGGCGCCGCGGAGGCGTTCGAGTCCTTCCTGCAGACGAAGTACGTCGGCCAGCGCCGCTTCTCGCTGGAGGGCGCCGAGTCGACGATCCCGACGCTCGACGAGGTGCTGGAGCGCTCCGCCGACGCCGGCATCGACGAGGTCGTCATCGGCATGGCCCACCGCGGCCGGCTGAACGTGCTCGCCAACATCGTCGGCAAGTCCTACCGGCAGATCTTCGCCGAGTTCGAGGGTCACCTCGACCCGCAGACGGCGCACGGCTCCGGCGACGTGAAGTACCACCTGGGCGCGGAGGGCGTGTACACCGGCCGCGAGGGGCGCAAGGTGCCCGTCTCGGTCGTGGCGAACCCGTCGCACCTGGAGGCCGTCGACCCGGTCACCGAGGGCGTCGTCCGGGCAAAGCAGGACATCCTGGACAAGGGCACGGCCGGCTTCACCGTCCTGCCGATCCTCGTCCACGGTGACGCCGCGTTCGCCGGGCAGGGGGTCGTCGCCGAGACGCTGAACCTCTCCCAGCTGCGCGGCTACCGCACCGGCGGCACCATCCACCTGGTCATCAACAACCAGGTCGGGTTCACCACCTCGCCGGAGTCGAGCCGGTCCTCGGTGTACGCCACCGACGTCGCTCGGATGGTGCAGGCCCCGATCTTCCACGTCAACGGGGACGACCCCGAGGCGTGCGTGCGGGTGGCGGCGCTGGCCTTCCAGTACCGCCAGGCGTTCAACAAGGACGTCGTCATCGACCTGCTCTGCTACCGTCGGCGCGGCCACAACGAGATGGACGAGCCGTCGTTCACCCAGCCGTTGATGTACGACACCATCGCCAGCAAGCGCTCGGTGCGCAAGCTCTACACCGAGGCGCTGATCGGCCGCGGGGACATCACCCGCGACGAGGCCGAGCAGGCGATGAAGTCCTACCGCGCCGAGCTGGAGAAGGCGTTCGCGCAGACCCGGGACACCACCCCGTCGGGCACCGCGCCGCAGCCGCGGATCGTCACCACCCCGGAGGAGGCGGCCGCGGCCGCCGCGGTCAGCACCGCGGTCTCCGCCGAGGCCGTCAAGAAGGTCGTCGAGACGCAGGTCAACCTGCCCGACGGCTTCACCGTCCACCCCCGGCTGCGCCCCCAGATCGAGCGGCGCACCCAGATGGTCGAGACCGACGCGATCGACTGNGCGCTCGCCGAGACCCTGGCGTTCGGCACGCTCATCCTCGACGGCCGGTCGGTCCGCCTGACCGGGCAGGACAGCCGCCGTGGCACCTTCGGCCAGCGGCACGCCGTGCTGGTCGACCGGCACAGCGCCGAGGACCACACCCCGCTGCGGACGCTGCGGTACGGCGTCGACGGGACCGAGAACAACGAGGGCGTCGGCACCTTCTACGTCTACGACTCGCTGCTCAGCGAGTTCGCGGCGATGGGATTCGAGTACGGCTACGCGGTCGCCCGGCCGGACATGCTGGTGCTCTGGGAGGCCCAGTTCGGCGACTTCGCCAACGGCGCCCAGTCGATCATCGACGAGTTCATCAGCGCGGGCGAGGCGAAGTGGGGCCAGCGCTCGGCGCTGGCGCTGCTGCTCCCGCACGGCTACGAGGGCCAGGGGCCGGACCACTCCTCCGCCCGCATCGAGCGGTTCCTGTCGCTGTGCGCGGACAACAACATGACGGTCTCGGCGCCGTCCTCCCCCGCCAGTTACTTCCACCTCCTGCGCCGGCAGACCCTCTCGCCGGTGCGGCGCCNGCTGGTCGTCTTCACGCCCAAGTCGATGCTCCGGCTCAAGGCCGCCACCTCGACGGTGGCGGAACTGACCGAGGGTGGCTGGCAGCCGGTGATCCCCGACGACTTCGTCACCGACCCGTCGACGGTCCGCCGGGTGCTGCTCTCGGCCGGCAAGGTCTACTACGACCTGGCCGCCGCCCGGGGCAGGCACGACGACGCCGAGCGGTTCGCGCTGCTGCGGGTCGAGCAGCTCTACCCGACTCCCGGGCCGGAGCTGGCGAAGGCACTCGAGCGCTACCCGAACCTCACCGACGTCGTCTGGGTGCAGGAGGAGCCGGCGAACCAGGGCGCCTACCCGCACATGGCGCTCAACCTCGGCGAGTTCCTGCCCGGCGGGATCCGCCTGCGCCGGATCTCCCGGCGGGCGGCGGCGGCCCCGGCGTCGGGTTCGTCGCGGGTGCACGAGCGCGAGCAGCAGGCCCTCGTCGAGGCCGCGTTCGAGGACTGAGCGACCGGGCACGCACCGACAGATCGACGAGGATGACGGACGGTCCCGGCTCTGCCGGGGCCGTCCTGTCCGCTGATCCGGCCGGACGGCGGGACCCGAGACGCCGCCGGGAACGACGGGAGCGGGGATGTACTTCACCGACCGAGGCATCGAGGAGCTCGCCGACCGCCGCGGCGCGGAGACGGTGACCTACGAGGGACTCGCCGACTCGCTGCGGGCGTTCGTCGACGTCCACCCGGAGTTCGAAGAAGCCGTCGAACGCCTTGCCACCTGGCTGGCCCGCCCCGACGACGACGCCGACCTCTGAGCCGGCCGGGCGCTCAGGGCGTGAGCACCAGCTTGCCGAAGACATCCCCGTCGGCGAGCTGCTCGAACGCCGCGCGCGCCGCGGACAGCGGGCGTACCTCCTGCACCGGCGGGCGGATGCCGGTGCGCTCCAGGAAGGCGAGCAGATCGACGAGCTCCTCCCGGCTGCCCATCGTGGAGCCCACCACGGACAACTGCAGGAAGAAGATCCGGGTGAGCTCGGCCGGCGGATTCGGGCCGCTGGTCGCGCCGGAGACGACGATGCGCCCGCCGGGCCGCAGGGACCTGACCGAATGGCTCCAGGTGGCCGCACCGACGGTCTCGATGACGGCGTCGACCCGCTTCGGCAGCCGGGCGCCGGACTCGAACACCCCGTCGGCACCGAGGGCAGTGGCCCGCGCCCGCTTGCCGGTGTCCCGGGAGGTCACGAAGACGGTGTGCCCCGCGGCCTTGCCGATCAGCAGGGCGGCGGTCGCCACCCCGCCGCCGGCTCCCTGGACGAGCAGCGTCCCGCCGCCGCCCGCGGGCAGGCCGGCCCGGGACACCACCATCCGGTAGGCGGTGAGCCAGGCCGTCGGCAGGCACGCCGCTTCCTCCCACGTCAGCCCGGCGGGCTTCGGCACGAGGTTGCGCCGGGGCACCGCGACCCGCTCGGCGAGGGTGCCCGGATGCAGCTCGGACAGTAGGGTTCGCCGCGGGTCCAGCGTCTCGTCGCCGGCCCCCGCAGCCGGATCACCGATCACCGCATGCACGACGACCTCCTCCCCCTCGGCGGTCACCCCGGCGGCGTCACAGCCGAGGATCATCGGGAGACGGTCGGCCGGCAGACCCACTCCACGCAGACTGAAGAGGTCGTGATGGTTCAGCGAGGCGGCCCGCACCGTGACGGTGGCCCACTCCTCCGGCGGCGCGGGCTCAGGCTGCTCGCCGATGGACAGACCATCGAGAGGGGCATCGGGATGCAGGGAGATCGCGGCGGCTGCGAGCACCCCACGAACCTACGGCCGCCCGGCCGCGGGCGCGAGCAACTCAAGGCGGCCGCAAGGGGGATGCCGAGGCCATTTCCGACGAACAGGGATCATCCGCCCCGGGCCGCGCGTCCCACGGTCCGTTGTGCTGAACTCATCGCCGTGGGTACGACAAGCGTGGACGGTGCGGTGAACAAACCGTGGTGACCCGGGACGACCCGTCAGAGACGCCCCCTCGGCGCGGGGCGCACCGGCGGCTGAGCTTTCGCCGCCGGAGCATCATCCCGATCCCGGAGGCACCCGCCACGGTCATGGTCGACGGCACGCCGGTCATCACCGTCATGTCGGCGGACTTCGTCTGCTGCTCCTACAAGGGCTGCGGGACGCTGCGCCCGCTCGACGACGCCGTCGAGCACCGGCCGTGCCAGGGGTGCGGTCGAGTCTGAGGCCGCCCGCCTGCGGGCCCGGGAACCCCGCAGGCGGCTACCTGCGGGGTTCCCGACCGTCGTGGACCTTCCTCAGCGCCGGGCGACCCCGTCGGCCCGGGCGGCCGCGGCGACAGCCGCCGAGACGGCCGGGGCCACCCGGGGGTCGAACACGCTCGGGATGATGAGGTCCTCGGCCAGCTCGTCGGCGATCACGTCGGCGAGCGCCGTGGCGGCGGCGAGCTTCATGCCCTCCGTCACCCGGCTGGCCCGCACGTCGAGCGCACCGCGGAACACGCCGGGGAACGCCAGCACGTTGTTGATCTGATTGGGGTAGTCGCTGCGCCCGGTGGCGACGATGCGGGCGTACTTGTGGGCGATCGCGGGCTCCACCTCGGGGTCCGGGTTCGCCATCGCGAAGATGATCGCCTCGGGCGCCATGGTGGCGACCGCCTCCTCCGGCACCTGCCCGGAGGACAGGCCGAGGAACACGTCGGCGCCGCGCAGCGCGTCGGTGATCGAACCGGTCAGGCCGGCGGAGTTGGTCTCGGCGGCGAGCGCGGCCTTCACCGGGGTGAGGGCGTCGCGGCCGGGGTAGATGATGCCACGGCTGTCACCGACCGCGATGTCGCCGATGCCGGCGGCCAGCAGGATGCGGGTCACCGCCACTCCGGCCGCACCCGCGCCGGACACCACGGCACGCAGGTCGCCGAGGGTGCGCCCGGTCAGCTTGGCGGCGTTCTCCAGCGCGGCCAGGGCGACGATCGCGGTGCCGTGCTGGTCGTCGTGGAAGACCGGGATGTCGACGCGGTCCTGCAGGAGGCGCTCGATCGCGAAGCACCGCGGCGCCGAGATGTCCTCGAGGTTGATCCCGCCGAAGCTCGGCGCGAGCCGGACGACGGTCTCGACGATCTCCTCGACGTCGGTGCAGGCGAGCGCGAGCGGGACGGCGTCGACGCCGCCGAAGTGCTTGAACAGGGCCGCCTTGCCCTCCATGACCGGCAGGGAACCCAGGGGGCCGATGTCACCGAGGCCGAGCACGGCGGTTCCGTCGGTGACGACTGCGACGGTGTTGGACCGCCAGGTGTAGTCGTCGGCGAGTGCCGGCGTCTCGGCGATCGCCGTGCACACCCGCGCGACCCCGGGAGTGTAGGCCAGCGAGAGGTCCTCGCGGTTCTCCAGGGGGACGGTGAGCGCGATGCCGATCTTACCGCCGCGGTGCAGGGCGAAGGCGGGATCGTCGTCGGACGGGCGCGGGCTGACCCCGGCCAGTTCCGACGCGGCGGTGGAGTCGAGGGTCGAGTGGTCAGTGGTTGCGGTCACGGAGATTGCTCCTCGGACATGCCGCCGGTGGCCCCGTGGGCGATCGTGGTACCACCTGGGCGGCGCTACAAGACGCCCGCCCTCCGTGCGTGCCGTGTCCGCGGGAGGGCGGGCCTGAGCGGCCCCACTCCACGATGTTTGGTGATCGTGAAGCGGGACGAGCGCCCGGGGGTTGCCCGGGGTTACTTCCAATATCGCACGCCGACCCGGTCGGGCTCTCGCCGAAGGTTCGCCCACGGTGAACCTCGGACGAACCCCATCGCAACGCAAACGAAACATGTCGACACGGAGCGGGTGCGCGAGCGTAGCGGAGACGTCACATGATCAGGGTTTGGTGCACTCGGACACCGCCCACATCACATAACGCTCCACCCGAATCCTGGAGGTCATCAGTGCACAGCGGCGTTTTTCGTCATGGTGCGAGGATATCTGCCCTGGTCATGAGCCTCGCGCTGCTGACGATCGTGGCGGGCTGTGGCGATGACAACTCCAACACCACGGCCACGTCGGCGACGACAACCGCCACCGACCACGTCATCGCAGGTCAACTACCCCAAAGCAGCCGCGACAAGGGGACGCTCACGGTCGCCACCGACCCGTCCTACGCACCGAACGAGTTCTTCGACACGGACGGAAAAACCATCATCGGAATGGATATCGACCTGGCCCGCGCGCTCGGCGGTGTCCTGGGTCTCAAGGTCCAGCCCACGCAGGTGGTCTTCGACTCGATCCTGCCCGGTCTCGCCTCCGGCCGATATGACGTCGGTATGTCGTCCTTCACCGACACCAAAGAGCGCCAGAAGCAGGTCGACTTCGTGACCTACTACTCCGCGGGCACCTCCTTCATGACCCGCGGCCAGGGTGGGGTGGAGATCGCCACGCTGGCCGACCTGTGCGGGCGCACGGTGGCGGTGGAGACCGGCACCACCCAGCAGACCGACGCCGGCGACCAGAGCGGCCGGTGCACGGCGGCGGGCAGGCCCAAGGTCACCGTGCAGAACTATGACGACCAGAACGGCGCCAACCTGGCCCTCACCGCGGGCCGCGCCGANGTGTCGATGGCGGACTCGCCGGTCGCCGACTACCAGGCGAAGCTGTCCGGCGGAAAGATCAGGATTGTGGGGAAGCCCTACGGGACCGCGCCCTACGGCATCGCCGTGCCGAAGAACTNGGGCCTGGCCGCTGCGCTGCGCGCCGCCATGNCAAAGCTGATCGACGACGGCGCCTACGCGAAGATCCTCGACCGGTGGGGGGTCCGGGACGGGGCCATCAGTGCCCCGCGGATCAACGGCGCGACCGGATGACGACCGCGGACGCCTCGCCGCCCCCGCGCGGCGCCACCACCCCCGCCACCGACCCCACCCCTGCCGCCGATCCCGCCCTCGCCACCGATCCCGCCCTCGCCACCGATCCCGCGCCGGCGCCGGCGGCCGGCGCCGCGCCCGGGACGGGGGTCGGGGTGGACGTCGACGCCGTGCCGCTACGCCATCCCGGCCGGTGGGCGGCCGGCGTGGCCATCGGCGTCCTCGCCGCGATGGGGGTGCACTCCCTCGTCACCAACCGGAATTTCCAGTGGGGCACCGTCGGCGACTACCTGTTCGCCGAGCCGGTGCTCCGCGGCCTGTGGGCCACCGTCTACCTGACGGTCATCGCGATGGCGATCGGGATCGTCGGCGGAATCGTGCTGGCCATCCTGCGGATGTCGCCGAACCCGGTCGTGGCCGGCGCCGCCTGGCTGTACATCTGGTTCTTCCGGGGCACACCGCTGCTGGTGCAGATCCTGTTCTGGAGCTTCATCGGCGCGCTGTACCCCCGGCTTTCGCTCGGAATACCGTTCGGGCCGAGCTTCGTCTCCGGCGACGCCAACCACATCGTGCCGCTGTTCGCCGCGGCGGTGCTCGGGCTCGGCCTCAACGAGGCCGCCTACATGGCCGAGATCGTGCGCGCCGGCATCAACGGCGTCGATGCGGGCCAGACCGANGCGGCGTCCGCGCTCGGCATGTCCCGGGCGCTGACGCTGCGGCGCATCGTGCTNCCNCAGGCCATGCGGACGATCATTCCACCCACCGGCAACGAGACCATCTCGATGCTCAAGACGACCTCCCTGGTGAGCGTGATCTCCTACAACGAGCTGCTCAACGCCACTCGACTCATCTACGCCCGCAACTTCCAGACAATCCCGCTGTTGATCGTGGCGGCGCTGTGGTACCTCGCACTGACCTCGGTGCTCACGGTCGGGCAGCACCAGCTCGAGCGCCGCTTCGCCCGCGGAACCCTGGCCCGCGTCGGGGAGCGCCGGTGAGCGGCACCGCGGTGCCGATGGTCCGCGCCGAGCGGGTGCGCAAGTCGTTCGGCCAGCACGTCGCCCTTCGGGAGGTCTCCCTGACCGTGGTCCCCGGCGAGGTGACCTGCCTGATCGGGCCATCCGGCTCCGGGAAGACCACATTCCTGCGCTGCATCAACCACCTGGAGCAGATCAGTGGTGGCCGGCTGGAGGTCGACGGGGAGCTCGTCGGTTACCGCGAGCACCGCGGGCGGATCCGGGAGCTGCGGCCCCGCGACATCGCGCGCAAGCGCCGGGAGATCGGGATGGTGTTCCAACGGTTCAACCTCTTCCCACACCTGACCGCCCTGGAGAACATCATCGAGGCCCCGGTCCGGGTGCGCGCCGAGCGGCGGTCCGAGGCCGTCGAACGGGGCCGGGCGCTGCTGGCCCGAGTGGGCCTCGCCGATCGGGCGGGCGCCTACCCCGCCGAGCTCTCCGGCGGGCAGCAGCAGCGGGTCGCGATCGCCCGGGCGCTCGCGATGCGCCCCAAGCTGATGCTGTTCGACGAGCCGACCTCCGCGCTCGACCCCGAGCTGGTCGGCGAGGTACTGGAGATCATGCGCCAGCTCGCCACCGAGGGGATGACGATGATCGTGGTCACGCACGAGCTCGGGTTCGCCCGCCAGGCGGCCGACACCGTCGTCTTCATGGACGCCGGCAGGGTCGTCGAAGTCGGGCCGCCGGCCACCCTGCTCACCGCACCGACGCACGAGCGCACCCGCGCCTTCCTGTCCAAGGTGCTCTAGACCCCACGGTGGACGCTGCCCCCACCGTCGCCGCTGCCCCCACCGTGGACGTCGGCGCACGACACCGGCCGCATCATCGGAGCCGGCGCTCCGCACGAGCCACCCCTGCGCNCCAACGCGCGCCGACCCGACGGTCCGGCCTGNGGGGAGGCAACTGGTCGAACCGGTACCTTCGCTGTCGTGGAGATCAGCGAACTATCGGTTCCAGACGCCTGGGTGTTCACCCCGCGTCAGNACTCCGACAGCCGCGGGACCTTCCTGGAGTGGTTCCGCTCCGACGCGCTTGCCGAGGTCGTGGGCCATCCGCTGACCCTGTCGCAGGCCAATCACAGCGTCAGCCGGGCCGGAACCCTTCGCGGCGTGCACTACGCTCAGGTGCCACCCAGTCAGGCGAAGTACGTGACCTGCGTGCGCGGGCGGGTGCTCGACTGCGTCGTTGACATCCGCACCGGATCGCCGACGTTCGGCACCTTCGCCTCGGTCCTGCTCGACGACGTCGACCGGCGGGGCCTGTACGTCTCGGAGGGCCTGGGGCACGCCTTCATGGCGCTGACCGACGACGCGGCGATCTCCTACCTGTGCTCGACGCCTTACACCCCCGGTCGCGAGCACGGCGTCAACCCGCTCGACCCCGATCTGGCGCTGCCCTGGCCCGATGATCTCACGCCGCTGCTGTCGGAGAAGGACGACTCGGCCCCCTCGCTGAAGGAGGCAGAGTCGGCGNGCCTGCTGCCGGCCTACCGCGACTGCCTGGCCTTCTACGACGAGCTACGCGCCGCCGGCGCCGTGGCGGGCGGATCACGATGATCCGGGTGGCCGGCCCCGGGGACGTCGAGGTCGTCCTGGAGCTGGTCCGGGCGCTCGCCGGCTACGAGCGCGAAGCGGACCGGGTCGCCATGACCCCGGCCGATCTGCAGGCCGCCCTGTTCGGCCCGATCCCGGCCGCCTACTGCCTCGTGGCCACGGCCGACCAACCACCCGCGGGTGCCACCCCGGACGGGGGACCACCCCCGTCCGGGGGACCACTTCCGACCGGGGGGCCGCTCCCGTCCGGGGGCCCACTCCCGACCGGCGGTGCGCTTCCGGCCGGGGTGGCGCATCCACCCCCCGTCGTGGGCTTCGCGATCTGGCATCCGACCTTCTCCACCTGGACCGGCCAGTCCGGCATGCACCTGATCGACCTGTTCGTGCGGCCGGAGCACCGCCGTGGCGGCCATGGCCGGGCGCTGCTCGCCGCACTCGCCACGGTCTGCGTCAAGCGCGGCTACCGGCGGCTCGAATGGGCCGTGCTCGACTGGAACACGCCGGCGCAGGCGTTCTACCGCTCGCTGGCGGCGCGGCCGCTGACCGGGTGGTCGACCTGGCGGGTGGACGGCGACGCCCTCACCGATCTCGCCGCCCTGGGCCGCCCTCGCCCCGGCGCCGGCACCGCCGATCCGGCCTGATCCCGCCGCTTCGGCCCGGATCGGGGCCCGACCCGGCGGTTCGTCCCCGTTTCTGGGCCCCGCGTGCCTGGTCGGCACCGGCGCCGGCCAGGCACGGAAGGGCGCCGACGGCGAGGGCTTACGATCACCCGACCTGCGGGACCCACCGGCGGCTGGGTACGGTGGAGGCGGTGGCCGTCGCCGGCCGCCGACGGAGCGGATCGCGACCGGCCATGAGGGACGTCACGGCCGCCGCGGAGATGCATGATGCCGTCGGTGAGCGGGAAGGCAGTCATTCACAACATCATCGTTCGGCCGGCTCCGGCCGGCGGACCACCCGCGAGGGTTCCTCCTCGCACTATGCAGGCTCTTTGGGGGTAGGAACGTGGATCCGACGCCTTCGACCGGCGGCGCGGAGAACTCCGACACCATCGACAGCCAAACCGCCCACTCCGGCGGACTGCGCGACGTCGTCGCGCTCACCCTGCCCGCGGCCAGTGCGTACCTGACTGTCCTGCGCACCGCCACGGCATCCCTCGCGGCCAGGCTCGACTTCACCCTCGACGACATCGAGGACCTGCGGATCGCCGTGGACGAGGNGTGCGCGCTGCTGCTCGTCTCGGCGGTGCCCGGGTCGTCGCTCGACTGCACGTTCACGCTCTCGCCCGGGGTGATGCACGTGCTGGTGACGGTCGAGAGCCTCGACGGCGAGNCCCCGTCGGAGGACACCTTCGCCTGGACGGTGCTCAAGGCCCTCGCGGGGGATGTGGACACCTCCACCGGCCCGGGCAACAAGGTGAGCATCACGCTGCAGAAACGCCGGGGCGTGCGGGCGGATCTCGGCGAGCCGCCGGCGGGACACGTCCGCGGATCGGGTGCGGCCGACCAGACACCATTGGGTGACGCGGTAGGTACACCGTGACGTCAACCGGCAGAACTCCGACTCCGCCCCGTACGGCAGCCGCCCATGACACCCCCGCGGTGGACCCGGTGGCCGCGCTGAGCCAGCGGGGGGCTGCCCTGGACGAACATCCCGCCGAGCNCGGCCAGGAGCCGGACCTCGGCACCGAGGTCGCGGCCCAGCCGGCGCCGAGCGCCGAACCCGAGCGCGAGGGCACCGAACGCACCCACTCTCCCGACCGGGCGATGGCCCGGGCGCTGTTCGTGCGCCTCGCCGAGCTGCCCGAGGGCGACGCGGAACGCGCCGCCATCCGCGACCAGCTCGTCCGGATGCACCTGCCGCTGGTGGAGTACCTCGCCCGGCGCTTCCGCAACCGCGGTGAGCCGCTCGACGATCTCGTCCAGGTCGCCACGATCGGCCTGATCAAGTCGGTGGACCGGTTCGACCCGGAGCGCGGGGTGGAGTTCTCCACCTACGCCACCCCGACGATCGTCGGCGAGATCAAGCGTCACTTCCGCGACAAGGGCTGGGCGATCCGGGTTCCCCGCCGGTTGCAGGAGCTCAAGCTCTCGCTGACGAAGGCGACGTCCGAGCTGTCCCAGACACTCGGCCGCTCCCCCACCGTCAGCGAGATCGCCCGGCATCTGCAGATGAGTGAGGAGGACGTCCTCGAGGGGCTCGAATCGGCCAACGCCTACTCGGCGGTCTCCCTCGACGCGCCGGACTCCGGTGACGACGAGGCTCCCGCCGTCGCGGACACCCTGGGCGTCCAGGACGAATCCCTGGAGGGCGTGGAGTACCGCGAGTCGCTCAAGCCGCTGCTGGAGAAGCTCCCGCCGCGGGAGAAGCGCATCCTGCTCCTGCGCTTCTTCGGCAACATGACCCAGTCGCAGATCGCCACCGAGCTCGGAATATCCCAGATGCACGTGTCCCGGCTGCTGGCCCGGACCCTGGCCCAGCTACGCCGCGGCCTGCTCGAGGACGGCTAGACCCCTCCGACTCCGGTCATCTGGTGGAGCTCCGGTCATCTGGCCTCGCCAGGTCGCGTACCGCCGCAGGACCGCCACAACCTCACGAACGCGTACCGCGCCTGTCTCAGGGACGCTGCGGCCCCCGCGGCACCTGCCTGCCGTCGCCGCGTCCGGCGTCCTCGTCCTGCCCCGCGTGGGTGGCGGGGCCGCGGGCGCTGGCGGCCGACGGACCGAACCCGACCGAGGCCAGCAGGGCCACGACAATCACGAGTGGGACGACGAACAGCGGGATGCCGTAGCCGTAGTCGCCGGCCTGCACCAGCCCCCAGGCGACGGGCAGGCAGAGGATCTGCACGACGAGCGTGGGCGACCGGTAGGACGCCCCGCGCCGCAGCACTCCCGCCGCGAGCACGGCCACGCCCACGGCGCCGAGGATCGCGAGAACCCCACCGGTCTCGGCGCGCCCGACGTCGTCGATGTCGGAACCGAATCCGCGCAGCACCTGCAGGACGCCCAGCGCCAACAGGACGAGCGCCTCGGCGGCAAGCAGAACGCTCGCCACCCAGGCCGGCACGGACGCCGTGCGCGCGGCCTCACGCAGCTCGTCGAACCGGCCGCCGGCCGGCTGCCCGGGACGGCTCGTGGATCCCATGGTTCCGACACTACGTCTCCCAGCGGCCAGACCGGTCTTCCAGGCGACCAGAACGGTCTCCCAGGCGACCAGAACGGTCTCCCAGGCGGCCCGACCGGTCTCCCGGCCCCGGACCCGGACCCGGCGCCCCGCTGCCCAGCCGGGCGCGGACGGGGTCGCCGTTGCCGTTACACGACTCCGCCGTCACCCGACTCCCCCGTGCGCCCGTTGCAGGGGATTTGTACCGATTCGCGACCGAGTGTGGGATCCGGCGATCGCGACGACGCTGACACCCGGGCCCCCCGGTTTCACCGATGTGAGAGTTTTCCCAGCCGCCGCCCGGGATGGGCGGGCGGACTACGGTAGAGGCATGCGAGGGCTGCTGGTCGTCAACCCCGTCGCCACCACCACAACCGAACGTGTTCGTGACGTCCTCGCCAGCGCGCTCGCGGCGGACGTCGCGATGGAGACCGTGCTGACCAAAGGCCGCGGCCACGGGGTCGAGCTGGGGGCGCGGGNCGTCGAGCTCGGCGTCGACGTGGTGATCGCGCTCGGCGGGGACGGCACCGTCAACGAGATCACCAACGGGTTGCTTCAGAACGGCCCGATCGACGACGGGCCAGCGCTCGCGGTGGTGCCGGGTGGCAGCACGAACGTGTTCGCTCGGGCCCTGGGATATTCGGCCTCGCCGGTGGAGGCGACCGGCGAGCTGCTGGACGCGTTGCGCGAGGGGCGCAGCCGCCGGATCAGCATCGGTCGCGCCGAGTACGGCGACGAGGGCCGCTGGTTCACGTTCTGCTTCGGCATCGGGCTGGACGCGCGGGTGGTCGCGCAGGCCGAGGAGAAGCGGCGCAAGGGGCGCCGCAACAGCGCCGGCCTGTTCCTGCGGACGGCGGCGGGCCAGGTGACCCGCGGCGCCGATCGGGGCGCCCCGCCCATCACCCTGGAGACGACCGACGCCCACAGCCTTCCCGTCGACGCCGCTCTCCCCGCCGACGCCGCTCTCCCCGCCGACGCCAGCGTGCCGGCCGATTCCGGGCAGGCGGACGCCGAGGCGGCCGGGAGCGCCGAGGAGCGCATCGCCCTCGGCATCGTCTGCAACACCCGCCCGTGGACCTACCTGAACTCCCGTCCGGTGCTGGCCTGCCCCGAGGCGTCGTTCGACACCGGGCTGGACCTGCTGGCGCTGCGCCGGGTGCGGCTGTCCAGCGTGCTGCGCACGGCCTCGCAGATCCTGGGAGACGGGCGCGGTCCGCACGGGCGCAACGTCGTGCGCCGCCACGACGCGGCCGTGATCCGGTTCCTCGCGGATCACCCGCTGCCGCTGCAGATGGACGGCGAGTACCTCGGCGAGTACGTCGACGTCACGCTCACCCACCACCCGCGGGCCCTGCGCGTCATCGCCTGACCAGCCGCCTCGGCCCCGACCGGCCTGCCCGCCGACCGGCCTGCCCGCCGGCCACCCCACCCGGCGGCTCCGCCGACACGGTCCGGCCTGCGCAGGTCCGCCCGCATTGGCGGCAGGTGTCGCGATTTCTCGGACGAGTCAGACGAGTCGGACGAGTACGTCCGAAGCCCACGCCGACGGGCGACCCGCCGTCCACGGTCCGGATTCCGGGCACCGTTCGGGCGCCCGCCAGCCGCTGTGATCGATCGTGTACGGAATCGCGCCGAGGCTCGANCACGGTCCGCGCCCGGAATGNCGCCCTTGTTCCTCGACACGATGTGGCCGCATTTCGGCCGTAATCCCTGCCGGGACGATCAGGAGTGGGGAGGGGTGGTTCCCGTCTCGCCTCAGTCGTCCTGGGGGGCTTCCACCCCGTGCGGCGTGTCCGCGCCACGCGAGATGCCCGGGGCGGGCGAGGTGCCCGGGGTTGGCGGGGCGCCGAGGGCTCGGCGGATCTCGACCGGGTCGTCGCAGATCGCCCCGGCGACCCCGGCGTCCTGTAGCCGGCGGGCGGCGTCGACGGCGGTGACTGTCCACGTCACCAGGCGTACGCCGGCCTGTCGGGCGCGGGCGCCCGCGTCCGGCGAGCCGAGCACGGCGCTGGTGTGGGCATGCAGCTCGGCGTGGCCCGCGGACCGCGCGTAGGCGAGGCCGCCGCTGACGGACATCCGCGGCATCGTCAGGAACGCCGTCGTGACGGCCAGCTCCGCGTCGCGCAGGGCCTCGATGGCGAACCAGTCGAACGACGACACCGTGATGCCGCCGGCGCCGGCGTCGAGGTCGGCCACGGTGGGCCGTGGCCCCGTCCAGCCCCGGGCACGCAGCCGCTCGGCGAGGGCCCGCGCCGTGCGCTCCCGGGGGGCGTCGAAGTCCGGCTGGCCGGGCTGGTTCTTGATCTCGCAGATCAGCCGGCCGCGGCCGGCCCAGACGTCGAGGATCTCGTCGAGCAACGGGATGCCGCGGGCGCGCAGCGCCTCGGTGGGTTGCCGGACGATCGCCCGCCCGGCCGGCTTGGACAGCCGGGCGTCGTGCACGCATACCAGATCCCCGTCGGCGCTGCGGCGGACGTCGATCTCGACGCCGTCCGCCCCGGCACACAGCGCCGCGTCCACAGCCTCGACCGTGTTCTCCGGGCCAGGAACCCTGCTACCGCGATGACCGAGAACCTCCATGGCCCAACCCTGCCATCTCCGGCGGGCCGAGCGTGTCACGGCAGGCGGGGAGGACGCCGCCCAGCCGCGGCCGGAGTAACCGGAGTAACCCGGATGCGCACAGACGAACGCCGATGCCCAGATGGCATGAAGCCGGCCGCTTGATCGGGAAGAACCCGCCGTGTGCCTCGCAAACCGACCCGACGACAGCCGGCCCATGNCACCNCATCCCCTGTCAACCAGGACTTCTGTGGCGCTTCAGCAACCGTCGGAGACGGTCGCACCCCGTGGCCCATCTGTGTCCCTGCCGGACAAGTGCAGGCCAGGCAGGGTGTGAAGACGGTTGCAGGTTCTTGCGCCCCTGCCCGTTCCGGTGGGAGGGTGGCGAATGTCCGAGGTGGATNCACGTGCACCCGGGCTCACCGACAGCCAGGAACCCGCTCCACGGCCCGCCGACGGGGCCGAGCAGACAACCTGCTCACTTAATTTTCATCCGCGGCNCAACCGTAGCGGCTCGCAAAGCGTCTCATGTGCAGTGTGGCCCGAGACGAGAGAGGGAGTTGGACGCATGGACTGGCGCCACAGAGCGCTCTGNCGTGACGAGGATCCCGAGCTCTTCTTCCCGATCGGTACTACCGGTCCGGCGGAACGCCAGGTCGAAGAGGCAAAGGCCGTTTGCGCGCGGTGCGCAGTCACCAGTGACTGCCTCAACTGGGCACTGGACACCGGGCAGGACTCCGGGGTCTGGGGCGGGTTGAGCGAGGACGAACGCCGGGCGCTCAAGCGCCAGGTCCGTCTGCGGGTGCGAACCGCCTGAGTGCACGACCCCCGGTGGCCCAGCGCCGAGGACCGGGGGGCTCCAAGGACGTGCCACGTCCGCATCACCCCAACCACCCGCGGTAGATCCTGNCCGCCGGACCTCGCACTATCGGCGGACCACAGCGGTCCCCGCACGACGCCATGCCATGACCCGTGCCCGGGCACGGGGGTGGCTGGCAGCAGCATCGGCCGTTCTGTCCGCGCGTCCGCCGCAGCGATGCGGCGCGACGCGGACGGGGCGGCCGTAATGTTTTCGGCCCCCGCCACGACCCCTTCGCCCCCCGCCCACGGGCGCGGGACATCGCCACACCANCCGCGAGCGAGGGACACAACCTGGGGGATACCCCCGCGCGCGCCCTAAACACTCAACTTTCAGAAAGTGGGATGGACAGCAGCGCCTCGGTGCCGCGCTCCGGACCGGCCTGCAGCCGGATGGTGCCGTGCATCTCACCGAGCACGAGCTGACGGACGATCTGCAGCCCCAGCCGGGGCGAGTGCTCGAGCTGGAAGTCCTCCGGCAGGCCGGCCCCGTCGTCGGCGACGACGACGTCCAGCCGGTCCACCAGGCGCTGCACGCGGATCTCGATCGAACCCGCCGAGCCATCGAACGCATGTTCTACAGCATTCTGCAGAAGCTCTGAAAGCACAAGGNCCAGCGGCGTGGCGAGTTCACCGGGCAGCCGCCCGAAGGAACCCGACCTGCGGGTGTTCGCCCGCNCACCGGTGGACGCCAGGTCGACGGTCACCGACGTGATCTGGTCGGCGATCTCGTCGAACGGCACGCTCTCGCCCAGGCTCTGCGAGAGCGTCTCGTGCACAACCGCGATCGAGGTCACCCGGCGCACCGACTCCCGCAGGGCCGATCGTGCCTCGTCGACCTTGGTCCGACGCATCTGCAGCCGCAGCAGCGCGGCCACCGTCTGAAGATTGTTCTTGACCCTGTGATGGATCTCACGGATGGTGGCGTCCTTGCTCAGCAGCAGCGCCTCCCGCCGACGCAGATCCGAGACGTCCCGGACGAGGACGAGCACCTCCCGGGTGGACCCGGGGAACAGCNGGATCGCCCGCAACATCACCACCGTGCTGCCGACCCCGGCCTCGACCTCCACCGGCCGGCGCCGGCCGATCGCATGCCAGACGGCGGGCGTGGTCGCGGGCAGGTTCAGCGCCCGGTGCACCGTGCGCAGGTCCTCCCCGGTGACGTTGCCGGTGTAGCCGAGGCGGCGGTACGCCGACAGCGCGTTCGGGCTGGCGAAGATGACCTTGCCAGCACCGTCGAGCCGCATCATCCCGTCGCCGACCCGGGGTGACTCCGGCAGCTCGGCCGAGCTCCCGCGGAACGGAAAGGCACCCTCGGCGATCATCAGGGCCAGGTTGTTGGCGCCCTGCAGGTAGGAGGACTCCAGATCGCTGGGGGTGCGGGGATTGACCAGGTTGGTGTCGCGGGCGAGCACGGCAATCACCTCGTCGCCGTGGCGGACCGGGATCGCCTCCGTCCGCACCGGCACCCCGCCGTCCCACTCGGGCTCGCCCTCCCGGGCGATGCGGTGCTCCCGCNAGGCGTTCTGGACCACCCACCGGTTGATGACGACGCTGCCGACCTCGTCGTTGTGGTAGGCGGTCGGGCCGGTCGTGGGTCGGACCTGGGCCACGACGAGAAACTCCGTCCCGCTGGTATGGCCCCGGCCCGAACCCGAACCGGAACGGACGGGCACGAGGAGCAGCAGGTCAGCGAAGGAGAGGTCGGCGAGCAGAGCCCAGTCCGCGACGAGCGCGTGCAGGTGGTCGATGTCGTCGTCGCTGAGATCCGTGCTCGCGCGCAGCATGTCGGCGAGGGTTCCCACGGGTCGCAGACTGCCAGACGGACCGGGGCTGCGAGNTGGCGGGCACCCCCGCGGGACCCTCCGGGCCCGTACGCTCGCCGTCGTGACCGTCGACAACGCCGCCGCGGCCGTGGTTCCCGGTACGCGCACGGAGCCACAAACCGCCGCAAGCGTAGCGAAGACCACCACCGAGCCCACCGGCGACCCGCCCGCGGCCGATCCGCTGGCCTGGCTTGCCGATCATGCCTGGAGCCGCGAGGTGGCTGGCCTGCGCCGCCGGCTGCGCCCGCGCACCCTGACGCCCNCCGCGGATGGTTCCCAGGTTCGCGTCGACCTCGCCAGCAACGACTACCTCGGCCTCGGCCGCCATCCCGCGATCGTCGAGGGGGCGGCGCGCGCCCTGCGGGAGTGGGGCACGGGATCCACCGGCAGCCGGCTGGTGACCGGAACGACCGCCCTGCACGGCGAGCTGGAGGCGGCGCTCGCCGACCACGTGGGCTTCGCCGGGGCGCTGGTCTTCTCCTCCGGCTACACGGCGAACCTGGGCTGCCTGACCGGGCTGGCCGGCCCCGGCGACCTGATCGTCTCCGACGCGCTCAACCATGCCTCGATCGTGGACGCCTGCCGGCTGTCCCGGGCGCGGGTGGCCATCACTCCGCACGGCGACGTCGCCGCCGTGACCGCCGCCCTCGCCGCCGGCGGCTGGCGCCGCGCGCTCGTGGTGACCGAGTCGGTGTTCTCCGCCGACGGCGACGCCGCTCCCCTCGCCGAGCTGCACGCCACGGCCCGCGCCCACGGGGCGGTTCTCGTCGTCGACGAGGCGCACGGGCTCGGCGTGGTCGGCCCGGCCGGACGCGGCGCGCTGGCCGCCGCCGGGCTCGCCGGCCAGCCGGACGTGGTGGCCACGGTCACCCTGTCGAAGGCACTCGGCGGCCAGGGCGGCGCGGTCCTCGGCACGGCGGCCGTCCGCGAGCACCTCATCGACACGGCCCGCGCCTTCATCTTCGACACCGGCCTCGCCCCGGCGAGCGTCGGCGGGGCGCTGGCGGCGCTGACGCACCTGCGGGCCCATCCGGAGCTGCCCGCCGCGGTCCGGCGCCGCGCCGGCGAGCTCGCCGCGCTCACCGGGGCGCCGCGCCCGGCCGGCGCGGTCGTCTCGGTCCTCGTCGGCGAGCCGGAGCCGGCGGTGGCCGCGGCGGCGACCTGCCTGGCGCACGGGGTGGCGGTCGGCTGCTTCCGGCCGCCGACGGTGCCCGCGGGCACGAGCCGGCTGCGGCTGGCCGCCCGCGCCGATCTCAGCGACGCCGACCTGACACTCGCGACCGAGGCGTTCGCCGCCGCCGGGGTCCTCGCCGCCGAGGTGCCCGCCCGGTGACGCTGCTGGTGATCACCGGTACCGGCACCGAGGTCGGCAAGACGGTGGTGACCGCGGCGCTGGCCGCGCTCGCCCACGACCGCGGCCACGCCGTCGCGGTGGTCAAGCCGGCGCAGACCGGGGTCCGGCCCGACGAGCTGGGAGACGTCGATCTGGTCGCCGGGCTCGCGGGCATCCGCGACGTCCACGAGCTGGCCCGTTACCCCGACCCGCTCGCGCCGGCGGCCGCCGCCCGCCGGGCCGGACGACCCGCCGTCGACCTCGGCGACGTGGCGGCCCGGATCGGCAAGCTCGCCACCGACCACGACCTCGTCCTCGTCGAGGGGGCCGGCGGTCTGCTGGTGCGCTACGACGACAACGGCGCGACCCTGGCCGATCTCGCCCGGCTGCTCGCGGCGCCGGTGCTCGTCGTGACGGCGGCGGGACTCGGCGCGCTGAACGCCACCGCGCTGACCCTGGAGGCGCTGGCCCACCGCGGCCTCGACCTCGCCGGCGTCGTCATCGGATCCTGGCCGCGCGAGCCGGACCTGGCCTGCCGCAGCAACCTGACCGACCTGACCGACCTGGCCGGCCGACCGCTGGCCGGGGCCCTGCCGGCGGGCGCCGCCCTGCTGAGCCGGCCCGAGTTCCTGGCGACGGCCCGGCAGTCACTCGAACCCGCCCTCGGCGGTACCTTCCGTGCACGGCAGTTCCGTGCACGCCACCCCCTATAGGGCGATTCCCTTGCGTTTCCACAGGCCTACCCGTCCGCATTGTCCCTGTAGAAAGGCAAGGGAGCGTAGGAGGCGGTAGGCGGCGACGGAGCCGATGGCTGGCGGAGCCGATGGCTGGCGGAGCCGATGGCCGGCGGAGGCCGGCGGCGGCTGCCGACTGCCGGCCCGCTGGATGCACGGAGGACGGACGCGGGTGACGAACGTGCCCGACGTCGCGCGGGAAAACCGGGCGGCGCAACGGGCGCGGGTTCGACAATGGAGGGCGCGCTCCGACCGATCCGACGACAAGCCCACCCGCGAATATCGACAAATCCCAATACAACTAGCAAACCGGACAAGCCGAACCGAGACACCGGTTCGATCAGCCCACCCGACGACGAGCCGACCCACCACCACCGAGCGCATCTCCTCTGCCGACGTCCCGCCTGGAGGCCCCCGTGACCGCACCCGTGACCGCGCACACCGCCCCGGCGACGGTGCCACCGCCGGCGCCGGCCGCCGCCGGGCAGGACCCGGCCGCTCTGCTTGCCCACGCCCGGCGTGAGGTGCTCGAGGCCGGGCGGGGGCTCGACGAGGCTGGCGTGCTCGCCGTCCTGCGGCTGCCCGACGAGTACCTGGGCGACGCCCTCGCGCTCGCCCACGAGGTCCGGATGCGCTGGTGCGGGCCGGAGGTCGAGGTCGAGGGCATCATCAGCCTGAAGACGGGCGGCTGCCCGGAGGACTGCCACTTCTGCTCGCAGTCGGGCAAGTTCGACTCGCCGGTGCGCTCGGCGTGGCTCGACGTGCCCTCGCTGGTCGAGGCGGCCCGCCAGACCGCGGCCACNGGCGCCACCGAGTTCTGCATCGTCGCGGCCGTTCGCGGACCCGACGCCCGGCTCATGTCCCAGGTCCGCGAGGGGGTCGCGGCCATCCGCGCGGCCGTCGAGATCAATGTCGCCTGCTCGCTGGGCATGCTGACCCAGGAACAGGTCGACGAGCTCACCGCGATCGGTGTGCACCGCTACAACCACAATCTCGAGACGTCCCGCTCGCACTTCCCCAAGGTCGTCACCACCCATAGCTGGGAGGAGCGCTGGGAGACCTGCGAGATGGTGCGCGCGNCCGGCATGGAACTGTGCTGCGGCGCGATCCTGGGGGTCGGGGAGTCGCTGGAGCAGCGGGCCGAGCTCGCCGCCCAGCTCGCCGTGCTGGAGCCCGACGAGGTGCCGCTGAACTTCCTCANCCCGCGGCCGGGTNCCCCCTTCGGCGACTACCCGCCGGTGCAGCCGCGCGACGCGCTGCGCGCCATCGCCGCGTTCCGGCTGGCTCTGCCCCGGACGATCCTTCGCTACTCGGGCGGNCGGGAGATCACCCTGGGCGATCTGGAGGCGCAGGGGATGCTCGGCGGCATCAACGCCGTGATCGTCGGCAACTACCTGACGACGCTGGGCCGGCCGGCCGAGTNGGATCTGAAGATGCTCGCCGACCTGAGCATGCCGATCAAGTCGCTGCAGGCCACGCTGTAGGACTGCGCCCGTCTCCGGCCGGCCGGCTCGCGCGCGGCGCGGGCCCTGGCCGGGGGCGGGCTGGCGGGGGGCGGGCGGGGCGGAATCAGGCGTTGGTGGCCGTCTTGAGGCCGTGTTCGGTGCAGCGCGCCGACCAGCCCGCGGGGGTCACCTGCACCACCATCCGCCGCCGGCAGACCCGGCAGTAACGCGGGGGTTCGAGCTCACGGGCCCGCNCGCACGCCTCATGACTGCCCACACTGGCCAACTGACCGCAACGGTCACAGAACGAAGCGTCCACGAACGTCAGCTTAGGGCATGGCACGACGCAGCCCGTAGCCGACGGCGGGGCCGACCCGCAAGCGGCTCGCCGCGGATCCCGGCGGGCCCGATGGTCACGCCGGGCGCCGGGCGGAACGGGCCGGCCCGAACGGGCCGGCATGAACCGGGATGAACCGGGCCGGATGGACCGGCCCGGGTACTTCAACCCCGGATGAAACCGGGCGGGGCTCAGCCCGCGGCGACCGGCTCGACCACGGCGATCAGGTCGCCGTCCTGGACGACATCGCCCTCCTGGACCGCGATCCTGGCGACCGTGCCGCCATCCTCGCTGATCACCGGGATCTCCATCTTCATGGAGTCGAGGATGACGAGGGCGTCACCGGCGGCCACCGGGTCACCCACACCGACGACGACCTTCCAGACGTTGGCCACCATCTCCGCGNGGACTTCCTCGGCCATCGGGCTCCCTTCAGCGGCGGGTCGAACCTGGCAAGAGCCTAGTGCCCCCGGTCACCCGGACCAACTGCCCTGCGCCCACAGGTGTGTTCGCACCGCAGCACAGAGGCGACTCGACCGCCCGGTGTTGGGACTGTCCGGCGTAACCCCGCAGACTACGGATGTGCTTGTACTTCTCGTGCTGACCCTGGTGTGCGGGCTGGGCGTCGGCCTGGCCCGCGGCGGAACCCTCGGCGCCCTCGCCCGCGTCCACGTCCTGCGCCCGTGGTTGTTCGCCGCGGTGGTCCTGGTACTGGCGGTGGGCGGGCTCGTCCCGGCGCTGCACAGCCCCGCCTGGATCGTGGCGGCGGTGCTTGCCGCGTTGTTCGCCGGCATGAACAACCGACTGCCCGGGCTCGGGCTGCTGGTGACCGGCATCATCGCCAACGCCGCCGTCATCACGGCGAACGGCGGGCAGATGCCGGTGTCGTTGTGGGGCGCGGGCCGGGCCGGCGTTTCGATCGACGACATCCTCACCTCGNCCTTCCACACCCCCGCCGGGGACGGCACGAGCCTGCGGCTGCTCAGTGACATCATTCCGCTGCCCTTTCCGGGGGCGCCGGCGGTGGTGAGCATCGGCGACGTCGCGATGGCCGCGGCGCTCGGGCTGTTCGGTGCCGTGACCCCGGTGCGGGCCTGGCGCACGCTGCGAGCCCGACGCCAGGCGGCGCTGGCCGGCGCGCCGCCGGCGNGGTACGGCGGTGCGGACGGCCTGATCGGCTCCGACGACCACTTCGGTCAGGACGACCGGCTCGGCCACGACGAGCGCCTCGCCGACGACGACCAGCCAGGTCACGACGACCACGCTGGTTGGGATGAGCCCGACGTTCATCCCTACGCGAACGACGTGCTCGACGGCGGCTCACGCAGGGGCGCCGTGGTGGTCCCCGAGGCCGGGTCCGCCGGGAACGTCCACCTGGTCGGGCAGGTCGGCGACGGCGGGGGCGACGGCCACCGTGCGGCCGACAGGCGGGACGCGGCCAACAGGCGGGACGCGGACGACGCCACGGACGGCGACACGGACGGCGGGGGTGAGGGCCCCGCGGGCAGGTCGGTCACCACCCGCCGGCCCGGGCTGGCACGATGACTCCACATTCGATTGACGGAGGGGAGGACGCCATGGCGAAGAAGAAGCGCAAGCGGCGCGCGCGGGCCAAGAGCAAGGCCAACCACGGCAAGCGCCCGAACACCTGAGCAGCCCCGGACACCGAGGCAGCGCTGAACACCTGACCAGCTCGGCGGGCCGTGCGCGCACGGCCCGCCGCCAGGCGCCGCTCAGGCCGCGGCGACGGTCTGCCGGCGCAGCCAGGCGACGGTCCGCGCCAGGCCCGCGTCGAGGTCGACCTCGGGTCGCCAGCCCACCAGCCGCTCGGCCAGGCCCACGGCCAGGGCGATGCGGGCCAGCTCGCCGGGACGCGCCGGCGCCCGCAGCGGGGTGTCGGGCGCGCCGATGATGGCGGCAATCCGGCTGTGCAGCTCCCGGACGCTGGTCTCGACGCCGGTGCCGATGTTGAGCCGGCTGCCGGCGGCGGCGTCCACCGGCAGCACCCGGGCGAACGCCTCGGCCACGTCGCCGACGAACACGTAGTCCCGGCTCGCGGTGCCGTCACCGAAGATCTTCGCTGGCCGGCCGGCCAGCATGGCCGTGCCGAAGATGGCGACGACGCCCGCCTCGCCGTGCGGATCCTGCCGCGGCCCGTAGACGTTGGCCAGCGCCAGGGCGGTCGAAGCCAGGCCGTGGGTGGCCCGGTAGACGTTGAGATACAGCTCGCCGGCGGCCTTGCCCGCGGCGTACGNGGACTCGGGCGCCACCGGCGCGGTCTCGTCCACCGGCAACCGCGCGGGCGAACCGTAGATCGACCCGCCGGACGACGTGTGGATGACCTTGGACGTGCCGGCGAGGCGGCTGGCCTCGAGGACGTTGATCGTGCCGAGCACGTTCTGCCGCGCGTCGCGCAGCGGGTCTGCGACGCTGACCCGGACGTCGATCTGGGCCGCCAGGTGGGCGACCACCTCGGGTCGCACCCGGTCGGCAAGGGCGAGCAGCTCGGGCGAGGTGACGTCGAGCTGCTCGAAGGAGAAGCGGGGGTCCGCCGCCGCGGCGGTGAGGTTGGCCAGGCGGCCGGTGGACAGGTCGTCGACGCCGACGACGCTGTGACCGTCGGCCAGCAGCCGGTCGGTGACGGTGGAACCGATGAAGCCGGCCGCGCCGGTGACGAGGATGCGCACGAGACAGGACACTAGCCCGCACTCCTGTGCACTTCCTGTACACCAGGTGACCGCGAACGCCGTGGCGGCCAGGCGCCGTCACGGCGGGTGCTCGCGTTCGATGAAACGGGGCAGTGAAGCGGGGCAGTGAAGCGGGGCGGCCTCGCGGCCGGGCTACCGGCGCCCTACTCGGGCCGGAACTCCGTGGCGTCCGCCTCCACCCGGGCCGACCGGAGCCGGGCCAGGACACTGGTCCGCAGCGAGTCCGGCGCTCGCTCCCCGCCGCACTTGCGGGCGACGAGCATCTTCACCTCGTGTTCCACGCCGAACTCGCGCAGGCACGGGGAGCACTCGTCGAGATGCGACCGGATGAGGTTCTGCTGGCCGCCGTCGCACTCACCGTCGAGGTACAGGAAGACCGCGTCCAACACCTTCCGGCAGTCGATCTCGTGCTCACCACCGCAGCTCACGACGCACCACCCTCGCCGTCGGCGGACCCGGCGCCCACCAGCCCACGACCCGCCGCGTACTGCTCCAAGGACTTGCGCAGACCGCGTCGTCCACGGTGCAGCCGGGACATCACGGTCCCGATCGGCGTTCCCATGATCTCCGCGATCTCCTTGTAGGCGAAGCCCTCGACGTCGGCGAGGTACACCGCCATCCGGAAATCCTCCGGCAACGCCTGCAACGCGTCCTTGATGTCGCTGTCGGGCAGGTGCTCCAGCGCCTCGGTCTCCGCGCTCTTCAGGCCGCTGGACGTGTGCGACTCCGCCTCGGCGAGCTGCCAGTCCTCGACCTGCTCGGTCGGGCTCTGCAACGGCTGCCGCTGCCGCTTGCGGTAGGTGTTGATGAAGGTGTTGGTGAGGATCCGGTAGAGCCACGCCTTGAGGTTCGTGCCCTCCTGGAACTGATGGAAGGCCGCGAACGCCTTGACGAAGGTCTCCTGGACGAGGTCCTCCGCGTCGGCCGGGTTGCGGGTCATCCGCAGGGCGGCCGCATAAAGCTGGTCGAGGTACGGGAGGGCGTCGCGCTCGAACCGCGCGCCCCGCTCCTCGGTGGTCTCGTCGACCAGGATCACTCCCTCACCGTCACGCTGTGCAACGGCCCACTCCGCGTTCCGGGTTTCGGGTCGGACGGAACCGGACCGTCTCTCCGGAGCGGACGATACCCCGACCACGGTCTCGGCGCGCATCGGCACGACGGCCACAGGGGGCCATTGTGGGACATGTCGCGACTGCGCCGACGGCTGCCGGTGCGTGGCGTTCGCAGGAGTCATGAGACCTCCGTGACCTCGTGAGACAACGACGTCAACGCCGATCACCCCGCGGCTGATTCCCGCCCCGGGCCCGACGGGCCCATTCGGTCGAGCAGGAATGCGGCACCGATCCGGGCGGCCTCGGCGACGGCCTCGCCGGCCGGCCGGCCGTCCCGCACCCGGGTCCGGAAGGAGTGGTCGCCGCCCGCGACGAGGTGCACCCGCCGGTCAAGCGCCGGATCCGGCTCCGGTCGGCCGAAGGTGTCCCGGTCGCCCTGGACGACGAGGACGGGCACGCCGGCGCCGTCGAGCTCCCCCTGTCGCGACGGCTTCGGACCGCCATTCGCGGTGGTGCCCGGCGGCCGCAGCGGGAAGCCGAGGGCGAGCACCCCGCACGCGCCGGACCCGGCGGCGACCCGCATGGCGACCCGCGAGCCCATCGACACCCCGGCGAGGGCCAGCGGGCGCGGCGTCCCGAGCGCCTCGATCGCGGCGGTGGCCACCGCGTCGAGGCGGGCCGGTCGGTCCGGCGCCCGGCGCCCGGCCACCCGGTAGGGCATCTCCAGCCGGGCGACCCGCACCCCGGCGGCGCCCAGCCGGGCGGCCAGCGCGTCGAACAGGGGCGTGTCGACGCCGCTGCCGGCCCCGTGCAGGAACACGACGGTCGACTCGCCGATCCCGGGAACCACCCGCAGCCGCCCGCCGTCCACAGCTATGCAGGCACCATCAGCTCCGCAGGCACCGTCAGCCCCNCAGGCACCGTCACCGGACGTAGGTCCGGGGCCGGCGTCAGGGGGTGGCGGGACCGGCGCGCATCGATCCGACACAGCAGGGAAGGACACGGCGTGGTCGGGCGCAGAATCTGTCAGACTTCCACCTTGAGTGTGTGACTTGCCTCGCATCATTGCCTCCCGAAGGGTAGGAAAGCTTCATGCTGCCTGGCCTCGACGCCGACCCAGGCCCGCCCCGTGGACGAGCAAACACCCTGGTCTGCGAGGCTCCGGCCGACAGTGACGATCCGTACTGGGCCTTCTATGAGGAGGTCGCGTCGGCCCAGTTGCGGGAGTGGCTGCCGGCGCAGCCGGCGCGGGTGCTTGACGTCTCCGGCCCCCGGGCCCGCTTCGCCCGCCAGATGGTGACCGCGGGTCACCAGGTCGTGCGGGTGGTGGCCCAGGCCGAGCCGGCCGAGCCGGCCGCCGGCCCGGGCGCGCTGCTGCCGGTCGTGGGCGACGCCCGCTCGCTGGACTGGTTCTCCCCCGTCTCGTTCGACGCGGTGCTCGCCGAGGCACGGGCACTGTCGTTCTGCCTGGCCACGGAGACCACCCTCGACGAGATCCACAGCATGCTGCGCCCGGGCGGGCGGCTGCNGCTCTGCGTCGACTCGCTGCTGCTCGGCCTCGCCCGCCTCGCCGAGCAGCATCGCTGGGCGGAGCTGTCCGACGTCCCCCGCGCCGACGTGGTGCTCGTTCCCGCCGAGGACGGCACCATCACCCGCTGCTTCTGGCCGGAGGAGCTGCGGGCGCTGCTGACCAGCGCCGGCTTCGTCGTCGACTGGATCCGGCCGCGCACGGTGCTGTCCGCCGAGGCGGTCAAGCGGGCCGTGGCCGAGGACGTCTCCTGCTTTCCCACCCTCGTGCGCACGGAGGTGGAGCTCTCCGCCGAGCGCGAGGGCGAGTCCATCGGCATCCACCTGATCGCCTCGGCCCGCCGGCCCGCCTAACCGGTCCACCGGTCCGGTGCCGGCGACGGCCAGGGGACGAGCCGTTCCNGTGCGGCGACGAGGCGCAGCAGACGGCCCTCCTCGCCATGACGGCCGACGATCTGCAGCCCGACCGGGCAGCCGTCGGCGGTGAAACCCGCGGGCACGCTCACCGCCGGCTGCCCACTGAGATTGAATGCCCAGGTCAGGCTCACGCTGCGGACCTCGCCGGGGCCCGCATGCGGATGCGGCCGGTTAGGCGTTGTCGGCGTGAGCAGCACGTCCGCCCGAGCAAGCACGCCCGCGAGGCATCGGTCGTTATGCGCGCGCACCGCCGCGGCGTTTGACGCGGCCGCAGTCCCAGCGGCCGCAGTCCCGACAGCCGCAGTCCCAGCGGCCGCAGTCCCGGCAGCCGCCGTCCCCGGGCCCGCTGACGCCGCTCTCAGTGCGGTCCACGCCGCCTCCGGGTCAAGCAGCTCGACGGGCACGTCCGTCCAGGCCAGCACGCCCGCGGCGGCAAGCCGGTCGGCGGCGGCCCGGCTCACGGCGACCACCTCCGGCTCGGGCCTGGCGAAGCCAAGCGTCGACGACCAGACGGCGATTCCGAGCCGCCCGCCCTCCCGCTTGCCCCCGGGAGGCACCACCGGCGGCACCTCGCTGGCGCCGGCGACGACCGCCCACCAGGCCGCCGCGTCGGCGGCGTGGCGGACGATCGGGCCGGGCACGGTCAGGCCGGCGCGGTCGGGGCCGGGGAAGCGGCCGTTGGTCGGCTTGAGCCCGACCACGCCGCACCAGGCCGCGGGGATGCGGGTGGAGCCGGCGCCGTCAGCGGCGGTCGCGAGGGGAACGACTCCGCTGGCCACGGCGACCGCCGAGCCCGCCGACGATCCACCGGGCACCCGATCGGGCCGCCACGGGTTCACCGTCGGGCCGCGGGTGGTGTGCCCCCAGGTCTGCCAGGGATGCGCCGTTCGGATCGGCACCGCCGTCGCCCCGATCACGATGGCCCCCGCGGCGAGCAGCCGGCGGGTCGTGGGCGCCGTGACGTCGCTGCCCGCCTTGACCGCGATCGGCACACCGGCCAGCGGCAGCTCGGCGCCGCGGGCGAGCGCCCGGCTGACCAGGCTGGCCCGGTACGCGGCCCAGGCCGGCCAACAGGAGGTGAAGGCCCGCAGCGCGCCGTCGGTCTCCCGCAGCCGGGTCAGGGCCGCCTCGACCGGGGCCTGCGGGGCGATCAGCCCGGCGCGGACCAGCGCGGCCAGCTCGGTGGCGCCGAGCGCCGGGTACTCACGGCGCACATGATTCATCGGCCCGTCCGGTACCGCCGGCGCCGGGGGCGGCCGACCATCCGGCATGCTGTCATGGTGAGCATCCTGACCGGCCCCGAGGCCACGGGCACGCAGTCCGACCCGTGGCCGGCCCCGACCGCGCAGCGCCCCGTGACGGCTGTCGTCCCGGTGCCCGGCGCGAAGTCCGGCACGAACCGGGCGCTCGTTCTCGCCGCCCTGGCGAACGGGCCGTCCCGGCTGCGCGGCGCCCTGCGCTCGCGCGACACCCTGCTGATGGCGGGGGTGCTGCGCGCGCTGGGTGCCGAGATCAGCACCGACGGGCCGGACTGGGTCGTGCGACCCGTGCCGGCCGCGCGCCTCGCCGCCGGCACGCGGGCCGAGTGCGGCAACGCGGGCACCGTCGCCCGGTTCACCCCGGCCCTGGCCACCCTGCGCGAGGGCGACGTCGAGTTCGACGGCGACGCCCGCATGCGCGACCGGCCGCTCACTCCGCTGCTCGGCGCGCTGCGCCGGCTCGGCGCCGACATCGACGGCGACCGGATGCCCTTCACCGTGCGCGGCCGCGGTCGGCTGCCCGGCGGCGAGGTCACCGTCGACGCCTCCGACTCCAGCCAGCTCGTCTCCGGCCTGCTGCTCGCCGCCCCCCGCTACGACGCCGGGGTCACGGTCGTGCACCGCGGGGCGCGCCTGCCGTCGGGCCCCTACCTGGACATGACGGTCGCCGACCTGCGGGCGGCGGGCGCGGTCGTCGAGGTCGCGCCGCCCGGCACCGACGGCAGCCGGCGCTGGCGGGTGGAGCCCGGCGAGCTCACCGCCGCCGACCGGGCCATCGAGCCGGACATGAACAGCGCCGCGGCCTTCCTCGCGGCCGCGGTCGCCACCGGGGGGCGGGTGGTGGTGCCGGACTGGCCCGAGGCGACGGAGCAGCCCGGTCGGATGCTCCCCACGCTGCTGGCGGCGATGGGCGCCACGACCGAGCGCACCGCAGCGGGGCTGGCGGTCAGCGGCGGCGGCGGGATCCACGGGATCGACGTCGACCTCGGCGACTTCGGGGAGGCCGCGCCCGTCCTGACCGCGCTCGCCGTCCTCGCCGACTCGCCGTCCCGGCTGCGCGGCATCGGGCACCTGCACCTGCACGAGACCGACCGGCTCGTCGCCCTCGCCCAGGAGCTCGGCAGTCTGGGGGCACGGATCACGGTGACCGACGACGGGCTGGCGATCGAGCCGGCGCCCCTGCGCGGCGCGCGCCTCGACCCGCGCGGCGACCATCGGCTGGCCATGGCGTACGCGGTGGTGGGCCTGGTCGTGCCGGGGATCGTCATCGACGACATCGCGACGACCGGCAAGACGGTGCCGGACTTCCCCCGCATGTGGACGGCGATGCTGGCCGGATGAGCCCTGGCGGAATGAGCCCTGGCAGTTTGAGCCCTGACAGTTTGAGCCCTGACAGCTTGAGCCCTGACAGCTTGAGCGACGCGGCGAACCGGGCTAGGGGCTAGCCGATGGCCCGCGAACTGGACGAGGACGATGTCCGGGTGCGACCGGGGCGCAGCTCGCGTCCCCGGACCCGGGAGCGGCCCGACCACGCCGAGGCGGTGCCGGCGGTGGTGGTCGGCGTCGACCGTGGCCGCTACACCTGCCGGCCGGGCCCGACGCCGCAGCGGCTGGTCGCCGCGGTGCGCGGCGGGTCGATGCGCCGCACGTCGGTGGTCGTCGGGGACCGGGTCGCGCTGGTGGGCGACGTCTCGGGGACGTCCGGGGCGCTGGCCCGGCTGGTGCGCCGCGAGGAGCGCACGAGCGTCCTGCGGCGCACGCCCGACGACACCGACCCGGCGGAGCGGCCGATCGTCGCGAACGCCGACATCCTGGTCATCGTCTGCTCGGTGACCGATCCGGTGCCGCGGCCGGGCCTCATCGACCGCTGCCTGGTCGCCGCCTACGACGGCGGACTGTCCCCGGTGCTGTGCCTGACCAAGACCGACCTGGCCGACCCCGCGCCGCTGATCGAGCTGTACCGGCCGCTGGGATTCCCGGTGCTGACGACCCAGCCGGACTGCGACCTCGACCCGCTGCTGGCGCTNCTGACCGACCGGGTCAGCGTGTTCTTCGGCCACAGCGGGGTCGGGAAGTCCAGCCTGGTCAACCGGCTGGTGCCGGCCGCGGACCTGGCGATCGGCGAGGTCAACGCCGTGACGGGCCGCGGCCGGCACACGTCGTCGGCGGCCGTGGCGCTGCTGCTCCCGGGAGGCGGGACGGTGATCGACACACCGGGGGTCCGGTCGTTCGGCCTCGGCGCGGTGGCACCGAACCGGGTGCTGCGGGCCTTCTCCGACCTCGCCGCCGCGGCCGAGCACTGCCAGCCCGGCTGCGAGCATCTCGCCCCGTCGCCCGACTGCGCGCTGGACTCGGCGGTGCGCGACGGCGAGGCCGACGCCGCCCGGCTCGCGAGCCTTCGCCGCTTGCTGGCGGCCCGCGGAACCCCCCTATGAGAATGCAGCTCGCGAGATTCGTCACACTCTTCCCGCCACGCGGGGCCTGCCGTCCGCGTCACCGACGCGCCAGGGGGCTCGGCTCGTAGTCTCGCAGGCGTGACCCCGCCTAACCCCACCTCCGTGGGCACCGAATCGACCGAGGACATCGACGCCGTTGCCGTCGCCGACGATCTCGCGCTCGCGCTGAGTCTCGCGGACGCTGCCGATCGGATTACTCTTTCCCGTTTCCAAGCCGTCGATCTGCACGTCGAATCCAAGCCGGACAACACCCCGGTCTCCGACGCCGACACCGCCGTCGAATCCATGATCCGTGAGCGGCTTGCCGTCGCCCGGCCGGGGGACGCCGTCCTCGGCGAGGAGGAGGGGCTCGTCGGCGCGGGTGCCCGGCGGCGCTGGATCCTCGACCCCGTCGACGGGACGAAGAACTTCGTGCGTGGCGTGCCGGTCTGGGGCACTCTGCTCGGCCTGGAGGTGGACGGCCAGATGGTCGTCGGCGTGGCGAGCGCACCNGCGATGAGCCGGCGCTGGTGGGGAGCCCGGGGCACCGGCGCGTTCACCCGGGACGCCACCGGCGACACCCGGGCGCTCAAGGTCTCCTCGGTCGGCCGGCTGGCGGACGCGTTCATGTCCTTCGCCTCGGTGGAGGGCTGGCGGACCGCGGACCGGCTCGACCAGTTCCTGCACCTGGCCGACCAGGTCTGGCGGACCCGGGCCTACGGCGACTTCTGGTCGCACATGATGGTCGCCGAGGGCGCGGTGGACCTCGCCTGCGAACCCGAGGTGTCCCTGTGGGACATGGCGGCGCTGCAGGTCATCGTCGAGGAGGCCGGCGGCCGGTTCACCGACCTGGCCGGCCGCCGCGGCCCGGGCCACGGCACCGTGCTGACGACCAACGGCCACCTGCACGACGTCGCGCTGCGTTCCTTCAACCCCTGAGTCCCCGCGCAGCCACGGGGCGCCCCGGTGGCGCCCCGCCGGGTTACACCGGACGGTCCTGACAGTCGGATGACGGAGATGAGTGGCGGCCGGTGATCGGCTTCGCGCATCGCGGGGCGCCGGCCCCGCACCAACGGGAGAACACCCTGCCCGCGTTCCGCCGTGCGTTGGCCGGCGGGGCCAGCGGGTTGGAGTCGGACGCCTGGCTGACCGCGGACGGGGTGGCGGTGCTGCACCACGACGGGGTGCTCGGACCGCCTGGCCGGCGGCGGCGGATCAGCGATCTGACCGCCGACCGGCTGCCCGGCTGGGTGCCGTCGCTGACCGCGTTCTACGCCGAACTCGGCACGTCGTTCGAGTTCAGCCTCGATCTGAAGGGGCCGCCCGGTGGCTGGGCGCCCGCGGCGGACGCCGTGGTCGCCGTGGCCCGGCGGGCGGGCGGAAGCTCGGCGGCCCGGCGGCTGTGGCTGTGCGGGAACCTCCCGGAGCTCGCCGCCTTCCGGGATCGTGACCCGGACGTGCGCCTGGTGAATTCCACGTCGATGCGCACCGTGATGGATGGTGGCGGGATCAGCACCTACGGCGAGCGGCTGCGCGCCGCCGGGGTGGCCGCGCTGAACCTCCGGACCCGGGAATGGACGCCCCCGCGCGCCGGGATCGTCGGCGTTCTGCACGACCTCGGTATCGCCGCGTTCGGTTGGGATGCGCAGAGCACAAGCACGCTGGTACGCCTGGCCGGATACGGGCTCGACGCGGTCTACAGCGACCATCTGGCGCGGCTGGTGCGGGTCACCGGTTCCGCTGCGGCATAGCGCCGGACCAGCAGCATAGCGTCGGACCAGCGGATGAGTCGGAAGCACGGGCGGCGCATCGGGGCGAATTGGTTGACGAAGCCGACGTAGTCGCCCATTGCGTTGTGCGCAGCGTGACCTGACTCCGGCGCACCGTCATATCGTCGACGGTTAGGTTGGCTTGAGGTAGCTATAGGGACCACCGACGGAGAGTGGCCACGAAAGATCGGCCGACCGGCCCGATGGATTGGCCCGCAGAAGCGATTACCGCGCGGTTGACGACGGTGGGCGACCATGGCTCACCGTGGCACTTTCCTGACACCCGGATGACGGGCGACTCCGCTCAGTCCTCCTCGGCGACTTTCAGCATCTGCTCCGGAAACCCGGTGCGTTCCGCCACATGNTCGACGGAGTAACCCTGTCGCACCAGGTCACGGGCCTGCTCCAGCGTCCAGCCCCGCCCGGGGTCAACCCGGCTGACAACCACTTCACTCGCCTGGTGCCGTTCCTGCGGCCAGCTGAGTCGTGCACGGCGTGCCAAGGGTCGACCTCCGAGATTTGAGGACTTTGGTGTTACGCCACCAAGGATAGGCCATATTGACGTCGGCCTGCCCGTNGAACTCCACGATAGCGGGTGGCGACCTGTTAATGCAGACCCGCGCCGAAGGCTGTGCATCATCCGAACGCCGGGTGGCCCGAACAGGCGACCATGCACAAGGTACGAGTGGGCAGGATCTCCGTCGACCCCGGGAACTTCCCGGTGACGAAGAGCGTCGAGGAGAGCGGTTCAGCCGAGAAGGCATGACCGCATCTGTCCGGGGGCCTTCCGGCCCACCCATCGCTTAGCCGTCCATCCGCGGCCGCGAGGGCATAGACCGAACCGCGGTGCGCGACGCCGGCCAGGTCGAACCCGAAACGGCCTGATACCGGCCCGCGAGCCCTCAGCCGACGGGTGCGCCCGGATCGGGCGGCCCGCCCCGGCCGGTGCCCCGCGACGGCCGCTCCCCTACCCGCGACGCCCCCACCCGCGGCTTCCCCACCCGCGACGTCCCCGAACGGGGGGACTCGGCGGTGGTGGCGTTCACGGTGCCGGTTTTCGTCTCGATCGTGTAGTTTGTCTCGATCGCGGTGTTCGTCTCGATCGCGGTGTTCGTCTCGGTGCCGGTGTTCGTCTCGGTGCCGGTGCTCTCGGTGCCGGTCGTGGCAGCCGCCGTGGGCGAGGCCGGGATGCCGGGATCGTCCATCGGCCGGGGGGTGCGCTCCTCCCGGCCGTGTTCGCGCAGCAGCATCCGCCATTGGCGTGGCGAGTGGCTCGCCGGCCTGGTCGTGGCCAGGAAATCCTCGAGAACCCGCCGGAAGCGCGCGGGATCGCTGTGATGGGGAAAATGCCCGGCACCGGAGAAGATCTCCAGCCGGCTTCCGGGCATGGCCGCATGCGCGATCCGGGCGTGATCGACCGGGATCACCGCGTCCCGGTCGCCCCAGACGATCAGCGACGGCATCCCGGCGGCCAGATAGCAGCGGTCGAGCATCGTGATGGCCTGCCCGCGGGCGTCGACGACGCTTCGTAGCGTCCGGAGGAAGGCCGCCCGCGCCGTCGGCACCCCGAGCGAGTCGCAGACGTGCAGGATGTCCTCGGCATCGCGGCCGAGGGCGGTGTGCAGTGCCCGCAGTGTCCGCAGTCCGGCCCAGCCGGCGAGCCGCACCGGCGGGATGCCCATCAGCGACATCACCGTGCCGGCGCCCGGCAGCGCCGCGGCCCGAAGTGCCGGGTGCAGATCGGGCCCGACCCCGCCGGTGGACACCAGGACGAGCCGCTCGCAGCGCTCCGGGAACTGGTAGGCGAACTGCATCGCGACCCCGCCACCGAGCGAATGCCCGACGACCGTCGCCCGCTCGATGCCGAGCACGGTGAGCAGGTCACGCATGCCGCAGGCATAGCCGGCCACCGAGTAGTCACCGCGCGGCTTGTCCGACTCCCCGTGTCCGAGCAGGTCGGGGGCTATCACCGTGTGGCGCCGCGCGAGCTCGGGAATGATCGGCCCCCAGGTGCGGGCGTTGTCCCCGATGCCGTGGATCAGCAGCAGCACCGGTCCGCGGCCGGCGCGCAGATAGCAGCGCCGATACCCGTGGACCGTGACGAACCGCGGGGTCAGCCCCCCAGCCCCCGCACTCGGCGCACCGACGGTCATGGCCACCCCAGCTCAGAACTCGATGTTGCTCATCACGTGCTTGATCCTGGTGTAGTCCTCCNGGCCGTACACGGACAGATCCTTGCCGTAGCCGCTCTTCTTGAATCCGCCGTGCGGCATCTCCGCGACGATCGGGATATGAGTGTTGATCCATACGCAGCCGAAGTCCAGGCGGCGCGCGACCCGCATGGCCCGGCCGTGATCGCGCGTCCAGACGCTGGAGGCCAGGCNGTACTCCACGCCGTTGGCCCAGGCCACCGCAGTGTCCTCCGCGTCGAACCGCTGCACCGTGATGACCGGGCCGAAGACCTCCGACTGGATGAGTTCGTCGTCCTGGCGCAGACCGGCGACAACCGTGGCGGGGTAGAAGTAGCCCGGCCGGTCGAGGGGCGCCCCGCCGGCAAGGATCTCGGCGTGCTCCGGCGCCCGCTGGACGAACCCGCCCACCCGGTCGAGCTGGCCGGCGCTGTTCAAC
This sequence comes from Frankia sp. CpI1-P, assembly GCF_001421075.1. Classification (NCBI taxonomy): domain Bacteria; kingdom Bacillati; phylum Actinomycetota; class Actinomycetes; order Frankiales; family Frankiaceae; genus Frankia; species Frankia sp. CpI1-P. The sequence continues at coordinate 4,783 of NZ_LJJX01000029.1, read as the reverse complement.
GGGCCGTAGTCGACGTCGGTCTCGTCCGGCGAACCCGTCGCGGTGCCCCGGGCCGCCTCGGCCAGCGCCGCGACGAGATCGTCGTGGATCCCCGGCGCGGCCAGCACCCGGGTCGCCGCGGTGCAGTCCTGGCCGGCGTTGAAGTAGGCGGCGCCGGCGATCTCCGCGGCGACGGCGGCCGGATCCACGTCGTCGAAGACGATGACCGGCGCCTTGCCGCCGAGCTCGAGATGCACCCGCTTGAGCGAGTCCGCCGCCGCCCGCGCCACCTCCATGCCGGCCCGCACGCTGCCGGTCACCGACACCATCGCCGGCCCCGGGTGCGCGACCAGCGCCCGCCCGGTATCCCGGTCCCCGCAGACGACGTTGAGCACGCCGGGCGGGAGGAACTCGGCGGCGATCTCGGCGAGCAGCAGGCTGGACGCCGGGGTCGTGTCCGACGGCTTGAGGATGACCGTGTTGCCGGCCGCGATCGCCGGGGCGATCTTCCATACCGCCATCATCAGCGGGTAGTTCCACGGCGTGACCTGCGCGCAGACCCCGACAGGCTCTCGGCGGACGTAGCTGGTGTGCCCGGCGAGGTACTCCCCGGCGGCCCGGCCCTCCAGCAGGCGCGCGGCCCCGGCGAAGAAGCGAATCTGGTCGGCGGACGGCCCGATCTCCTCGTCGATGGTGAGCTGCAGCGGCTTACCGGTGTTGGCGCTCTCCACCGCGGCGACCTCGTCGGCGCGATCCTCCAGCGCGTCCGCGAGGCGCAGCAGCGCCCGGGAACGCTCGGCCGGGGTGGTGTCGCGCCAGGTCTCGAACGCCGTGGACGCGGCGCGGACGGNGGCGTCGACGTCGGCGGGACCCGACCGCGGGGCCTCGGCGAACAGCTCGCCGGTCGACGGGTTCAGAATTGACATCGTCTCGCCGCCGGCGGTCTGACTGGAGACACCGCTGACGAAGTTGGCGAGGATCTTGTCCATACGTCTCTCCTCGTGCTGATGGTCTCCCGACCGTCCGACCGCCCGACATGTCACCACAACGATTACGATGGTTACACGAACTTCAGGCCACGGATAGCGTGAACAAAGGACCGTGACGCCACGGAAACACGCTACCCGCGCCCCGTCCAGCGGAGGGCGCACGGCCCCGGAGAAAGGCAGGTCGAAACGATGCCGGGCCGCCGACGTCCCGCCGCCGCAGCCGCCGTCCCGTCCCTGTGGCTGGATACCGCCGGCCCCGCCCCCACGCCCCGGCCGCGTCTGTTGGGCCGGCTCACCGCCGACGTCGCCATCGTCGGCGCCGGCTTCACCGGCCTGTGGACCGCCTACCACCTGCGCCGCGACGACCCGACCCTGCGGGTGGCCGTCGTCGAGCGGGAGATCGCCGGATTCGGCGCGTCCGGGCGCAACGGCGGCTGGTGCTCGGCGCTGTTCCCCGTCCAGTCGATGGCGCCGGCGATGCGGGGGCCGCTCGCGGCCACCATCGACGACATCGACGCCGTCTGCCGCGCCGAGGGCATCGACTGCGACCTCGTCAAGGACGGCTTCCTCGAACTCGCCACCACCCCCGCCCAGCTCACCCGCCTCCGCGCAACCCTCCCGAGCGTGCCCGCCGTCGACTCCGCACCGCGCTGGCTGGACGCCGACCAGGCCGCCCGCCTCGTCCGGGTGCCCGGCGCCCTCGGCGGAATCCTCGATCCGCAGTGCGCCGCGCTACACCCGGTCAAGCTGGTCCGCGGCCTCGCGACGGCGGCGCAGCGCCACGGCGCCGAGCTGTTCGAGCACTCCCCCGCCGAGCGCATCGAACCGGGTCGGGTGGTGCTGGCCGACGGCGAGATCCAGGCAGGCGTCGTCGTGCGGGCCACCGAGGGCTACACCCCCACCCTGCCCGGCCTGCGCCGCGACCTCGCCCCCGTCTACTCGCTCATCATCGCCACGGAGCCGCTGCCGGAGTCGGTCTGGGCGGAGATCGGCTGGGATCGCCGGGTCACCCTGTCCGACGGGCGCCGGCTGCTCATCTACGCCCAGCGCAGCGCGGACGGCCGGATCGTCCTCGGCGGTCGCGGCGCGCCGTACCACTTCGGCTCGCGCACCAGCCCGGCCTTCGACTCCTCCCCCGCCGTCTTCGAGCACCTCCGCCGCACCCTGGTCACCCTGTTCCCCGCCGCCGCGAACGCCCGGATCACCCACGGCTGGGGCGGCCCTCTCGCCGTCCCGCGCGACTGGACCCCCGGCGTCAGTTTCGCCCCCGACACCGGCCTGGCCTGGGCCGGCGGCTACGTCGGCGACGGCGTGGCCGCCGCCGCCCTGGCCGGACGAACCCTCGCCGACCTGATCCGCGGCCAGCACTCCCCTCGCACCGAGCTCCCCTGGGTCGTCGACCGCCGCCGCCCCTGGGAACCCGAACCGGCCCGCTGGCTCGGCATCAACGCCGGCCGCCTGCTCGCCGCGGCCGCCGACACCCGCGAGAACCGCACCGGCCGCCCCTCCCGCCTCGGTCCCGCCCTCGACCACCTCACCGGCCACTGACCCTCCTCAAGCCCGAACGGGCCGGCCGAACGCCGTCTCCGATCGCCCCGCGGATCATCAGCGACGGGTGGGCACTCAGCCCGCCGGTACACAACTCAGCGGCGATCTCCGCCGGACGGGATCCACCCGGTCGCGCGATGCGGTTCCGCGGAACACCACGATCGCCGGAGCTGGGGGCTGAAACTGGGGCTGAGGCGCGCAGCGCGGTTCCGCGGAACACCAACATCCCGCGATCGGATCGCCGCTCCAACCAGGCGGCGTTGCTGGTTGCGATCCCTCTAGGGATGATCAGCGACCCCGGCCAGGCGTGCCAGGCGGGTCAGGCGGTGAGGTCGCGGGTGAGCTGGTCGAGGCTGTCGAGGTAGCGGNCGACGTCGGCGTCGGTGTGCTGGACCGACAGGGTCCACTCCTCCTCGCGGCCGGGGGCCATCAGGACGCCGCGGTTGGCGTTGTAGAGCCAGGCGAGCTCGGGCAGTTCGGCGTTCTGGTGGGCCATGAAGGACGTGTAGTCGCGGATGGGCGCGTCGGTGAAGTGCACGCAGCCCTTGGAGCTGATCCCGACGGTGTAGCCGGGGATGCCGTGGCGGGCCAGGATCTCGTCGCAGCCGGCGATCAGGCGGTCGTTGAGGCGGTCCAGGTGCGCGTAGGCCTCGGGGGTGAGCACCTCCAGCAGGCTCGCCCGGGCCGCGGCCATGGTCAGCGGGTTGCCGTTGAACGTGCCGACCTGCTTGACCCTGTCCGAGGCGACGACTTCCATGATCTCCGCGGTCGCGCCGATGGCGCCCGANGGCAGGCCGCCGCCGAGGGCCTTGGCCAGCGTGATCATGTCGGGTCGCACGCCGAAGCGCTCGGTGGCGCCGCCGGCCGCGACGCACAGGCCGGTCTTGACCTCGTCGAAGATCAGGATGATGCCGTGCCGGGCGGTGATCTCCCGGACCGCCTCGAGGTAGCCGGGCTCGGGCAGGATGACGCCCAGGTTCATCATCGCCGCCTCCATGATGACGCAGGCGGGCAGGCGGCCCTCGGCGGCGAGGGCCTCGATCCGGCGCTCCATCGCGGCGGCGTCGTTGAACGGGACGGGCACGGTGAGGTCGATGACGGCCTGCGGGATGCCCGCGCCGTAGCCGAGGGAGTTCATGTTGTCGGCCGGACCGATGTCGTCGTAGGGCGTGCCGATCGACACCATCACGTAGTCGTGGTGGCCGTGGTACGAGCCGAAGATCTTGACGATCGTGTCGCGGCCGGTGACCCCGCGGGCGATGCGGATGGCGTCCATCGTCGCCTCGGAGCCGNAGTTGACGTAGCGCCACTGCGGCAGCCCGAACCGGCGGGCGAGCTCCTCGCTGACGATGACCGAGTCCTCGGTCGGCATGGCGAAATGGGTGCCGAGGGCGACCCGCTCGGTCACCGCCCGCACGATCGCGGGGTNGGCGTGGCCCTGGACCATCGAGCCGAAGCCGTTGTGGAAGTCGGCGTACTCGTTGCCGTCGACATCCCAGACGAGCGAACCGCGCCCGTGGGTGAGGTAGATCGGCCACGGGTCGCGGACCTGGTAGGACGAGGGCACCCCCGACGTCATCGACCGCGTCGCCCGCGCGTGCAGCCGTTCGGAACCACGGGTCCGGTTCTGCAGGCGGGCCTCCTCCCGATCGGTGAGCTCCGCCGCCCTGGCGTGAAGTGCGGCCTGGGTCACACTTGCCTCGGTAACGATCAGATTCGACACCGTCCACGCATCCCTTCAGCCAAGCGCCTACCGAAAGCGTAGNTCGACTGGCCATCGGGCGAGCGAATCCGTAGACAAAAGCGGATTCAGGTATCGCTTCCCCGTTCATTCGCTCGTAGCCATACGATGACAACGGGACGCCCTCCGAGCGGTCCGGGCCGGCGCGGCCCGACGCCCCGGCCGGCGATCGGACCGGCGCACCGCCGGGCGAGACGAGGAGGATGCCGGGTGCGGTCTCGACGGACACCCGGCCAGCGCTCCGCCTCAGAGGGTGTTGGGTAACTGGGGATGTTCGGAATGTGATGGTNNTGGTGGGATGGCGTGTCGTGGGGTGCCCGCGGGGAGNTTCCGGNCACGATCGGACCGGTGTGTGTCTGTTCGTGTAAGGCCGCCTACGACACGTCGTTGACGGACGGGCAGTGGGCGGTGATCGGACCGCTGTTGCCCGTGCGGGACCCGTGCCGCGGTGGTGCCCCGTTGAAGTACGACCGACGCCTGGTGATCGACTCGATTCTGTACGTGCTGGGAGCGGGGTGTTCGTGGC